>CAZSGN010000198.1:0-5465 GCA_964606415.1 uncultured Bacteroidales bacterium
TGCGACAATTTTACGACATTAAAGATTGTTTTTATAATTTCATAAGTAGTTGATTCACAACACTGGGATCAGGAGTTCTGAATTTTTAAGACTAGTGTTCGTCCATAATATCCACTACCCTAACTTCGTTATGCTTGTCCCAAAATTGCTTATTTACAACAGTAAACTCCGCATTTTGGGACTTCGCAAGCCTCGTTATTGAACATGATGACCCAAAGACTTGCGTTTATTAACAAGCTCTAAGTACTAATAAGAATCTCCATATCCACCGTGGTGGATTAGAAAGAATTAAGAGAAACAGCAATCAGGAAGGTTTTCAAGGATACTAAGAAACAACCCCCTTACTTTAAGGTTCGTCCCGGTTTTTTATCACTTTCCTCTATCAAAGTTAAAAGATCTTTCATATAATCACTGTACACATCACGTGGCAAAACATGATGTTTATAACACACAGAAGCAGCATACCCAACAGCACACCCCATCTGCGCTGTCGTATGCATCACCCTTGGGCCACCAAGGCCCACATGTGAACAACTAAAGTTTCGCCCAGCCATAAACAGGTTTTTTATATTTTTTGAATACAAAGAACGATAAGGAACAAAATATTCTTCCGGCTGATAGTAAAGAGCATCAGATATAAAATCCGGGATGGAAGAATCCAGTAAATTCTGCTGATAATGGACATCTATATTTCTTGCCCCTTTTGCCACAGCATCGTCGAAACAAGTACCTTTCCGTGCATCATTAAATGTGAAAATATAATCACCGACCAACCTTCTCGATTCTCTTTTCCCAAGCAAATAAGACACCCACTCTAACTTATGATAACGGTACTCCGTTTTTTGTTTCGCATTATAAAAAGAACCATAGATAGCTTTAAAAAGATGATCCCTTATTATCTCTGCATCGTCTATTTGATGTAAATCATCAGAAGAAAACTCCCAATACCACTCACCTTCCGCAGCAACATGGTCTTCTGCAACATCCATTGCCCAGGGTACTTTGGGAAAAGAAGAGACAGTATCCGCTTGATTAGAACGCCATAAAACCGAAGACCCCATAACCCGGTTATCAGGTTCTTCGGGAACCCATAGATGCTTATAATCAACCCATTTCTGAGCCAGTTCCTCTTCTCTAAAGTGAACATGAAAAGGATAAGCAAAAGTATCTATTGACTCACCAAACCGCTCTGCCGCTTCCCTCCCGTACATATAATCAGCCCCTGCCCAATAACCAATCCATCCATCCCCGGTGCAATCTGCGAACAACGGAGCAATAAAACGCTTCACCTCGTTTGTCGATGTATGGCGGGCATCGACCCAAAGAACAGAATCATTCTCAGTCTCAGCATAAAAAGCCCTCCAATTATAAAAAACTTCAATATTCTCATACTGTTCAACATTTCTCGTTCTTTTCTCATCATCATACACAGCATCTGGCGATCCATTGGGCCAATGAAGGGTATTCAACATACTTATGATACGGTCATATTTCCAGTTAATTCCCAAAGTATGCACCCTGATCTCCTCACTGGCATTACCTCCAAGCACAGGCCTGTCATGTACAAGAGCAACCCTCAACCCTTCTTCTGCCGCAGCAATAGAAGCCCCACATCCTGCAAGTCCTCCACCTACGACCACGAGATCAAAGTCCAACGACTCTTTCCCGGCCAACTTCTTCCGGTTGTTATCTATTCTCCATTTTGCCAGAGAAGCAGCATCACCAGGGGGCGGATTCTTTCGGGCAGAAAAATAGATTGCATCACATCTGCCGGCAAAACCAGTAAGATCACGAAGCGTTATCGTGGCCTCCGCATCATCAACCTGAACGATTCCTGCATACTGCCAGGCCCATCCGGGTTCTGTTCCCAGATCCTTGTTAACCTCATGACCATTGACAAGCAGCCGGAAACGGCCCGGGGCTTTCCAATCACCGGGCGCCCAATCTTTAGTACGCACCCAAACATGATATTTCCCGGAAGATTTAAAAGTAACTTCTGTTGAAGCATCATCAACAGGCATCCCCATCCCATGAGCCAATAAATAAGGTGATCCCATCTGCTCAACAAACTGGGGATCAACCACCCATCCACCTTTATCTGAGAAGTCTTCTGCTTCGATTAACAATGAATGATCAGGTTTTTGACATGCTGCAAAGAACAACAAAACCGAAACTACGCACATGTTTATTAAATGCTTGTTTTTCATATTTTTATGCATTTATTTATTAAAATGAGATGCGCTATGGTGGAATATCCCTTACATTAAAACTACTATCAAATAATAATAATTAAGCAGAGCGCTTATTCCTTCCAGTCATAAGCGAAAGGTTCTGCTCAAAAGATAAGTAAAGTGATATACCGCATAACTGGAATTGCTCAATTTAAGTATCATGATTAAATATCAGGTTTTAACCCAATAACCAGGATATCATCAATTTGTTCCCGGCTCCCTTTCCATTCATCAAGACTGCGTTCCAGTCTTACCTTCTGTTCCTTCATGGGAAACTGATGAATATTCAACAATAAATGCCTGAATCGTCTTTTTTTGTATTTTTTCCCGTTAAGCCCCCCAAACTGATCCGGATATCCATCAGTAAATATATAAATTTGATCATCTTTTTGCAAAGGCAAGGAATGATTCGTAAATGAAAACGATCCTTCACTATCATGCTCCCGAATACCTATTGAAGCGCGATCACCTCTAACCTCGATAATTTTTTCATCCCTTATTAAATAAAGAGGATTAAATGCCCCGGCAAAATCAATCATTCTTCTTTTTTTATCAATCAAACACAAAGAAACATCCATCCCATCCCTGATTGTAATATTTCCAACATCAGCAAACATATCAGAAAAATTATCATTAAGAATATCCAATATCTGGGCCGGATTTTCAATATCCTTAATATTTGTAATCCGCCTAAAAAGCTCAATGCCTATTAAAGACATAAAAGCACCCGGCACTCCGTGTCCAGTACAATCCACTGCCCCGACAAATAATTTATCTCCATACTCACTAATCCAGAAAAAATCACCACTTACAATAGATTTTGGTCTGTCTAAAATAAAATGATCAAGAAAATGCTTATCAAATAATCGCATTGAAGGCATCATAGCCTCCTGAATCCGTTTAGCATAATTAATACTATCTGTGATATCCTTATTTTTGACGGTTAATTCTTCTTTTTGCCGGGCAATCTTTATTGAAGCCAATTCTTTTTCACGAAGAATCCGGTTCGATTCCCTAAGTTTCTTGGTGCGATAACGAATAATAAATAGAATTCCACCAACAACAAAAAGAATATATAAAACATAAGCAACATTAGTCTGCCAGAATGGAGGTTTGATGTAAACATACAAAACAACCCCTTGTTGATTCCATTGGCCATCATTATTACTCCCTTTAACCTTAAAAACATAATTACCCGGATTTAAATTAGTAAAAGTAGCCGAGTGATGGTTTCCGATATTAATCCAGTCCGCCCCCCCCATGTTCTCTCGATACATTTGATAAGCATATTGATTTTTATCAGGATAAGTAAAATCAAGGGCAGCAAAATTAATAGTAAACATTTTCACGCCGGGAGAAAAAACAATTCTGTCCTGATGATTTAAATCTTTTACAATCCGTTCGTTCTCAGCAAAGATCTCAACAGAAGTAATAGCTACAGGAGGTTTATAATTATTCCTGCTAATCGAATCAGGATGAAAAAAATTAAGCCCTTTAACACCCCCAAAATAGATGTGTCCTGTCCTTGTCTGACATGCACTTCCCCGAATGAATTCATAACCAGATAAACCATCCCTAACATCAAAAGAAATAGCAGCATTATTGTTCATATCAAAACGAGCCAGCCCCTTATTAGTACTTAACCACAAAAAGGAATCTTCCCGTTCTTTCCGGATTGCATAAATTGCATTATTAGGCAAGCCATCAGACTCATCAAACAAGAAAAAATGATGGTTGTATTTATCCATTTTATACAATCCATAAGAAGTACCAATCCATAGTAAAGAATCCTGATCAAATAAACTATAAACTGTATTGCTTTTTAATGTTTGATCGGACACATTCCCTTTATGAGCCTTATAAATCCGGGCAAAACCATTATCCGGATAAAATTTAACAAGTCCGTCATTGGTCCCCATCCATACAAACCCTTGATTATCAACAACAAGATCATAAATATTATTTAATAAAAAATCTTCTCCTTCTACATTTAAACTTTCTATATGCTTGATCTCTGTGCTCCCGGGTTGATAATGGAAAATCCCGTTGCCGGAACCCACCCAAATTTCATTATCCGGGCCTTTTAGAAAAGATAAAACAGGAATTCCTTCAAGTGCATTAATAAAAGAAACCATCCCATCATGAAAACCCTGTTGATTATTCTGATCACCAGAGATAAACAAGCCATTATTTGTTCCGACCAGGACAAGATCTTCATAATGATGCAGGGCATTTATTCTTGACTCATAATCAGCGATTTTTTCAGTCCTTCTGTTATCAATTTTAAATACCTCTCCAGCCCATGTTCCTGCCAACACACTTCCACCATCAATATTTATCAAAGAAGACACGGATGATCCTTTAAGCTCATTGAAATTCCAGAACTTCTTATTCTTCAAATTCTTTTTCATCAATCCCTGAAACCCTCCTATCCACATAACTTTTGACCGATCTTCAAAAATAACATTCATCTCACCTAAAGGATCAGTACGATCTCTTTGCCGTGTTTTTTGATAATTAACAAACTGCTCTTTTTCCCGGTTAAACTTAGAAACACCGGCATCATGGGCAACCCATAGATCACCCCGGTGGTCCTGGAAAAGATCATTAATATCATTGCCGGCAGAAGAAAGCTTGACAAAAGAATAAAACCATTCATTTTGGCGATCAAACATATTTAATCCATATTTTGTTCCCACCCATAAACGCCCCTCATCATCCTCCAAAATATCACTGACCCGATTATTGCTAATACTATAAGAATTGTTTTCATGAAAAGAAAAAAGTCTTAAAAGATCTCTCTTCCTATCATAATAATACAATCCGACTTCAGTGCCCACCCAGACTTCTCCCTGGCGGTCAATATAAATGGTTTGATATTCTCCTTCGGGAAATGAATGAAACAAATCCACCCCATGCTCAATCCACTTAACACTTTGATCATCGGGGCTCCATCGTATCAATGCTTTTTTGGTTTTAAGCCAGACGAGGCCAAAATGATCAACTGCAATATCATAAACAGGATATTGTTTTTCTTGAAAAATATTCGTTGTTAAATCAACAAAATGGTTAAGATCTTTATCATACTTATGCACACCAGCACGTGTGGCAATTAAAACATCCCCCTGGGAATCAATCTCTATATCAAATATATAATTATCTTTTATAGAATGAGGATTGGCAGGTTGATGACGAAATATTTTAAAAGAATAACCATCATATTTATTCAGCCCA
>CAZSGN010000199.1:0-5429 GCA_964606415.1 uncultured Bacteroidales bacterium
TCATTGTTCTTCGCCTTTCGTGCCATTTGAGGATGTGTTGTGTTCTGTTCCTTGCCCCTTGTTCTGCGCCTGTCCGTCCACTGACGGATTCTCTGTTCGTCGCCGGTCCGGCAACTGACGGATTCTTTGTTTGCTGCGGGATGCTCCCTTTAGGGAATAGAATGGCTGCGGGACCGGGTTTTATACTACTGTCTACTTGAACGAAGCAATTGGTATGCATCGGGATAAAAGGTGAACAAGTGAATGGAGGGGCATCGAAAAAAAAAACTTATATTTGCTCCATTCTAAAAATTACAAAATAAATAAGCTCATCGTAATTAAAAAACATTTTTTATATGGAACCTAATTCATACTTCACAATTAAAAACCCCGAATATAAAGATGGCCCCACCGTAGAGCAACTAGAAAAAGAAGGCTACAACTTTGATATTCGTTATTTTTTCAACAAAAGCTTCGAGATTTTTAAACAACATTCCGGCATGCTGGTTGGATACACATTGCTGGCAGCAATTACTTTAGTTGCCTCAGCCTTTTCGGTCGGGATGATACCAGTTGCCGGTATTTTTCTTAACAGCACCATTCAATTATGTATTCTCTCCGGTTTTTTTATTGTGGGGAAAAAGATTATTTATGGGGAGCCATATGAATTCAATGATTTTTTCAAAGGCTTTCAGTTTTTTATTCCGTTTTTATTAGGGCGATCCGTAGGCCTTGCACTTATTTTCCTGGGTTTGCTTATCCTGATCATTCCCGGTATATACCTGGGCATTGCTTATACATGGATGCCTCTTCTAATCATGTTTGGCGGAAAAGAATTCTGGCCCGCATTAGAAGATAGCCGCCGCATTATCACCAAAAGGTGGTTTACCATATTTGGCTTTATGTTGGTTATCTTCTTATTAAATTTAGCAGGAGCGTTATTATTGGGCATTGGATTATTAATAACAGTCCCTGTTTCACAATTAGCCATATTAATTGCATATGACGAAGTAATTGGTATTAATAATCAAAATATACAGGAAAAGAAAACATTACCTGAGGTTTAAAATCAGGCTTTATCAACAAGGAAAAAACGTGCATCTTCGATAACCTTAACCTGTGCTGAATCAACCATTTGCATCTCATCAAAGACCTTTGACGCATCAATGGCATCAACAACCTGTCCATATATCAGGAGAGCCAGTTTTCCGGCAAGGTCAAAACCTTGTCCTTTGGCTACATCCTTAATTTCGCCGTTCTGCAGCCATGCACGTATTTGTTGGTGAGACCAATCAGCATAAGGCGGTATATGTTCAATGAGGTTTTCAGTAAAACGGCGCGCAGCAATCAACCAAAGTTGATATTTGAAAGATACTGATTCTTTCATCAGGTCAGAAATAATAGTTTCAGGCAAACGAAGAGCCGTAACAGGAGATTCGGCGGTTACGGTAGCTGTCCGTGGCACTCCTGCCAAGATAGACATCTCACCCAAAACATCACCAGGTCCCAGAACATCAACCACTTTTTTATTGATAATCACCTTCACCGACCCGCGGATAATAATAAAGATATCATCTCCATATCTCTTCTTCCTTACAAGATTTTCTCCGACAGCATAAATCCTGGTCTGAAAAGCACCCAGCACCTTTTTAAAACTTTTCTCATCCAGGGCGGCCAGCCAGGGGATACTCCGAAGCATATCAACCGGCAATTTCGTTTTAATTCCCGGAGGCGTATTTAATAATTTAGCCATTTTTTCTTCGATATCAGCCAGCATGCCTTCTGCTTCATCCGGTTCAACACGTCGCTGTTTAAGAAGTCTCTCGATAGAATATTCCTGGTGATTTAATAATGTTCTGATAGCCTGCCTTGTTTCAATAGCACTATAAATCTCCGGATAAGCCTCTCTTAAATTTCTCAGGAAAGTAAGCCCCTGGATCCGGTTCTCATTAATTTCACTTTCAATCATTTCATATCGTTCATTGGTCTGGCCATCTTCAGCATGAATAGCCATACTGGAAACCATTTTAAGGTTTTCTTCCTGTGCAGCAACAAAGCCCCTGGCACAATCATAGCTCATTGAGAGTTTATTAAAAAAGACATGCTGGGCAAATTTTCCAATCACCGGAACAAGTTGTAACTTATTCCAGAATTTAGGTGTTTGCCACAGATTTTCCAGGTCTTCTCTATTCGAGAGCGAAATACTCCCCTCAGAATCCATCATAATATCAATGGTATCCGAGAGTTGGTGTAAAGCCCCCCTGCCTAGAAGTCCTTCCTCAAACTGTTTCCAATAACTACTTTTTTCTTTTTGCAAGATTCTTTTTCTTGTTTCTGCAAGGGTTTCAATCTCCAACTCCTGTTCCCGCTGCTCATCAACTGGCTCGGGAATATATTCTTTCACTTTCTCCCAATTGGCACCAGCCATAAAACGATCATTCTTGATCTTACTTAATTCTTTTTCACTACTTTGACGAATAATCTTTTGTGTGTTTAACAACATCAACTCTTTGGCCGAGGACATTTTGGTAATACCCAGGGCATTAACAACCCATTTGGTTGTTGTTGCATTAATTGTTGATGTCAGGAAAACAATACCAGCTGTAAGGAAAAGAATTTGATTTCTAATTTCGGGATCAATACTGTCAATACCTGCTACAATAAGAGCTAAAGCCAGGCCAATAGCTCCACGCAAACCACCCCACCAGGCAACAATACCATGTTCGACAGGCAAGCCATAACCAATCCTTCTCATTAACGGATAAAACATCATGACCACAAACGCACGAATCACGATAATAGCCAGGTAAATCAGGAGTAATATCAGAATATCGGTACCTGTAAAATGGGTTCTTTGAGCAATTACCACACCCACAATAAGAAAAATAAGGGTATTGGCAATAAAAGCAGCCAACTCCCAGAACTCATGGAGGAAATGATGCACTTGAGGGCTAATCCGGGTTCGTCCGACACCAGCCATCAACAAGCCTAGCATAACCACGCCCAGCACACCGGAAACATGTAATTTCTCAGCAACGAAGAAAGTCAGGTAAGCAGCCGCAACGATGATTGTTATTTCAAACAATGCATCATTGTACACTTTTTTAAGCAAGGTAATAATGATCCACCCAATAACAGCCCCAATCAGAATACCTCCCAATGCCACTTGGAGAAACTGTATCAATGGACTGGCATTACTGCCCTCCCCGGTCAATAATGCTAAAAAGACCATGAAAATAACAATAGCCGTTCCATCATTCAATAAAGACTCACTTTCTATAAGGGTTTGAAGTTTTTTCCCTGCCCCCAGTTCTTTCAATAATGCAACAACAGCAACCGGGTCAGTAGCACTAACAATGGTTCCAAAAAGCAAAGCCACGATCCAGTCCCATTTAATCAATCCAAAACCTGAATAATTAATCAACATCGCAACTCCTGCTGTCATAACCAAAGCCACAATTAATCCGGGTACAGCAAGAATAAAAGCATTCCCCGAGGTTTTTTTGAAAGTATGTACATCCAAAGCAAAAGCAGCCTCAAAAATCAATGTGGGGAGAAAAACATAAAAAATCAAATGCGGATCAATAGAGCCAGCCCATTCAATTGAGCGTGAGACCAACGAAAGTTCCATAGAGAACCCGCCAATAACTAATTTTTCGAGATAATCAAGCCTTTCCAAAATACCAATACCAACGCCGATTAATAACATCGAAACCGTGTATGGCAAAGGACTTTTTCTTAAATAATGACGTGTAGCTGTCCCAATAAAAAGAGCAATACAAATAAAGAACAAAGGGGACATATCGCTCTCGTGGCCACCCTCATCTGCTCCATGCTCTTTATTATGCGATTCAAATCCCTTCGAAGCATTATTGTCATCACCGGACAAATGCTGGTTCTGAGTAACTTCGGAAGATGTTTGATGATGCTCTTGCGATAATACTTTAAAAGGTAAAGAAGTAAGATATAATACCAAAAATACCAAAAGGTAATATCTGCTCATGATTCTGATTTTAGGATTAATCAGGATGCAAGATAAAGAATTTTTCTATTTCTTGACCCAAAGGGTATTGGTGAAATAATGATTTCTGTCAAAAAAATGCCTGGCCACTTTAAATCCGTGCTCATCAGCCATTTGATCAATTTCTGAGATGCTGTATTTCCGGGAAAGTTCAGTCCAAATCGTCTCCCCTTCATCAAAATGTATCACTTCATCGATATAATTAAGATGAACCACCTGTTTTTTTCTGCTAACGAGGTAACTTTTCGCATCGCCCGTACCAGGGTCATAAACCGGATAATGATAAAATTCCAGAAGATCAAAATCAGCATCCAACTCCCGGTTAATACGCTCCAGCAAATTCAAATTAAAAGCCCGGGTCACACCTTTTGCATCATTATAAGCACCTAAAACAGTGCGGGGATCTTTTTTAATATCAATTCCCAACATAAATACATCACCAGTACTAAGGCTTTCAGACATTTTCTGTAGGAAGTAGTGAGCCTGATCAGGCTGAAAATTGCCAATATTACCTCCCAAAAACAACACTACCTTTTTTTCACAACATTGGTTCTTAAGTTCATTTAAAGCATCAAAATACTCTTTTGCCATTGGGTCAATATCAAGCCCGGGCAGATCATCTTCCAGATGCTTTTCCAAAATCCCCAACACATTAGCCGAAATATCAACCGGACGATATTTAAAAGCCACCTTTTTATCCAAAAAATAACGAAGTAATAATTTTGTTTTGGTTCCATCACCTGCGCCCATTTCAATCAGTTGAAAAGGTTCATGATTCAAACTAAAATAATTCAGCATCTGAGCATGATAATTAGCAAGAATTTCATATTCGGCCCGGGTAGGGTAATATTCATCAAGTTTCATAATCTGTTGGAAGAGATCGTCACCTTTCTGATCATAAAAATATTTTGAAGGTAAAAACTTCGGGTTGTTCTTTAAACCTGAAAGAATTTCTTTGGCAAAAACTTGATCAATGGTTATTTCCATAACTATAGTAATTTACAAAAGTTTCGCAATAACATATAAAACACTATTAAAATATTGTTTAAATATTGTGGTTTTTGATTGATGCAATATAGTCAGAACTCCTGATCCGCATCAAAATATAATGTCGCATTTTTATGTCGGGAATACAATATAATAAGACAAAGCACATAATTCTACTTTGACACATTAAAGCAGCTAATCAAAATCCTTTAAATTAATAACCTAAGGAGATTTTTTTGTATAAATAAATTCTCTTCTTTTTCCTTAATGAAAAAGAAGCAAAAAATCAAGGCTGTCAGGTATTTTTTGACAAGTGCTACGAAAACAGTTTTTTCACGCAACACAACAGATAGCAGCGCCTCTGCTAAACGAAAAAACAAGATAATGGCAAATTACCAGTTTTCAATAGTCCCGACTGTGTTGCTTACTTGTGCCACCCGCA
>CAZSGN010000200.1:0-5426 GCA_964606415.1 uncultured Bacteroidales bacterium
AACCATATTTTATCTACATATAAACAAATTGCAAGCTTTCATTAAATTAGTGGTGGAACCAAAAATATAAACCACGCTTGCATTTTTAATGCGAAATGTTCTTTTTTAGTACAGAAGGCATCCACTTCTATATCAATATAAATCGGCTATTTAAAAAGCATGATGATCCGGTTTAAAGACCTTTAGAATCGTCAGGAATAAAATTTTCAGGTCAAGGCCGAGCGACCAGTTCTGTATGTAAAAACGATCCAGTCTCACCCTTCCTTTCATGGCATAATCATCTTCTTCCGTTCCTCCCCTAAACCCCTTTACCTGGGCAAGGCCAGTTATTCCGGGTTTAATCTTGTGCCGATACATATATTTTTCGATAATAGCAGTATATTTCTCTGTATGGGCGATCATGTGTGGGCGGGGGCCAATAACAGACATATCCCCTTTGAGGACATTAATAAATTGGGGAAGCTCATCAAGACTTGTTTTTCTAAGAAAACGACCAAGCGTTGTAATACGCTGATCATTTTTAGAAGCCTGCAGAGTATCAGCTTCCTTATTTACTTTCATGGTTCTTAATTTAAAACAACGAAAACTTTTTCCTCCTATGCCAGTTCTTTTCTGAATAAAAAAAACAGGGCCTGGTGAATCAATTTTGATCAGAAAGCCCAAAATAATGAATATCCACCACAAAAAACCAACCGTTATCATCAAAGAGAAAAGCACATCAAAAATCCTTTTCATGATCAAATTAACAGGCTTCTCCAATGGAATAGGCTCTATATTGATCAAAGGAATATGTTCCATTCGCGCCAGTCCATAATTTTTATAACCAAAATCAATAGAACTGGGGATGATCCAGACTTTAATTAATAACTCATCTGAGAAATCAATAATTTCCTCCAACTGCTTTTTCGAAACATGAGGCAGGCAACAAAAAATTTCTGATATATTATTAGCGGAACAAAAAGCTTTTAATTTAGTAATATCCCCTTTAAAAAAAGACGCCCCCGAATCATCACCAAATACACCATTTAACTGATACCCCCATTCATTATTATTTTTAAAAACCGTAATCAACTCTTTTGCATTATCTCCGTACCCGGCAATAGCAATAGGTGTTACAAAAAATCCTCTCGCGCGTAATTTTTTTATAATATAAACAGCTACACCATGAAAAATTGATAAAGCAGGCAGGTAAAAAATAATAAAAACGATAAATAATTGAACAATATCCTTATCATGTAGGTAGATCATTGATGAAACGGCAAACAACAATGCGACAAGTATTCCCTTTTTAAGAGCCGTTAGGGCTTCATTTGATATCCGGGTATGCTGGCTGTATTTATCGAAAGAAAAAAAAACAAGAATAAAAACAGCAGCAAAATTAGCAATAATGAATAATTCAAAACAACACGACAAGCTTGTTTCATTGATCAGAAAAGAACTGACCAGTGCAATATTCAGCACAAAAAAATCAATGAAAATAAAAAATTCCCTGAAATTCAACCTGTTATGCTTATTCATTATCTGTTTCCGTCAAAAGAAATCATTTTAATACTCAAAAGCAACCAGCATAGTATTTATAATTCTATGCTGGCGCTGTTATCCGTTAAAAATGTTAATAGCCCAAAATAGGCCATTCTTTTTCTCGATTAAGCCGCCACAATCCAAAGCAAAGAACCCACAAGTAGAAGTACAAAAAATACAGCAACAAAAAAGCCACCAATTGCTTGCTTAGAAGGCACCTGTAACTCAATTCCTGGCAGATTAATTAATTTATTCTGAGGTGCGTAATCTTTTCCCTTTGGAAGTTGTGCATTTTCTGTTAATTCTTCGGGTTCATTGACCGGTGTTCTCATTAAGCCATAAAAATGATTCAATTGATCTTCAGGGACTTTTTTGGTAAACAAACTAACAACAATACCAACAACAAACCCAACAGTAAGATAAAAAACAATCTGCCAGGGAAAATAAATACCTTTTACAATGACATCATTGTAATTACGGACTGTAATAAAGTTTATACTAGAAAGGAAGGGGAACGTTTGGTCCAGCCAATTAATAAAGACTTGCTGATCAGACAACCACCATACCAGAAACGCAGCAATGGTAGCTGCCCATACTCCTTTTACAGTCATTCCCCGCCAGATGTACCCCAGCCAAAAGGATATACCCAGTAAAGAAGGAATAATCCACATCAACTCCACGCCTTTTATAACACCGGGCAATGCATAAGCCACGCCAATACCTCCGGCAACCACAAAAAAGGCACTAGCCCGGCCTACATTAACATAATGACTTTGTGAGGCATCCTTTTTAATATAAGGCCTGTAAATATTACTGGTGAAAAGAGCCGAAGCAGATAACATCGCATTATCACACGTACTCATAATCGCAGACAGAAAAGTGGCAATAAAAATACCCAGTATGCCATAACCTAGATTAGGCAGAAAAGTATGAGCAACTTTACCAAATACTTCGTCTGGTTTAACACTTTCTCCGGCAAACATAACAATTGCAGCAAGAGCAACTACCGCCCAGGCTATTGTTGCAGCTCTTTTAAGAAAGGAACCATATGTAAACCCTATCCGGCCATCAAGTTCTGTCCGTCCTGCGCCACAAACGCCCATATGATGAGGCAAAGTGCCAATCCCAACCAGTAAAGCAATACTACCCATTAGAATATAAAACACACCAATATCGGAAGGAGCAACTAAACTTAACAAAGCAGGATCAGAAATCCCTTGTCGTATACCTTCCATTCCGCCAACGGCATTTAGAGCGAAAGGAATTAATATCACTGAAAAAATAATGGTTAAAATCCCCTGGATAAGATCAGTTATTACAGCAGCAGCCAGACCTCCGGCCATACCATAAAAAAGAAAAAGTACCGTCATAATAATAATGGCCCAGTCAACAGGTATTGTTCCGCCGGTCGTTGCTTTAAGCAGAGAACCTGTTCCTTTAAGAATAACGCCTATATTCACCATTTGTAAAATAACACCAATTAAAGCATAAAGTGATGAAATGCTCTTATCAAAACGTGACTCAAAGAAGTCGCCAATGGTGAGCGCCCTCATTCGTCTTAATATAGGTGCAATAAGCCAGAAAAAAGGAGTTACAGGCAGATACATCCATAAATACCATATACCTGAAATTCCGTTTGTATAGATTTTGGAAGAAGCTGAAACCGCACTATCAGCACTCGTACCACTTCCAAACTGATACATGATCATATTGAATTTTTTGAACTGCCGGCTTCCCATAAAGAAGTCCTCTGAATTTTTTATCTTACGGCTGGTATAGATTCCAATATAAGTGATACCCCCCAGATAAACGAAAATGACAATAATGTCAATAATAGTTAAGTTGCCCATATAAATAGAATTTGTTTTTGGATGTTACGGTAATTGAACTGGTAATTGACCTTTTGCTTCGGCCAATCCAAAAAGAATCCTGGAAAGCGCTGTCATATTTTCCCGGCCACCGGCCTGGAAAAAAACCAGAACAGTAGGATAATCTTTGGGTGCTCCCACCTCATAAGGCGTACTGGTAAGCACAATAACCGGCTTACCGGTTTTCATGCATAAATCAATAACTTCAGGAACAGCAGCAGCAGACTTGTGATAATAATAATTCGTAGCAACAATCACATCATACTCATCAATATCCAACCTCCTTTTTAACCGGGATATATCAAGTTCTGTCGGAAGATTATTAATTTCAATGGATCCCACATTAAATGAATGTTTATTCATTTCCTCCCACAGCAAACCGGGATGAGAATACATATTACTTTGAGCCATTTGTGAAGGAAATATCTGCTCAACGAGTAAGACTTTCTGGTCAGGCCTTAGAGGTAAAATATCTTGTTGCTCCCTTAATTTGATAATTGATTTCTCAGCAGCCTCTTCAGCCGCATGAATAATCTCTGGATCTTTTGTTACCGCTGAAGCCCAGAAAGGATCAACCACACCTCCCTTTTCAGCTAAGCCCTGATCCCATTTCATGCCTAAAATACGCTGAACCTTGTCATCGACTTCTTTCTCAGGCAATCGTCCTTGCCGGACTGCTTCCTTCACATGATCAAGTATTTTATAACGGATAGGGCTTTCATCCCTGGTCAGCACAAGATCATTACCGGCAATTAATGCCTGAACAATGGCTTCTGACATTTCATATTTTTTAAGAATCCCTCCCATCATCATATTATCTGTAGTTATAAGCCCTTTAAAACCAAGCTCTCCACGCAGAAAGCCAGTTAGAATATTACGGGAAAGACTTGCAGGCATTTTTTTATCACCCAAAGCCGGGTAAACAGAGTGAGCACTCATAATGGCCGGCAACCCCTCTTTAATTAGGCGGATATAGGGTTCAATATGAATATCTTTCAATTTTGTAATATCAACATCCACCATAGGTAAGCCAAAATGGGCATCAGCAACTGATTCACCTCTGCCGGGAAAATGCTTGCCTGTCGGAACAAGCCCGCCATCTATAAGTCCGTGCATGGTGCGTGTTGCATATTTAATCACATCCTCTGTATTATCGGCATAGGCCCTGCTGCCAATTTCGGGATTTTTCGGGTTTGAATTGACATCAATAAGCGGTGAGTGAATCATATTAGCGCCTACTGCTCTGGCTTGCTTACCAATACTCAACCCCGTCTTATAGGCAATTTCGGGATCACCTGTAGCTGCAATACCCATCGGATGAGGAAACAATCTCTGGCCACCTAACAGATCATCAGAACCATTGCCTTCCATGTCAATAGTATAATGAATAGGGATACCATTAAATTCAAAAGCGATTTTACGGACTTCATTGAGAATTTCAGCATATTCTGCCGCATTTGCCACGGTTGTATGCTTAATAAGGGAAAAATCACGATTTAAGCCCTTGGGTGCATGCATTGATTGTTTCATCATCTCATCAGGCTCTTCGCCGGGCTTAACATCATTCATAATGGTGAACATCCTTAGAACCTGACTGATACGTAGAGATCCAACATGATGATTTTTTACCAGGTCAATTACATCCGGCGTGATGCTTACCCCGGAAAAACCAAAAACCATTAATTGTCCAATCTTTTGTTCCAGGGTCATGCTCCCCAATAATTCATCTATCCATTTCTCTTTTGCTGTCATAAATATGGTATTATAAATATGGCCTGATGATAAAATTTAAAAGACCACAGTTTGTTATCTAAGCTGCAAAAATAAAAATCTTTTTGAGTTTTAATCATAAAGGAAAAATCATTTTTATTCATGGCAACTTTTAAGTATATAGATTTATCAAGTATATCGAGGTTGCAGGAAGCTGTAAGCCATGGGTTATTTATTGAAAAGGTTCTCCCCTTATTTTAATGGTTTAATGGTTTAATGGTTTAATATTTAAATATATAAGACACTGTTAAAATATTGTTGTACATG
>CAZSGN010000201.1:0-5424 GCA_964606415.1 uncultured Bacteroidales bacterium
TAACAGTGTCTTATATCATTTAAATATTTAACCATTAAAATAAGAGTAGAACCAATTATTCAATTTAGATAATAAGATTTTCCAGTTTATAAAATATTCTTAAATTTACGCGATATTTTTTAAGAATATAAAATTTAAAAATTTAATCATGACCGAAAATTCAAAACCAAATTACACATTTGCCCTCATAATAATGGCGGCACTCTTTTTTATGATAGGGTTTATGACAACGATGAATAACTCTATGATTGACTTTTTAAAAGAAGCCTTCAATCTTGATCAAAGGCCAAATGGAGAGGTTTTAAAACAACTTCCCAATAGTTTCTTTTTTGGTGCCTATGCCCTTTCAATTCCGGTAGGGCTATTAATACATCGTATCGGATATAAAAATGGTGTGATATCTGGAGTTGGATTACTGGCACTTGGCATATTTTTATGTATTCCCCTGGTCGCTTTAGGTTATATACCATTTCTTTTTGGCGTTGGTATCTTTGCACTGGGCATTGTGTTTTTACAGGTTGCTGCTAATCCTTATGTTAATGCATTGGGCCCTGCAAAAACAGCTGCCAGCCGACTAACACTAACCAATTTTTTAAACTCGGTAGCAACAGTCATTGCTCCTATGTTTGTTTCCATGCTTATTATTACTGATATTCCGGAATCAGCTAATCTGGACCCACTCCAGGTGCAAGGGCCTTTTGTTATCATTGGTGTTATTGCAGCAGTAATCTTTTTAATATTGTTTTTCCTTAAATTACCCCAAATAAAAGGAGATGAGCATGATGATCTCGAAACACCCAAAGAATATAAGTCAAGTGCCTTTAAATATGTTCATGTTTGGCTGGGATCATTGGCAATATTCTTTTACATGGGTGTTGAAATAGGTATACCCAGTTTCTTTGCCGATTATACTGAAAATTTAGGACTGGATTTTTCATCAGCTCACCGAACCGACATGCTTAAATATTATTGGGGAGGACTAATGGTTGGCCGTCTATTAGGTATATTTGTCCTTCAGAAATTCTCAGCCAGACAGATCCTTACCTTGTGCTCTGTTGGAGGCATTGCTTTAGTAGCCGCATCATTGGGAATTGGAGATAGCAATCCGGTTTTAGCTATGTGGTTATTACTGGGTACAGGCTTGTTCCACTCTATCATGTGGCCAACGATCTATAACCTGGCACTGGAAGATTTAGGGCCACTAGCTGGTGTTGCATCAGGCGTTATTTCAACTGCTGTCATTGGCGCTGCTATTTTAACCCCGATCATGGGTGCAGTTCAATCAATTACAGGGTCTGTCATTTTCGCTATTGCCTCTCTGTTTATTTACTACCTGTATCTTATCTTTTTTGCAACAAAAGGTTCAAAAATCAGAACATAAAAAAACAAAAGCGTCACAACCTTTACCTGATACCTTAAGTCAAAGGGATGGGTTTAGGTTGTGATGTTTTTTATATACATATTGATAAAAGAAATATAAAATTCAGTATTTTTATCATGAACCAAAACTACAAACAAACATGAAAAAATTTCTTTATACTATTATTGCTGCACTTTTTTCTTTCTTTATTATTTCGGGATGCACAGAAGAGGTTAAAGACCAACTTCTTCCGGAAAAAATGAGTGCCACCATCAATGACACAAGCTGGAGGGCTGATCTCAGAAAAACAACCCGGGAAAGTGACCGTTTCATCATTAACGGCACATCAGTGGACGGTCAAATACTGAACATCACCATCCACGGGACCACTGAGAAAAAATATGATCTCAACACGAATACTCTGGACACCACTTCTTCTGTAGACTTCAATGCTTTCTTCAAACGTTCAGCCAAAATAAGCAATGATGATATTTTTTATGCTTCCAAAGGCACCGTTGAATTAACAGAAGTCAATACCAATGAAGAAACCATCTCGGGTACTTTTGCATTCACGATGTATAAAGCTGATTCCGAACAAGCCTTTATCAAGGAAGATTCTGTGGTGGTTACCAATGGAAAATTCACAGAGCTCCGCTATTAATCCTTTTTACCGGAACGGACCATTGGCACAAAGCGTACTCCTGTAATAACGTTACGGGTAGTACCCTGTTCCGTTTTATTAATTTCCACAAGGTCCTGGGACAATTCTCCCACCGGGAGAATCATGGTACCTCCCACAGCAAGCTGTTCAATTAATTTAGGAGGAACTTCCGGAGGTGCAGCGGTTAATATAATACGATCAAAAGGGGCAAACTCCTCCCAGCCCTCATAACCATCACCATGTTTCACATAAACATTATCATATCCTGACTCATGCAAGGTTTCTTCTGCCCTGTCGGCGAGTTCTTTAACAATCTCTATCGTATAAACCGAATCAGCAAGCCGGGATAAAATAGCTGCCTGGTAACCAGAACCTGTACCAATTTCAAGCACCCTTTCTGTTCCCGTCAAATCTAATAACTCAGTCATCAAAGCAACAATATAAGGCTGGGATATGGTCTGTTCATATCCAATAGGCAAAGGGTGGTCTCCATAAGCGCTCCCTCTTACATTTTCCGGCATAAATTTATGGCGCGGAGTGTTTTTCATGGCATCAACAACATCCTTATCTGTTATACCCCGGGCAACAATTTGTTCTTCAACCATATTTGCAGCATTTTGCTTCCATTCCTGATTGTCTTCTGCCTTGCTTCCTGAAAATAGAACCATAAAACCTCCTGTTAGAAAAATAAATATCATTTTCATCACGAGAATAAATTTTAATCTTTTAGTAAATAATATATCAATAATTATTCCAATCTGGTATTGCTAATGCTATGAAAAAATAATTATTTACCCTTGCCCTCATAGAAGTCTCCGGAGACAAAAAAAGTAAAACGTCCTCCTTTGACAGGATCAGTAATTCATTATAAATCCTCCTGAACACAATCTCAACAGTATCCCGAAACCGGATTACATCATTCCACTTAGCATTCACTCATCCGTCACGCACCCTTCAGAGGCAGAAGCAACCATTTGCTGGAATTTTTTCAGAACGCCGGATTTTGCCTTATAAGCCGGTTTTTTCCATTCATTTCTCCTTTTAAGCAATTCTTCATCAGAAATATTCAATTCCAGCTTCCTGCGGTTTGCATCGATAGTAATCGTATCTCCATCCTTAATCAGTGCAATGGCACCCCCTTGTTGCGCTTCGGGTGTTACATGCCCAACAACAAACCCGTGGGTTCCGCCGGAGAAGCGGCCATCTGTAATTAAAGCGACATGCTGTCCTAACCCGGCACCAATAACAGCACTGGTAGGCTTTAACATCTCAGGCATACCCGGCGCCCCGCGAGGGCCCACATATCTAATAACAATTACGTCACCGGGTTGCACTTTTTCACCAATACCTTTTATCGCATCACGCTCATTATCAAAGACGACAGCTTTTCCTTTAAATACATCACCTTCCTTACCTGTTATTTTAGCAACGGAGCCTTCCTCTGCCAGGTTTCCATATAAAATTTGAATATGCCCGAACTTTTTGATAGGCTTTTCAATGGGATGAATAATTTTTTGGTCTGCATCAAGCGACCTTGCTTCCGCAAGATTTTCTTTGATACTTTTCCCTGTCACGGTTAAACAATTTTCATGAATAAACCCCTTTTCCATCAGGTATTTTAAAACACCGGGCGTACCTCCAATATTATGCAGATCTTCCATAAGGTAACGGCCACTAGGTTTAAGATCGCCAAGAAATGGGGTTTGATCACTAATTCTCTGGAAATCGGCCAGGTTCAAAGAAACACCTACTGATTTTGCCATGGCGATCATATGTAACACTGCATTGGTTGATCCGCCCAGCGCCATGATCAGGGTCAATGCATTTTCAAAAGCCTCTTTGGTCAGAATATCTTTAGGCCGTATATCTTCTTTTAAAAGATGCTTAATAGCTGCACCAAGGATCTGCAATTCTTTATTCTTGGCCTGGCTAACAGCAGGATTTGATGAGCTATAGGGCATACTCATCCCCATTGCCTCAATAGCTGACGCCATCGTATTAGCCGTATACATCCCTCCACAGGCACCTGCACCAGGAATAGCATTCTTGATTATACCAATATAATCTTCATTACTAATCGTGCCCCGCAACTTTTTACCATAAGCTTCAAAAGCCGAAACAATATTCAGGTCTTCACCTTTCCAGTTACCCTTAGCAACCGTACCACCATAAACAAGAATCGAGGGACGGTTAAGCCGGCCTAAAGCAATCATCGCCCCGGGCATATTCTTGTCACATCCAACAACCGGAATCAAAGCATCATAATATTGCGCCCCTGCCACCGTCTCGATAGAATCCGCAATAACCTCTCTTGACACCAGTGAAAAACGCATACCATCCGTGCCATTTGTAATACCATCACTAACCCCAATGGTATGAAAAATCAATCCAAGCAAATCATTTTTTTGTACAGCATCTTTGATATGACCAGAAAGATCATTCAAATGCATGTTACAGGGATTGCCTTCCCAGCCAGTACTCACAATCCCAACCTGGGCTTTTTTAAAATCATCATCGTCCAAACCAATCGCATATAGCATTGCCTGTGCAGCAGGTAATGAATCATCCTGGGTGATCGTCCTGCTTATTTTGTTTTCTTTATTTTCTGACATCATTTTTTATTTTTATTATATTACAAAAATCTCGCAATAACTTATAAAACACTAATTATTAAAACTTTGCATATTAAAGCACAGAGCTAAATTATTGATTTCATGCTATTTAAATATACTATTTTTATAAAATATATACCTGAATTTTATTCCGAAAAACTTGATTCAGCTATAATATGTTTTAATGCGCCTATAAACTTGTTCAAAATTAATCGAAAAGGGTCAAAAATGCATATAAATCATTTCTTTTTTCCTATTTTCATGGTAGAAATTAAACAAGGCCGACATGTACAGAAAAACTAAAAAAATCATAGACGCACAGCCTGGCACAGAAGGTGCAGGTGTAAGAATAAACAGGGTTTTTGCACAGGATGAAGTTGCTTTAACCGATCCTTTCCTGCTACTTGATGATTTTCGCAACGAAAAAGCTGAAGATTACCAGGCAGGCTTTCCCTGGCATCCACACCGGGGCATTGAAACCGTCACTTACATGAAACTTGGTCAAATGCGTCACGAAGACAGCATTGGGAATAATGGAGTCATTGGGCCAGGAGGAATCCAGTGGATGACAGCAGGAGGAGGAATCGTCCACCAGGAGATACCTGAACAAAAAGAAGGCAATTTGGAGGGGTTTCAGCTATGGGTCAATTTACCTTCAAAAGAAAAAATGACCAACCCATGGTATCAGGAATATAGCCCGGAAAAAATACCAACCATCGAAAACAAACATGGTGCCATAACCCAAGTTGAGCATTTTTCCATCAAAAAGCAGAAAAAATACACTTTTTTCG
>CAZSGN010000202.1:0-5338 GCA_964606415.1 uncultured Bacteroidales bacterium
CGAACAGTTGCTTTAGATCTTCGTTCATGGTGCAAATGTAATAAAAAAATAAACTTTGGAAACTATTTACCCCAAAAAAGTTTTTTAGGTTTATATTCATTTATGGTTAAAGTTTCCGCACTCGGGTCATCATTTTTTGTTGAAGTTATTTTTATCAGCACTATTGATTTCTATTCCGGAAGGTATTCATCCTGCGAGTGGTATTTTTTTCTGTTCTTTAAAAGAATAATAAACATGACCAGTAATGACAGGGATAAAAAAAGGAATACGGCATATTTACCGAGGAATTGTTCGATCACATCAAATAATACCGCAGATAGAAGAATGAAAAGAAAGGCAGAAAGATTAAGATAAGCGATCATATCCCCCAGATCTCTTCCCTGAACCCGGGCTTGTATCCATGCGTTTAAAGGCACTTTATAAAAACCACCGCTTAAGGCGATTAGGAATACAATTGCTGCAAAAACAGGAGCTGGCAGAGGAACCAAGCCAATTAGCAGAAATAGCGAACTTATGACGATGGCTGCAACAAACACCATTTTAAGGCGTATTTTATGATGACTCAGAAGTCCTGCCAGGTAGGAGCCGCCTGCAATTCCTATTGCTGCGCCGGCCATGATCATGCCTGTTTGCGTGTTGCTTAGTCCAAGAATGCCGGGTCCAAATTGATATAGGTTTAGCTGGAGCATGCTTCCCATTAACCAAAAAATACATAGCCCCAGGATAACTGTGTTTAAGCCTGGTATGGTTTTGGCAAAGTGGTAAGATTGCCACATGAATTTAACAGGATTCAGGGATTCCTTTGTTTTTGGATCCGGCAATGATTCTTTTGCCTTAATAGTTAAACTGGTGAGATAGCCCGATATGGCAATAAATACCATTAATCCCCAAAGCCACCATGGGTTTGTGATTTGGTCGGATAACAATGATGCAAGAAATTGACCGCTTAAAATGGCCGCAAAAGAACTCATTTCTAATGCTCCTGTACCGTAAGATATGTTATAATTTCCCCCAATATCCCGTATTAGGCCATATTTGGCGGGCGAGTAAAGACAACTTTGGATGCCCATCATGAAAATACCTGCAAGGACTAACCATATATTTTCTATGATAAAACCATATCCTGCTGCCACCATTATGGGGATCTCTATCATTTTCAAAAATCTTACCACCCATGTTTTTTGCCTGATTCTTGATAAAATGCCTGCTCCCGGGGAAAATAATATGTAAGGAATGACCAGCATGGCTGCTGCGGCTGAAAGAGCATGGGTGCGGTGAGTTTCGCCAATCCAATAAATACTGATAAAACTGGCCAGGTTTTTTAAAAGATTGTCATTAAATACACCGAGAAAATTGGTGCTAAGGAGAGGGAACCAACTAAAATGTTTGTTACCCCTGGTGTTATGGTGTTTTGAATGGCAGGTCAAAATAAATATAGTGAGAATTGATTGTCAAAATAAATGTTTTTTTTGAATAAAGGGTCAGGGTAAAATAAAAATATTGTGTATAATCATGGAAAAACGAAAATACTAAGCAGTCTAAAACCCATTCATTAATGACACATAAAGATCATCAACCCGACAAGCTTTATCATCTCGTTTCAGAAATGGAATTCCGTTCTTTAACAGATGAAAAAGAATATACCCCACTGTTTTTTGAACAGGAAGGTTTTTTTCATTTTGATGGAGAAGATGAATTAATTTCTCTTGCGAATGAGTTTTTCAATACAACTGAGGAACGTATTCTTTTGCTTGAAATTGATATCAGTAAACTTCTTTGTCATTACTCGGTAAAGATCAAAACTCCCGAGCAGGAAAAGATCCGGCATATTCAGGGTCCTGTCAATCTTGATGCCATAACAGGTATCCGTTGTATCCGGAACAACGGGGAGAAGATGGAAATCTGTGAGTTTTATGATTCTGCCGAGCAGTTCGTTTTAGAGACCGCCTGATTAATAGTTGTAATTTTAAATTCCAACTATTATCTGTTATTATTTTAGTAAAGAGCATGTGACTTGTCTGTTGCATTCACTTATTTCGTTTTTTATTTCTTCATTGCTCCTTATCAGAGTGTGTTTTTAACTTGAGCATCCCGGCCTGTCTTTTTGTTGGGTTCTACCGCTAATTTAATGAAAGCTTGCAATTTGTTTATATGTAGGTAAAATATGGTTTAAGGTCGTTTATATGTTGTATTTTAATGGAGATTGTTTGCCAAAAATGAGCAACTATAATGCATCAATCTGAAAACGCTATATTTAAACTACATGTAAAACAATATTTTAACAATTTTAACCGTGTCTTATATCATTTAAATACAAAAGTTTCGCGATAACATATAAAACACTAATTATCAAGACTTTGCAGATTAAAGCATAGAGCTAAATTATTGATTTCATGCTATTTAAATATTCCATTTATAAAATATATACCACAATTTTATCCCGAAAAACTTGATTCAACTATAGGCTTTAAGGCGCCTATAAACTTGTTCATTTTTTTTGTCATTCGTAACAAAAAAAACGAACCAAAAAAAATACTCGTGAATTATGGCATCCACACAAGCCATGGCTACGCCCTTTCCTTCCCAAATTCACTGGCCACACACTCAAATAAATTAAAACTCAATCGTAATTAATTTACTGCGAAACTTTAGTTAAATATTTAACCATTAAAATAAGAGTAGAATCTTTTGTTAAATATTTTGAGGCTATTGTTTCAAATTTATTTAAAATGCCTTCTAATTATTACTTAAAGCCTTCTTTATATATTTTTTTATGTTTTTTTAGCATAAGTTTTGTAAAATATATGGAGGGTTTAAAATGGAATATGATATTTTTATAGCGGAATTCAAACTTATTTGGAATCAATATAAATAAATTTGTTTAAATTTGTTATCTGAAACATTAAAAAGGATAGCATATGGGAAAGCCGACAGGATTCAGAGAATATGCCCGTAAATCCATTATGGAGCGGGATCCGGGAGAGAGGATAAAAGATTTTAACGAGTTTCATCAGGAAATTTATGAGACAGAGCGAAAAGAGCAGGCGAGTAGGTGTATGGATTGCGGAATTCCTTTTTGTCAGAGCAGCTATGGATGTCCTGTTTACAATAAGATTCCTGAGTGGAATGATTTGATTTATCATGGCCAGTGGAAAGATGCTTTTGACAGGCTGATGGAAACAAATAATTTTCCGGAATATACCGGGCGTGTTTGCCCCGCACCTTGCGAGACTGCATGCACCTTAGGCATTACAGATCCTGCTGTAACCATTAAAGATATCGAGTGCGCAATTATAGATAAAGCCTATGAAGAAGGCTATATGCAACCCCGTATTCCTGATAAGCGGACTGGGAAAAAGGTTGCTATTGTGGGAAGTGGGCCGGCTGGCCTGACGGCAGCTGATCAATTAAACCAGGCAGGCCATTCAGTTACTTTATTTGAAAAAGATGACCGCATTGGTGGTTTGCTGATGTATGGTATTCCGAATATGAAGCTTGATAAAGAGATTGTGGAACGTCGAAACCGGATGATGGCTGAGGAAGGTGTCGTCTTTAAGCCGGGCGTTCATGTTGGGGTTGATATTGAAGCTGGAAAATTACATGATGAATTTGATGCGGTGCTTCTGGCAATCGGTTGTACAAAGCCCCGTGACTTACCTGTGCCCGGAAGGGAATTAAAAGGGGTTCATTTTGCCATGGAGTTCCTTACAGCGAACACAAAAAGCTTTCTTGATAGTCATCATGCTGATAAAAATTATATCTCTGCCGAAGGGAAAAGTGTTGTTGTGATTGGTGGGGGATATACGGGTAGTGACTGTATTGGTACAAGCATGCGCCACGGATGTAAGCAAATTGCTAATTTCGAACTGGTACCAAAACCTGAGACTGTTCGCACTGACGAACATCCATGGCCTACCAATCCGCCAAATTTAAGGTATATCGAAGAAGATTATGGGCATAAAGAGGCCATAGCTCGTTTTGGTAAAGATCCCCGTGTTTTTAGTATCCTGACAAAAGAATTTGTGGGGAATGAACAAGGAGAGGTTAAAGGTGTTAAAACAGTGAATGTAGAATGGACAAAAGAAAAGGGTAAGCCGCCAAGGTTTAATGAGATCCCCGGGACTGAACGTGAATGGGAAGCTGATTTGGTGCTGTTGTCAATGGGCTTTCTTGGCCCGGGGCATGAAATTATTGAGCAAATGCAGCTTAAAACCGATTCCAGAAGTAATATATATGCCCCATATGACAAATTTAACACCAGTGTCGAGGGTGTTTTTAGCGCTGGCGATTCAAGACGCGGTGCATCACAGGTGGTTTGGGCTATTAATGAAGGTCGCGGCGCGGCGCGTGAAATTGATCGTTTTCTGATGGGAACTACTCAGTTACCTTGATCTTCATATATGTTTTTTATTTGAGGAAAAAAAAAGGAATAGTTTTGTTAAGACATTGTAAATATATGCTGATGAAGTGGGTTGCCTTTTTTTTTCGTGTCATTTTATCTATAAGATACAAGGTTGATGTTAAATCTGACGTTGATTTAACAAAAGCAGGGCCAGTTCTTTTTTTGTCGAACCATCAGTCATTGACAGATCCGCAGATTCTTTTAAGCTGGCTTTATCCATACAAGGCAGTGGCGCCTTTAATAACAGAGCGATATGTAACCATTCCTTTATTAAGTATTCTTTTAAAAAAACTTCATGCTGTGCCTGTTCCTGATCTTGAACTTCGTCGTGGTGTTTCGGGTGTAATGGAACAGATCAATAAAGAAGTAATAAACCGTTTTGACCAGCATATTTCGATTTTATTGTATCCTTCGGGACAGTTAACCATTGATGGGAGTGAACGGATCGGGAATAAGCGCAGTGCTTATGAACTTGTTAAAATATTGCCGCCTGCTGTTCCTGTTTATGCTATTACGATTGAAGGGCTTTGGGGAAGTATGTGGTCCAGATACCGGACTGGTAAAACACCTGGACTTGCTGGTTGCATTTTTAAAAGCATATTAATTACAATTGTTAACCTGGTGTTTTTTGTTCCCAAACGACGTGTTAAGATTTATATCCGGGATATAAGTCATGAGGCAAAAAAGAATGCAAATGAATCAAAATCCTCTTTTAACCAATGGCTCGAGCCGATTTTGCAACCAGCAAATGATAAACCATATAAACCGTCTTATTATTTTTTTACTTAATTTGGGGAATAATAAGACGGTAATTTGCGGGCTTTTGTTATTTTAGTTGATAAATCATATTTTGCTGTATTAAATAAATTTCAGGATATGGGGCTGGAATTTGAAGATCGTTTTGATACAGAGATTAAGATGGGGCTAAGAGATTAG
>CAZSGN010000203.1:0-5335 GCA_964606415.1 uncultured Bacteroidales bacterium
TTTAACAGTGTCTTATATCATTTAAATATTTAACCATTAAAATAAGGGTAGAACCGATTATTTTATTCATAAAATCTAATTGAGCAACGACACTTAACCGATTAATTTAGATCAATATTAAAATGACTATAAAGCCTGCTCATCGTCAAATAATTTATTAAATAATTTTTTTGCCTTTTCCCAATTCTCAACATTCAGGCAATATTTAATATACGGCTGCTCCAATTCACCCTGTATAAGCCCGGCGTGTTTAAGCTCTTTTAAATGTTGAGACAAACTCGAACGCCCTATTGGCAATTCATCTACCAAATCACCACTGTAGCAACAAGCATTCATCCGGGATAACTTTTGCAAAATATAAAGCCTCACCGGATGCCCCATTGCTTTAATGAGACTTGCCATTTCTTTTATTTCAGGCGATAATTCTGTCTTGGGTTCCATATTCTTTATGCTGTTTCCTTATTTCACAAAATAACGAAATGAATTTTAATTATCCAAATAAATGATCAATTTTTTATCATAAAAACATGAAGATGATTAATACTCATCTTTTTCTATTTTCTCATCCAGGGTGTCTATAACCATAGACTGAATGCTGTATGAAAACCATTCCTGGAACATTTCCCAGGTTAATTTTTCCGGCCACAAATTTTCATCGGGAGTCCATTCGAACAGCTCATGTTTAAAAAACGCAATATAATTGTCTTTTAAATATTCGATGGTTTCGTCGGGATGATCGAATTCAGGAAGCAGGAATACATCGCCTTCATCATGTGTCAGCGGTTCACTGCCCTTGATCTCTTCATCATCAAAAATGTAATTAACCCAATCAAACAAAGGTTGTTTAGGAAATAGGATCAAGGCGTCTCTGTTAATATTTTCAAACATAGGATGAATTATTTTAGATTATTAAATTTGTCGTTGTGCTAATTTTGTGGGTTATTAATAATGTAATTTTGTATGCGTTTAAATGATTTCATGTCCCGGATAACATGATCGTGAAATCGTGGTTGCCATGTAAAATCAAATTCTAAACGACTGGCATGTATTGTTACCCCCGGTTTATATGAACCAATGATTGACGACACGATATTTTCACCCTGGTTTTGAAAATGATTTTGACCAATGGTGTGGTTGTTAGGGGTGCAGATGGCTGCAAAAGAAGCGGCAGCCCAGGCATAATTCCAATTTTGCAAGCGTGTAGATGCTATATGGTATTTATTTTGAAATTTTCCGGACATCGTTTTTCTTGATGATTTAAAAATAACGAAATATTCTGGGTTAACAAACCTTTTTTTGAATGGACCAACATTTAATCATGGAGGTCTCATTTTTAAAAATTCAGCCGCCGATGAAGACTTTTTTACTTTCCGATACAGAAATTTTGGAATATATTTCCCAGGATGTCATCTGGTGTTACTTCGCCGGTTATTTCTCCAATATGCTGGAGAACCTGGCGGATATCGCGGGCGATAAATTCTTCACTAAGCTGCTGCTCGATGCCATCGCGGACTTTTTCAATATTTTCACGGGCATGCTTAAGCGCTTCCAGGTGGCGGGCATTTGAAATAATGACATCATCGCCTTCTAACTGGCTTAAACCGGCAGATTTGATCAGCGATTCCCTGAGCTCACTCATTTGTGCCTTCTGCACGGCTGAGAGCATGAGCATTTGATCTTTTTCAGGATTGAGGTCTTTAAAATGGATATCACCAAACTTCGCTTGTAATTCTTCCGCCTGCACCAGGTCACTTTTATTGATAATCAGGAATATTGTTTGGTTTTCATTTATCAGATTTCGGAGTTCTTGCAGGTAAAAGTTGATCTCGGATAAACAATCTGTGGCTTCTACCATTAAAAGAATAATACTGGCCTGGCTGATTTTTTCGTGCGTGCGCTGAATGCCTAATTGCTCAATGGTGTCTTCGGAATCTCTTAGTCCTGCTGTGTCAATAAACCGGAAGGTTATCCCCTCAACATTGATTGTATCTTCTATAAAATCTCTCGTGGTGCCGGCAATATCAGAAACAATGGCTTTATCTTCCTGTAAAAGGTTATTGAGCAGGGTTGATTTTCCTACATTGGGGCGCCCGGCAATAACTACCGGAATACCATTTTTGATGGCATTCCCCAGATCAAAAGATTGTATTAACCGGTCTGTTTCGTCTGATATATCTTTGGCCAGCTCTTTTAACTTATTTCGATTGGCAAATTCCACATCTTCTTCCGAAAAATCCAACTCCAGTTCCAGTAGCGAGCTTAAATTGACCAATTGCTCCCTGAGCTCACTCAGCCTTTTAGAGAAGCCTCCCCGCATTTGCTGCAGGGCTGTTTTATGCGCAGCGGCTGTTGAAGAAGCGATCAAATCAGCAACAGCCTCAGCCTGTGACAAGTCAAGTTTCCCATTCAAAAAAGCCCGGCGGGTAAATTCACCTGGCTCAGCCAGACGGGCCCCATGGTCAATGGCAACCTGAAGTAATTGTTGTTGGATATAAATTGACCCATGACAGGATAATTCAACAGTATCTTCGCCGGAATAGGAGTGGGGGGCCCTGTAAACAGTAACGAGCCCTTCATCAATAATCTCTTCGCCTTTTAAAAAAGCGGTGAGCCTGCTTGAATTAGCTGGCAAGTCATGAATTTTAGTTCCTTTATCAAAATCAGTTATTTTATCTGCTATATCTATAGCCGCTGGCCCGCTGATCCTTATGATGGCTATGCCTCCTTTGCCCGGAGAAGTTGATATGGCAGTAATGGTGTCTTCCTGTATCATTGCTTGTCCGTTTTTCTAAATTCAAAAATAATCATAATTCATGGAGTTTGTTTATTTGTAAGTACAATAAAAATAATGCCATTCGCTTGATCAGATTGCCTGATAGAATAACACCGAACAATAACAATAATTTAATTTTTCATTTCTTGATAAGGATGCTTTCTTTTGTTATATTTGCACAACTAAACCTTATTAATGAAAAATACGTATGCATAATATACCAGGAAACGATTTATTGGATACTCCTTACCATATAAATGGTATCGCGTTCCGGATTCATCCCAATCCCACAAAAGGGCCTGTTATAATTGAGGGGGATGTCGATAATCATCATGTTATTTTGATAATCAGGAATATATTGGGCAAGGCAATCCTTTGCCAAAAGCTTAATCATAATATGACCGAATTTTCACTGGCTGATAATCCTGACGGCGCCTATTTCGTAGAGATCATTGTTGATGGTTACTCTTTAATGAGGAAGATCCTTAAAATCAAAGATTGAGAGACGATCTTCTATAAAGCGCAATCATTCCCATTATTAAAAAAAGGACTTTTAAAGCAGCAAAAAGTTGTTATCTTTGCCACTGTTAAACCTTGTATTCATTAAAAAAAACGATTGTTATGAGTTTATTAGAAGGAAAGACAGCTATTATAACAGGAGCTGCAAGAGGCATAGGTAAATCAATTGCCGTAGCCTTTGCGAAAGAAGGCTGTAATGTCGCTTTCACTGATCTTGCGTATGACGATAACGTGCAGGCGGTTGAGAAAGAATTATCAGATTTGGGCGTTAAAGCCAAAGGATATGCTTCGAATGCTGCTGATTTCCAGCAGACCCAGGATGTTGTTAAACAAATTGTCGAAGATTTTGGTACTGTCGATACGCTTATAAATAATGCCGGAATTACTAAAGATACCCTTTTGATGAGAATGACCGAAGACCAGTGGGACACGGTTATTAATGTCAACCTTAAATCTGCTTTTAATTTCATTAAAGCTGTTCAGCCTACCATGCTAAAGCAACGCCAGGGTTCAATCATCAACATGAGTTCTGTTGTTGGGGTAAGCGGAAATGCCGGACAAGCTAATTATTCAGCTTCCAAGGCCGGACTGATTGGCCTGGCTAAAAGTGTGGCCAAAGAACTTGGTTCAAGAGGGATAAGGGCAAATGCCATTGCCCCGGGTTTCATTATTACAGAAATGACAGGCCAACTGGATGAAGAAGTGAAGAAAAACTGGGAGCAACAAATCCCCCTCAGACGCGGTGGCACTCCCGAGGATGTTGCCAACGTAGCCTTATTCCTCGCTTCAGACCTTTCATCTTACGTCAGCGGCCAGGTGATCAATGTCTGCGGCGCCATGAATACCTAATATTACTTAATAAATACCATTCTAAAAACTCCTTAAACCATCATGCGTTTAAGGAGTTTTTTTATCCGGCCTGGACAGACCTCGCGAAGAGAATAGACCTGACAGGTTTTGGAAACCTGTCAGGTCTGAAGGGGCGGGGTAAAAAAATTTCTGATAAGAAAATACACTCGACAAAAAGCTGATTATTAAGAAAAAAGACCAGCTTATTTTATGAGCTAAATGTTCTATTCATAGTCTTTCCATAGAAAATTAAGCCTAATTTATTTTTTTTCTTTAAATTACATCTTAAAATTTATGTACGTAAATGATTGAAATAAAAACGTAGTAGTAGTAATAAAAGAAAAAACCCCACCGAGGCGGGGTTATAGGATCAAAATCCTTCGGCATATAGCCTTATTGTGATTTGATTCAAACAAAGATAAAGAATTAATTTCAAAAAATAAAAAAAATAATGATGCAAAAAATTTTAGGAATTGATTTAGGAACAAATAGTATTGGTTGGGCGGTAGTTGAAAAAGACCGCAACATGTTTTCTTTGAAAGATAAAGGAGTAAGGATTTTTCAGGAAGGGGTTAAGCAAGAACAAGGAAAAGAAATTTCTAAAGCTGCTGAAAGAACTTCTTATCGAAGTGCAAGAAGGTTGAAGTTCCGAAGAAAACTTAGGAAAATCGATTTATTAAGAGTATTAAGCGATTTTGAGTATTGTACAAGGTTAACGAATGATGAATTAAATGACTGGAGGTATAGAAAAATTTATCCACGAAATGAGGAATTCAGGAATTGGTGGCAAACCGATGAAGAAAAAAATAAAACCCCTTATTATTATCGAAACCTTGCTGTTACAGAGGAATTGGATATTAACAAAGAAAACGACAGGTATATAATTGGCCGTGCTTTTTATCATATTGCTCAAAGACGGGGTTTTTTAAGTAATCGGCTTGAGGATACAAAAGAAAGTCTGGGGGATGTTAAGAAAGAAATAAACCAAATAAACCATGAAAAAGGAGAAAAAACACTAGGACAATTCTTTTACGAAAAGTATAAGAATGGTGAAAAAATTAGAGATACCTATACAGATCGGTTAGCTCATTACTTAGAGGAGTTTAAAAGAATCTGTGATTTCCAGAAGCTTCCTCAGGATTTCACCCAAAAAGTAGAGAACGCTATTTTTTTTCAGAGGCCCCTTAAATCGCA
>CAZSGN010000204.1:0-5313 GCA_964606415.1 uncultured Bacteroidales bacterium
TAAAAGATGAATCTTAATATGTTTGATCAATCCTATCATCATTATAAAAAAATAGTTTCGTTGATAATATTAAAATCAGATTCTTCACTACGTTCAGAATGACAGGCAGTTATATGATCAAGAGCAATGAATAGACTGTCATTTCGACCAAAGGGAGAAATCTCATAAGTTTTATCGGACACCAGTAAATAAGAATATAATAATGATGCCTTGTAAACAAAACCATTTCAAAAAAGCCCGGTTTTTATTTGTTTTATGTTTAATTCTTAATGGTGGCTTTTTTTCTGTTAATGCACAGGATGAGCCGGTTAATGACACCGTAAAAAAATGGAAAACTGGTGGAATGGGGAATGCTACTTTTTCACAGATTGCTTTATCGAACTGGTCATCAGGTGGAGAAAATTCAATTGCACTAAATGGACGATTAAATACCTATTTGAATTATAAATCAGCTAAAGCATCCTGGGAAAATACGCTTGATCTTGCTTATGGTCTGGTGCAACAGGGGATAGGAGATAAAGGAGAGACGCGGAAAAGCGATGATAAAATTGATTTTTCATCGAAGATTGGCCGGAAATTAATGAATGGCAAGTGGTATTATTCTGGTATGCTGTCTTTTAAATCACAAATGACCCCGGGGTATGATTATCCTAATGATAGTGTAAAGATTTCTGATTTTCTGGCACCAGCCTATGTTTTGTTATCGGTTGGGTTTGATTATCAGCCCAATGATGATTTTTCTTTAATGATCTCGCCTGCAACAGGTAAGATGACCATTGTTAAGAGTGATTTTCTTTCACAGCAAGGAGTTTTTGGAGTAAAAAATGGGAGGCATTCAAGGATCGAAATGGGAGGGTATGTTAAAGCACGAATAAAGAAAAATTTTAATGAAAAGATATTGTTGGAGTCAAAAGTTGATGTCTTTTCCAATTATATTGAAAATCCTGAAAATCTTGATTTTAGTTGGGAATTAATGCTGAACTTTAAATTTAATGAATACATCTCTGCTGATCTTCATACCAATCTGGTTTATGATCATGATGTTGAAATTGACGGGGTTAATTCAAAGCTACAGTTTAAAGAGGTCTTTGGTATAGGACTTTCTTATCAATATTAATGGTGTTGTTCTTTATATTTTTTGGAAAGAAGTGCCATTAAGTTGCTGAATGTGGAGATAGCTTCGGTTGTTTCAATGGTAAGTTCTTCTTTTTTTAACCGGAGTAGAAGAAAGCTGTAAAGTCCGTTGAGACATATCTGAATATCTCCCCCATAGCTATTTGATTTTTCCCTTAATGCCTGGATATTTGGTTTAGCCCAGTTGTAGATGTCAATATACTGAAGTTCGTCCGGGTTTTTTAATAATTGACTGTGTAGTTCATCTAAATCGGAAGTTATTTTTTCAAGAAAAGAAAGATGTCCTGTTTTTTCTTTGTTTTCTTCTTTCATTTGTTGGATTAATCCGGCATACCAACTTTCCATCTCATCTTTAATGGATTCAGGTTGATCAAATTGATCAATAATCTCTTCACGAATGGTGGTTAAATCAAATTGTTTAGAACGAATTATATCTTCGATCTGATACATATAGAGCAAATATTCCGAAATGTTCTCGTTTTTCTTTTCTTTTGCAATGATCATAATTTGATTTATTTTGGTTTTTAAAACCCTTTTTGCTTTCGAAAATGATCCATTAACCTGCGATCTTTTTTTGTTGGCCGGCCTCCTTTATCATAGAATATGGTTTGCTGATGTTTTTTTGTTTCCAGTTTTTCTATTTCTTCGGGAGGTGTTATATCTTCAAAGCACTCTTTTGCGATTTTGGCGCTTACTCTTTTTTCAATAAGTGTTTGAGCTTTGATGATATAAGTGACTGGTTGTTTACGTACATGGATGATTTCCCCCGGTTTAATCATGCGCGAAGGCTTGGCTGTTACATTATCGATGGTAATTCTTCCTTTTTTGCATGCTTCTGTTGCCTGGCTTCGTGTTTTGTAAAATCTTATAGACCATAAATATTTGTCCAGCCTGACTTCATTAATCATTGTTCATGCTTTTTTTATTAAACTGGTTCATGGTTCTTTCCAGTCCTGCGGTTGAGAACGACCTGATGATTTGCGTACTTCTTTCAATCAGGTCTGGCAATTCTTTTTTTTCACTTTCATCCCATTCGCTCAAGACATAATCAACTTGTCTGCCTTTGGGATAATCATTGCCAATGCCAAATCTTAGACGGGCATATGTGCTGGTTTCCAGCCATTGCTCAATATTTTTCAATCCATTGTGTCCGCCTGCCTGACCTTTTGGCCGTATTCTTATCGTTCCGAAATGAAGATCAAGGTCATCTACAAGAACGAGTAAATGATTGATAGGTATATTTTCTTTTTGCAGCCAGTAGTGTATCGCTTTTCCACTTAAATTGACGTAAGTTGTTGGCTTGATCAAAATGAGGGAGCGGCCTTTATATTTAGCTTCACTGTAGAAGGCATGACGTTTGTCTTTAAAAACAACATTGGATGCCTCAGCAAAGGCATCCAATATGTTAAATCCTATATTGTGACGTGTATTTTTATATTCTGCCCCAATATTTCCAAGACCGGCAATAAGGTACTTCAAATGATTATGTTTTTAAGTTCCTTCTGCTAATTGTAAATTGAGTTATTCTGCTTTTTCTTCATCCGTACTTTCTTCAGCTTCTGCAGCCTTAGCTGTTTCACCCTCGGCGCTTGCTTCTTCTGCAGCAGCTTCATCAGCCTCTTCCAGTTCAATCATTCCTTTAGCAAATACTCGGCTTGAAACAACCCCGGCAATCATGGCTTCAGGTGGGTCAAGAAGTTCGAGCTTGTCGAATTGAAGATCCCGGACATGGATGTATTCGCTGACATCCAGATCTGTAATATCAATTTCTAAATAATTTGGAAGATCTTCAGCAAGTGCTTTAACTTTTAAATACCGCCTCTTTTGACGAAGACGCCCCCCTTCTTCTATTCCTTTCGCGTTACCTATTAAATGAATAGGAATATTGATGATTACTGGTTTTCCGTCAATGACCTCGACAAAGTCAACGTGTGAAACTTTGTCGCTAACGACATCAAATTGAACATCCTGGACGATCGCTTTACGCATTTTGCCGTCAACTTCAAGTTCGACAATATAAGTATTGGGTGTGTATATTAAGTTGATGAAGTTTTTTAATTCGGTGTAAAAATGAGTGATCTCACTGCCACCATAAAGAACACAGGGAACCATGCCCTCTTTTCTTAATTTTTTGGAGGATTTTTTTCCAACTACTTTTCTTTCGTTTCCCTTGATTTTAAATGAATCCATTGCTCTGTATTTTAGTCAATTAAACTATTTTTGGCTCAAATTTTTAGAGTTGCAAATATACAACTTATTCATAAAAAATCAATATTTTTCATGAATTGTTTCTCAGGTGCTTTGATTTTCTTACACAAGAAAGTGAGAGCTGATTGATCGATTATTGTATACTTCTTCAATAACCTGTGCAAAAACTTTAGAGACAGATAAAACTTTAATCTTATTACTTTGTTTCTTGAGTGGAATTGTATCGGTAACAATGAGTTCACTTATAAATGAATCCTCAATACGCTCGTAAGCCGGCCCACTGAGTACCGGGTGGGTTGCAACGACACGAACGCTTTTTGCGCCTTCGTCTCTCATAAGGTTAGCCGCGGTCGTAATCGTTCCAGCTGTATCAATCATATCATCAATAATAATAACATTTTTTCCTTCAATTTCTCCAATAACTTTATATTCTTCAATGGCATTTGCTTTTTTCCGAAGTTTATAAGCAATAACCATTTCTGAGTTTAAGAAGCTTGAATAAGCATTGGCTCGTTTGGTGCCTCCCATATCCGGGGCTGCAATGGCTAAATCTTCCAGGTTCAGGTTTTTAATATAAGGAACAAATATTGGTGAGGCGTAAAGATGGTCTACAGGTACGTCAAAAAAGCCTTGTATGGGGTCAGCATGAAGATCCATTGTCATAATCCGGTCAATGCCTGCAGCAGAAAGCAGGTCTGCAACTAATTTGGCGCCAATGGAGGAACGTGGCATTGGTTTTCTGTCCTGACGGGCAAATCCGAAATATGGAACAACAGCTACGATCTTGTATGCGGAAGCGCGTTTTGCTGCATCAACTAATAGCAGGAGTTCCAGCAGGTTTTCAGCAGGTTGAAAAGTAGACTGGATAAGAAAAACGGTACAACCTCTTACAGACTCATTAAAAGCTGGCTGGAATTCCCCGTCACTGAAGCGGTGCAAAGTGAATTTGCCTAAATTGGTGCCAAATTGTTTTGCAATTTCTTTACCCAGGTACTCTGATTGCGTGCCTGCAAATAATTTAATCGGTGAATATGGTTTCATCTGCTTATTTTTAAATAATGGTCAGATGGAGCTCGCAAGTAAAAAATAATCATTTTTTGCACACACGAAAATGATTATTTTTTACTTGTTCGGTTCATCTGGGAATGTATTTATTTTGCTTGCGAAAATAAAAAAATATACGTTTAAATGTTATTTACATGATAATTAAACTTATTTTTTTTCTCAACCAGGGGGCTTTAATCCTAGTTTGTTATTCCATTTTTTAATGTAATTCAGAACTTCCTGCTTCCCCTGACCAAAACGAGAAGATGTTAAAATAATTTCAGGAAGCTCTTCCCATTCGGACATTAATTGTTTTTTGTATTGTTTTATGTTTTTGTTTACCTGTGAACTTGATAGTTTATCTATTTTGGTGAATAAAATGACAAAAGGAATTCCGTTTTTTCCTAGCCATTGCATAAAGGATAGATCGTTTTTTTGGGGTTTGTGTCTTGAGTCGATTAAAAGGAACAGGGAATACAGATTTTTTCGGTTAATAATGTAATCTCGGATCATCTCCTGGAATTGAGCGCGATTTGCTTTGGATGTTTTTGCATAGCCATATCCGGGCAGATCTACGAAATAAAAGACTTCATTAATTCTGAAATGGTTGATCAATCTTGTTTTGCCTGGGTTTTCTGATATTTTGGCCAACTTTTTTGTATTGCAAAGCATGTTGATCAGGGAGGACTTCCCTACGTTTGATCGTCCAATAAATGCATATTCGGCCTGGTCCGGAGGTGGGCATTCGGATAATTTGCTACTGCTTTTAATGAATTCGAATTGTTTAATCTCAAATGATCCCATGGGGCCTTTTTTTGCAAAACTAATGCTTTATTATGATTAAAAAAGGGATATAAAAAGTTATTTTTTTGGGTTCTACTTTTATTTTAATGGTTAAATATTTAAATGATATAAGACACTGTTAAA
>CAZSGN010000205.1:0-5290 GCA_964606415.1 uncultured Bacteroidales bacterium
TGACTTCTATTCAGCGCATCGGGCCTCTTTAGGGGATTCAGGGGCAGCGGGCGGGTTATTTTGGATCAATTTTGTTCAGATACGGTTTTGGTGTTTGATTGAAAAGCATAAAAATAAGAATTTATTATTGATGTACATGATCCTTTTTGATTTAGTTGGAGATAATCATTGATGTTTATTATGAATTGATGTTTAATATTCATAATAATTTTTATTTTTGTTATTGGTGAAGTTGATAATAAATAGTCAAAGTTTCAGACCTTGCGCTTTCGATTTAATAAAAATACACTCCGGCATTCAGGGATTTTTTGTTACAAGTCTAGGAAAAAGAAGAAAGGTTATTAAGCAATAATATATTAAAATCCAGAAATAGAATGTTTAAACAGTTTAAAAATCAATAATACACCTTTTGAAAATAATTTATTTAGTCATGACTGTCAAGAAATGAACAAGTTTATAGGTGCCTTAAAGCTTATAGTTGAATCAAGTTTTCAGGATAAAATTCAGATATATGTTTTACAAATGGAATATTTAAATAGCATGAAATCAATAATTTAGCCCTGTGCTTCAATATATATAGTCTTAATAATTAATGTTTTATAAGTTACTGCGAAACTTGAGTTAATAATTAAATATATACATACATTATGAATACAAAAAAGGTTAATCTTTTTGCTTCGGCAGCGATGGCTGCTATGTCCGGGTTTGCTGCTCCCGTTGAGAAACCCAATGTGGTTGTTATTTATGTTGATGATTTGGGGTATGCCGACCTGGGTTGTTATGGAGCCAAAGGGGTGGAAACACCACATATTGATAAGATGGCTGAAAATGGGATGCGTTTTACCGATGCTCATTGTTCAGCAGCTACCTCTTCTCCATCAAGGTATGCGCTTCTTACTGGCAGTTATGCTTTCCGGAATAATGCCGAGATTTTATCCGGGGATGCTCCTTTGCTTATTGATACAGAAATGCCTACTTTGCCTTCTATGTTGCAGGAAGAGGGTTATAAAACAGCGGTGGTTGGCAAGTGGCATCTGGGGTTGGGCCGGGGAGATGTTGACTGGAATAAATCTGTTGAACCCGGGCCTTTGGAGATCGGATTTGATTATAGTTTTTTGATTCCCGCGACAGGCGACCGTGTGCCTTGTGTTTATTTGGAAGATCATCATGTAGTAAATCTTGACCCCGATGATCCTCTTTATGTTAGGTTTGATGAAAAAATTGGGAATGATCCAACCGGACTTGAAAATCCTGAGATGCTCCGTCAAATGGCAGATGAGCAGCATGCCAAAACCATTGTTAATGGTATCAGCCGGATTGGTTATATGACAGGTGGTAATTCGGCCCGCTGGAAGGATGAAGATTTTCCGCATATTATGCTTAAAAAGGCAAGGGAGTTTATTAAAAAAAATCAAGATGATCCTTTTTTCCTTTATTTTTCTTTTCATGATATTCATGTTCCTCGCCTTCCGGATTATCGTTTTATCGGCCAGTCTGAGATGGGGCCTAGAGGGGATGCTATTGTGCAGATGGACTGGACCACCGGGCAGCTTGTAAAAACATTTGAAGAGATGGGCTTGGATAAGAATACCTTGATTATCTTTTCCAGTGATAATGGCCCGGTTCTTGATGATGGGTATGTGGATTATGCCGTTGAGATGATTGGCGACCATGATCCCTCAGGAGGTTTTAGGGGAGGAAAATACAGTGCTTACGAGGCCGGCACCCGCGTGCCGACAATTGCCTACTGGCCTTCGGTAATCGAGCCAGGCGAAAGTGATGCGCTTTTTAGCCAGGTAGATCTTTTTGCTTCTGTAGCGGAGTTGGTAGGGCATGAATTATCTTCTGACGCTGCCCCGGATAGTTATAATATGCTGGAGGAGATCATGGGTGAATCCAATAAAGGCAGGGAATTTATGGTAGAAGAATCTTTTACGCTTGCTTTAAGAAAAGGACAATGGAAGTATATAGAACCGTCTGATGGGCCTCATTTTTTTGATACCAAAGGGATCGAGTCCGGAATGTATCCTTATCCGCAATTGTTTGATCTGGCTGATGATGTGGCGGAAACCACCAATTTGGCAGAAGAAAATCCGGAAATAACCAGGGAATTAAGTGAAAAACTCCGTGAAATAAAAAAGGCTAATGGAACCAGAGAAGGTTTTAAAGGCAAATAATGCTGTCTAATAAAGAAATAAATAAAAGAGGGTGGCCATCTGGTTCACTCTCTTTTTTTATTTATAGTTCTGTATAAAAAATATTGGTATCGATTTTTAGATGGCAAATCATTTATAACTTTTGGGTTGCAGTGATTGATGATTTTTGATATGGCTGGGGCTGGAGTTATTATTTATACATATTGAACCTTTTATGGCACAAATTTTGGTCGGGAAAAACACAGAACCTAAAAAATCCAAATAATCATGAAGTACAACAAAATTCCCTACACCGATCTCAATATTTCTGCTGTAGGATTTGGAACATGGGCCTTGGGTGATGCCTTCTTTGGCAAGGTTGATGATCAGCAATCTGTTGAAGCCATACAATCAGGTATTGACCATGGCATTAATTTTATAGATACAGCACCTGCTTATGGCGCAGGTCATGCCGAAAAGGTCGTTGGTCAAGCCATTAAAGGCCGGAGAGATAAAGTGATCATCGCCACCAAACTGGGGATTGAAAGAACCAAAGATGATTTTCTGAATAATCTTAAACCAGAACGTATTTATCAGGAGATCGATGAGTCCCTCGAACGCCTGGGAGTTAACCAGATTGACCTTTACCAGATTCATTGGCCTGATCCTGATACACCACTGGAAGAGTCGGTAGAAGCTTTAATGAAGATTAAAGAACAGGGGAAGTTTCGTTATCTTGGGGTATCTAATTTTACCCCAGAATTGTTGGATGAGATAAGAAGCATGACCGAAATTGTTAGTCTTCAGCCCCAATACTCACTACTCAGGCGCCAGGCAGAAGAGACAGTCATTCCTTATTGCCAGGAAAATGATCTTGGTATTATTAGTTATGGCACGTTGGCCGGGGGTATTCTTACCGGAAAATTCAAAAATATTCCTGATTTTGATGAGAAAGATAACCGTTTTATGTTCTATAATTTCTTTAAGGAACCCGAATGGAGTAAAATACAAAATTTTCTTGATGTGCTTAGGGAAATTGCAAAAGAAAGAAATGTGCCTGTGGTTCAGGTAACTATTAACTGGACCATACAACAAATCGGCATTACTTCTGCTTTGGTTGGGGCAAAGAATCCGGAACAAATCAAGATTAATGCTCAGGCTGCGGATTTTGAATTGGATGGAGAAGAGTTGGAGCGTATCGAGCAAGCCTGGGAAAAATATTTAATTGATATTGGAAAATGATTTTTTTTGTTAGGTTAACAATATTTTTTTGTCTTGATGTTAAAAAAATATCCTATAATATTGATGGGATATTTTTTTTTGTAAATTGCAATTGAATGGGTGATTTTATTAACTTTTTCACTGCATTCAAATCACTTAATCTGCTTTTTAGGTGAGAGTGGAGATAGATTTGGGAGGCATAAGCATGTTACAATATTGACGTACAGGCAGTTATATTAATTGTGTATTGGTTTATTATGTAATTAATCTGTTTATTCCTATATTTTAAGATGGTGCATGACGTTATCAAGGTAATTGAAGACCTTACATCTTCTAAGTCCCCGAAAAAAATCGGGGCGGGCTGTTTGAGTGATTTTGGGTAAGAATCGCCCGATATGGGTAATATTTGTTGTATAACAAAAAAGTTGTACCTTAATTAACAAACAATCATCCAAACAAGAAAAATCATGTTGAATAGATTCATAAGTTTTTTTTTAGAGAATAAATTAGTAACTGGTATTGTGCTGGTTGGTTTTATCACCTGGGGAGTGGTTACTGCTCCGTTTAACTGGGATTTAGGGGGGCTTCCAAGTAATCCCGTGGCTGTGGATGCCATTCCTGATATTGGGGAAAACCAACAAATTGTTTATACCGAATGGCCCGGAAAATCACCGCAGGATATTGAGGATCAGGTCACTTATCCCTTAACTACGGCTTTGCTTGGTGTCCCGGGTGTTAAAACCATCCGGAGTAATTCTATTTTTGGTTTGTCCAGTATTTATATCATTTTCGAGGAGGATGTTGCATTTTACTGGAGCCGTTCAAGAATTCTTGAAAAACTGAATGCGTTGCCTTCCGGGACGCTTCCCGAAGGAGTAAAGCCTGCACTTGGCCCCGATGCTACTGCGCTTGGGCAGGTCTATTGGTATACTTTGGAGGGCAGGGATGAAAATAATCAGCCTGCCGTAGGTTGGGATCCGCATGAGTTAAGGACTATCCAGGATTTTTATGTGCGCTATGGTTTAATGGGGGCAGAAGGTGTTGCTGAGGTAGCTTCAATTGGGGGATTTGTTAAAGAATACCAGGTGGATATTGATCCACAGGCCATGAAAGCCCACCGTGTATCGGTTAATCAGATCATGAATGCTGTTCGTGAGAGTAATCAGGATATTGGAGCTCGGACGCTTGAGTATAATAAAGTGGAATATTTGGTCCGGGCTATTGGTTATGTGAAAAATTTAGATGATGTCAGGCAAAGTGTGGTTGCCGTTCGGGATCGTGTGCCAATTCGTATCCAGGATGTGGCTCGTGTTAATTATGGCCCTGCAAGCCGCCGGGGTGGATTGGATAAGGGCGGGGCTGAGGCAGTTGGTGGTGTTGTTGTGGCAAGATATGGGGCTAATCCTTTACAGGTAATTAATAATGTTAAGGATAAGATCAAAGAGATTAGGCCGGGATTGCCTTCAAAGGAACTGGAGGATGGATCTGAATCAAAAGTAACCATTGTGCCTTTTTATGACCGGACGGGGTTGATAAAAGAAACATTGGGGACACTTGAATCAGCCCTCTCAGAAGAAATTATCATCAGTATTATTGTGATTATTATTCTGATGATGAGTCTCAAGGCTTCTTTTCTTGTGTCGGGACTGCTTCCCCTGGGTGTTCTGATGACTTTTATTGCTATGCGTTATTTTGGCATACCTGCCAATATTGTGGCTTTATCAGGTATTGCTATAGCCATTGGCGTAATGGTGGATGTAGGGGTGGTTTTTACCGAGAATATCATCCGGCATATTAAATTGCCTGAGAATAAAGGGGCCCGGGGCAAGGCATTGTTGCCGGTGGTTCAACATGCAACAATGGAAGTAGCACCGGCGGTGATGACAGCTATTATTACAACAATTGTCAGTTTTTTACCTGTGTTTGCCCTTGAG
>CAZSGN010000206.1:0-5286 GCA_964606415.1 uncultured Bacteroidales bacterium
ATCTCAAAAAGATGGTCACAGCAAGTTGATTGTTTTGAAGGATAAAGTCTGTTACTGGAAAGGAATTGTTTATCTCCTTTTTTAAAAAAGAAATAATCGTCTCCTCCTGAATTGATTGGTGGGCCGGGATTAGTTATTTTTGACCATGACTCTCCCGGGAAACCTTTGGCTTTGTAGACATCAAAATTTCCCATGCCATAGTGACCATTAGAGCTAAAATATAAAACAGAATCGCCAGGAATAAAAAAGGGAGATATTTCATCCTGGCTGGTATTTATTGGTGGGCCTAAATTGACTGCTCGTGAGAAATGCCCATTTTTGTATCTTGAAAAGTAAAGGTCATATCTGCCATACCCGTTTTTCCTGTCAGAGGAAAAGAAAAGATAATAAGACCCGTTGATAAAGAGCATTTGTCCTTGTTGGGCATGACTGTTTTTTTTATTAATGACATCAGGAAGATCCGAAAGATAGTGAAGCTGATTGTTTTTCATTTGCACGTAGGCCAACCGGCATTTTTCTTCTAAAGTACATCTTGTAATAATGAATGTGTCATTTTTGAAATGAGAGATTGAAATGATATCTTCTTCTTGTAAACCTTTAATGTTAATTTCTTGCCTGAAATGCCAGGTATCTTTGTTTTTTTGATCGGAAGTGAAAATTCCGGAAATCAAAACATCTTTATATTTCCCTTTTATTGATGGCAGAATGATTCTTTTTTGTCCGCCTTTTGTTGAACGGGTTGCACAAAAAAAGAGTTTGTCTTTGTGATAAATACTCCCGAAAGCGCCATATTTTCGATTGATTGATGAGGGCAGAGGCCTTGTTTCATAAACAGGATTGTGGTTTAATTTTTTGATGCTTGTTTTACAGCTAATAATTCCCAGTCTTGCCTGGTTGATTAACTCTTCCGGATGTTCATCTTTAAAATGGAGAAAGTTCTTAAAATGTTTAATGGCTTGAGGATATTCCTCAAGTGATTGGCAGGCCTTCCCTAAGCCTAGATATGCTTTTGTATAAGCTGTTCGATTTCTTTCCAGGATAGCCGAGAAATGTTCTTTGCTTTTTTGATAAAGACGACTCTCCAGGTAGCAGTGGCCCAGATCATAATGAATAGTTAAGGTTTTATCAGGACTTGTTGTTTCAAGTGCTTTTTCGTAATAAGGGATGGCTTCAAAAAATTTTTTTTCGCTGAATAGCTCTTTTGCGATTGCCAGATGTTCCTTTCCCTGGTTTTGTTCTATGATCCCGATAATGTCTTGTCCTATGGCGGACGTAATCATGATACATAAAAGAAAGATGGATGTTACCCACAATTTCCACATCCTGTTTTTTTTTAAAATTGATTAAAAAGTTCTTGTTGGATCTGCTTCAAGTTTTGTAGATTGTTTAAAGAACGGCGAGTAGACAAGGGAAAACTCCAATGCTCCTTGTGTCTGGCTGACATTTTGCACGGGAGAGATAAAATCGGAGCTGATACCAAATTGGAAATTTTGCACCCTAAATCCCGCGGAAAAAATCAGGTTATTGTCGCTTGTTCTGAACCAGGTGCCAAACCGTAGCGCATTACTGGCGTCTTCGATATAGTATTCAAAATTTAAGCCAGAAACCAGTTGTTTGCTTTTGTTTTGAGTCATGTAAATGACATTTGGAACAAGAGCAAATTCTTCCGATAGCCCGATTCTCCCTCCTCCATGAACAATAAATCTTCGGGAAAACCGTGCATCATCTCCAAAAAGTGATTGTTTAGGTTGATGAAGATGATAAGCAGATCCCCCAGCATATAAGGCAGTTAATTCGTTGATTTTGCTATACCATAGAAATCCCAGGTTCATGTCAAAATTAAAAGCTTGTTCTTTCGTGAAATTTTCATTGATGCTTGCATCAGGATCATATTGGTGATCTACCCATTGTGAATGATAGGAATGAACTGTAGGGTCAAATTTTCTTTGGAGCATACCAAGTTGAATGCCCATGGCAGCATAATGGTTATTATCAGGCCCGATGGCTTTGTGATAAGCGCCCGATGTTAGTATGTTCAGTGAATTTTGTTCTCCTGCATTTAAATGGTCATTGATGACCATACCGCCAACGGCAAGAATATCAGGAGAAAAATTTTCGCGGGTAATCTTGTAATCGGCAGAGGCAGCATAGGTGTAGCCTGGAATGAGGCTGTTCTGTTGAGCTCTGTAGATGGTGCTGACTTGCATGTCTCCAAGTGTAAAGCCTGTTAAGGCCGGATTTAAAGCCAGGTGAGAGGCATAAAACTGGGAGAAAAAAATGTCCTGGGCTTTTGTCAAAAGGAAAGTTGTCAGGAAAATGGCCAGTGATAAAATAATTCTCTTTTTCATAAATGCTGTATTTTTTAGGTCAGGTTTTCATAATAAGCATGTAATAAGAAAGTTCAAATTTTAATAATTACTGAGTATTATCCATGCTGATTAAATTAAAGTGTTGTTTACCGGATCAGGGTGATGTTTCCGGTAAATCTGTGGGTGCCCCCATCAGTGTCTTTCACCTTCAACACGTAGCCAAAAGTCTGCATGTGCAGGTCTTTACCCTTATAAGAACCATCCCAGCATTGATCAAGTCTCGTGGCTTTAAAAACTTGTTCTCCCCAACGGTTATAAATTTGTAAATCAATATCGTTTAAAATGCCGTTTGAAAGCACACAAAGTTTATCGTTGTTCCCGTCCCCGTTTGGTGTGAAGGCTGTTGGGACAAAGACTTCAAAATCAAAGGTGTTGATTGTTATTGTGTCATAAGCCATACAACTAACACTGTCATTATAAACAAGCTGGCGTTCAACCATAAAACTTGCCGGATTATTAAGGATTGCCCGTGGTTCTTTGTCGGATGCTGGGTCAAGCAAAACGCTTGCGGGGGACCAGTTGTATGATGCGTTTTCTGCTTCCGTGGGATGTGGGTCAACGGTTAAATTGAATTCTTCTCCGGCAAAAACCTTTTCCTGATCCTGGATGATTTCACCTCCTTGTATGGCATGAGGATTAAGCCCGGGGTTCTTTTTTACGTTAATGGTAATATCATCTGTCTGGGTACTGCTGCCATCATCGACTTCCACATTAAAGACATGTTTTTTGTTTTGTTTGATGGTGACCTGGTAAACGGAATCAGTGCTTAATGTTTCGGTAGAACCTGACCTTGTCCATTCATAGGTAACGTTGCTGTTTTGTTTTTGAACAACAGCATAGAGATACAATGTTGCACCATAACAAACAATGGTGTCTTTGTCTGGGGTGCTTGCCCAGGCTGCACCTGTTTCCGGATAAGATGAGCGTGCATCAATGGTCACATTGAGGGTATTAACATTCTTGATGGGGACTGTTTCGGAATCTGTGCAACCATTGACATCGGTAACCTGTACATTGAAATCGAATGAACTTTTAATGCTGATGGTCCGGGGATTTGGGTCTGTATTTGTTGAAGGATTATCAAGTGAGTCAGAAGGACTCCAGAGGTAATTATATGGAGCTGTTCCATTATTGACTGTTACATCAAGGATGGTATCGCTGCCATAATCTATTTTTATGGTGTTACCGGTTAAGACAGGATTGGAAACAAATTGGCTATAAAGCGTATCAGCTGATTCAACACTACACGATGTGTTTGTATCAGATGCTCTTAAGATGGTTTTAACAGTTTCACCTGCAGAAGCATTGGGGTCAAAGGTAATGGCAATATCAGAACCATTACCTGTGATTGTTGAACCAACCTGGTAATTACTCATATTGTAGAGTTTATAATCAATCCCGGGTTCTGAATTTTGTATGGTGATTATCGCATCATTGCCGTCACAAATATTTGGGGATAATACATTGATTGATGCAGTATCCGGCTCGGGGTGTAAAAAGATACTGTCCAGATTTTCAGAAAAGGTATTGGACGGGTCATCAGCGATAAGGCCGATGTAATATTTACCTGAATCGAGGTTTGCGGATAATGAGCCGCTGATGGTGGCGCCGCTTTCTGATATGTTGCCTGGTGACCCAATGGTGTCTAGGATTGAAGTGAAATTTTTGGTTTTGGCTATTTGCGCGTAGATGTTTGTGCCAGAAGGCCAATTCCCTGAAGCTGAGGTGTTATAGGCTATATCGATTTGTTCATTGGGGCATTTCTCATATCCTGGCACATCCGTAATATTGATTTCTTTGCAGGGGGGCAGGATAAATGAGGCTGTGTCATAGATGGTGGTAACCGATTCCGTTTCGCTGCAAACTGTATTGCCTTCAAGGATCACCATGACGGTATCATTAGCGCTTAATGAATTAATAGAAAAAACGGTATCATTCCTGTCTGCCGCATTTTTTTCAAAAGAACCGTTAACAAACCATTCCAGTGAAAAAGGGGAAGAATAATTAGCCAGGGAGTCGGCTACGAAAGTTCGTGTCTCAGTGTTGCAGGCTGTTTCGCCACCTGATGTTTGTTTAATGGCAACTTTGGGAGGGTTATCATTCACGTATGTTGCATTGGATGTAAAGTAATCAAAAATAAAACCTGTCTCAGAGTCGTTGACCCATTCACTGCCATGCGTAGAAGATTCGTCTGCATAGATGACAATTCGCTGGAGGCCGTTATACTGAAAATGAGCCTCGTAATGGTACCATGTATTTCCTGCTGCAGTAGTGATGGTATCCATGGGGATAAGGTCATCGACAGGTCCATTGGGATCCCCGAACCGGTAATAACCTACCACAGGTTGAAAGTTGGACAATGACTGCGTTGCACCTGAACCTCTTCTTAAGCCATAGTAAAAAGAAAAAGTGTCTGCAGTGGTTGCTTCGAAAAAAGCAGTGAAAATTTGCACTTTGGATTGCCCTGAGCTTTGCCCAACATAACGGGCACCTTCATAAGGGGCTGGTGTAGCTGATGCATCTCTGGGATCCATTCCATTCCACATAACCCAGCATTCAGGAAGGTGAGGTTTTGACGTATTCCAGTCGTAGTCTGAATTAAAATCTGCTACGTATTGCCCGAGCAAAGGCTGAAGATTGAAAATAATAATGGTGGCAAACAGAGAGATAATTTGTTTTGTTTTCATAACATTTAGAGTATTTCAGGTCAGTTTTTCATTTAGGGAATTACAATATACTAATAATTACAGAATGAAAAAAACTTTAATTTTAAAAAAATTGAATATCAATTTTATTTTACCACATCCTTAATAATTTGTACCACAATTATTTTTGTGATTTGGGGCTTAGCGTTTTTATATTTGGTTCTCCCACTAATTTAATGAAAGTTTGCAATTTGTTTATATGTAGATAAAAT
>CAZSGN010000207.1:0-5263 GCA_964606415.1 uncultured Bacteroidales bacterium
AAGTAAAGGTAAACGAACAAACATTTTCTTTTTTATCCGGGTGTTTTTCAGACGCGGCTTATTCTCAACAAGAGCATATAGAACCGGGATAATGATTAGTGTTAATAGGGTTGATGTAAGCATGCCGCCAATAACAACAGTAGCAAGGGGCTGTTGTACTTCAGCGCCTGCTGAGGTGGAAAAGGCCATGGGTAGAAACCCAAAGATATCTGTGGTGGCGGTGAGCATGATGGGACGTATGCGTTCCCTCGTGCCAGTCAGGATACGGCGTTGGGTATTCATTACACCTTCTTTTTTCAGGGAATTGAACCTGCTGATCAGTACCAATCCGTTTAGAACGGCTACACCAAACAATACAATAAACCCGACGCCGGCTGAAATACTAAAAGGCATGTCCCTGATCCACAAAGCAAATACACCGCCTATGGCTGCAAGCGGAATAGCAATATAGATCATTAACGATTGAGAAAAAGAATTTAACGCGAAATAGAGCAGAACAAAAATAAGAAAAAGAGCAATAGGAATAACAATGGATAAGCGTTCCTGGGCGCGCTTAAGATTCTCAAACTCACCACCATAATTAATATAATAACCGGGAGGTAGTTCCAGTTGTTCATCCAATTTTTGCCTGATGTCTTCAACAACTGACTCAATGTCTCTTCCCCGGGCATTAACGCCGACATAGGTTGTGCGGTAGGTGTTTTCCCTTGAGATTTGCATAGGTCCTGGACGGTATTGAATATCAGCAATCTCTTTGATAGGGACCTGGGTTTGATCATCAAGGTCAATATAAAGCGATCTCACATCTTCAATGCTTTGGCGGTGTTCTTTATCAAAGCGTATAACCAGGTCAAAACGTTTCTCTCCCTCAAAAATTATTCCTGCTTTTCCTCCTGCGAAAGCAGCGGTCACATATTTATTTAATTTTTCTATATCAAGGCCATACTGGGCTACTTTTTTGCGATTATACACTACCGTCATTTGTGGGAGACCAGCAGTTCGTTCGGCATTTACATCACCTACGCCGGGAACAGTTTTGATAATATCTGCCATTTCTTCTGCCTTAGCGGTCAGTAACTCCAGGTCTTCCCCAAATAGCTTAACGGCGACATCTTCACGAACGCCTGTTAGCAATTCATTAAAACGAAGATCAACCGGTTGGCTGAAAACAAAATTGACACCAGGAAGAACACTTAGCGATTGCTTGATTTTTTTAATTAATTCGGCTTTGGTTTCCGCAGATTCCCATTGATCGCTATCCTTTTCCAATATGATAAATATATCGGCAATATCCATTGGCATAGGGTCAGTTGGAATGTCTGCAACCCCAATACGGGCAAGTACTTTTTTTACTTCGGGGAATTCATCTAAGAGAATATTCTCAATCTCTTCTGATACTCGGATGGATTCATCAAGGCCGCTCCCTGGCCTTATCAAAGCCTGCATGGCAATATCTCCTTCGTCCAGCTTTGGAACAAATTCTCCACCCATTCGGGTAAAGGTGAAAATGGTAATAATTAAAAGAACGATAGCTGCACCCAGCGCAATTCCTTTTTGTCTTAATGCTTTTTTAAGTACAGGGTAATATGATTTTTGTGTGATGTGAATAATTCTGGAACTTAATTTTTCGAGTTTGTTTTCCAGACGGCTAAACCAACTGTTTTTGTTTTTTGTGGGCCTCATGAAAAGGGCTGACATCATAGGGACATAGGTCAGACATAATATAATAGCCCCAATCATGGCAAAGCCAAAGGTATAAGCCATGGGTTGAAACATTTTGCCTTCAACACCAGTCAGAAAAAGGATAGGGGTGAATACAATTAAAATAATAATTTGCCCAAAAAAGGCCGAATTCATCATGGTGCTACCGGAATCATAAGCAACGCGATCCATTGTTTTTTGATCGAATTTGTGTTGTCCTGATTTAATTCTTTGCTGTATCTGGAAGACAGTCCCTTCAATAATAATGACCGCTCCATCCACGATAATTCCGAAATCAATAGCACCCAGGCTCATCAGGTTCGCCCAGATATCAAATTGCTTCATAAGGATGAAGGCAAACAACAGGGATAAAGGAATGGTTGAGGCAGTGATCAATCCGCCACGAAGGCTTCCCAGAAGTATAACCAATGCAAATATAACGATCAGTGCTCCTTCAGTAAGATTTTTTGTTACCGTGTCTGTGGTTCGGGAGATTAAAGCACTGCGATCCAGAAAAGGTTCTATTTCAAGTCCTTCGGGCAGGGATTGCTGGATTTTAGCTATCCTTTCTTTGACATTTTTTACTACTTCATCCGGATTTGATCCTTTTAACATCAGCACCATTCCGCCAACAGCTTCTTCTCCATCCCTGGTGAAAGCACCGTAGCGCACCTGGCTGCCGTAATGAACTTTTTCCGCAACATCATCTATAAGAATAGGTATGCCGTTTTCCTTACGTATGGAAATATTTCTGATATCATCAAGTGAACGAATCAGGCCTTCTCCACGAATAAAATTGGCCATCTTGTTTTTTTCAATATAAGCACCACCAGTGTTGACATTATTCCTTTTAAGTGCATCAAATACTTCCGAAATTGATACGTTCATGGCATTTAGTTTCTCCGGATTGATGGCTACTTCGTATTGTTTAATTTTGCCTCCAAATGAATTAACTTCGACTACACCATCAACAAGGGCCATCTGTCTTTTGATGATCCAATCCTGGATAGATCTTAACTCGGTGATGGAAAAAGCACTGTCATAACCGGGTTTTGGTTCTAGCGTGTATTGATAAATTTCTCCCAAACCCGTGGTAATAGGCCCCATGGATGGAGTGCCAAAATTTTCCGGGATTTTTTCGGAAACTTCATTTAGTTTTTCTTGTACCAATTGCCTGGGAAGATAAATACCCATATCGTCCCGGAATACAATAGTGACAACCGAAAGCCCAAATCTGGATATTGAACGTATCTCTTCAACGCCAGGAAGATTACCCATGGAAAGTTCAACAGGGTAAGTGACAAATTGCTCAATATCTTCAGTGGATAAATTTGGCGAAACTGTAATTACCTGAACCTGGTTACTGGTGATATCTGGCACGGACCCAAGTTTTACCGTCGATAAGGACCAAATACCCAGCCCGATTAAAGATAAAACGAATAAACCTATAATAAATTTAATACGGATTGAAAATGAAATAATGCGGTTAATCATGATGGTCCTTATTGTTTTTCTAAGTAAAAATAATAAACATTAGCTCGATGCAGAGTAATTTTGGGAAAAATCAATTGGAGGAGAGAAGCTCCTGGGAAAAAACTGGAGGTGCACGCAAAGGTTTAAAAGCTCTTTTAATTGAATAGATATGAAGAACAAAAGGATTTACATAATATTTTGAAGTAATTGAAAGATATGGTGTTGAAAGATTGGTGATTTTTCCTAAAGTATTATTATGAGGTTTTTGCTTTTTATCATTCTCTTTGTTTACAGCGGTGGTGGTAAATGTCTTGTTAAGGTGACACAAACAATGGGATGCTGTGCAGTGGTGGTGATTATTATTTGTAACATGATCTTCTAATGCTGGTATACAAAAGTTTTCGTTACAATGGCAGTGCATTGTACCTAAGCCAAAGAAAAGGATCATTCCTAATACAATAAGACCATTTTTTTGTATTTGCTGATTAAATAACCGAAGCATTTGATTTTATACATGTTGCTTATGTACAAAATTAACAAAATCAACTGTTAATACAAAAATCAAGCCCCTTCACACAGTGAAAATTTTCTGAACATCGTCATTGCAAGCAAAGCGAAGCAATCTTTTTTCATTCGGAGTGCATGTAAATAATAATGAAACCTTTTTATGGAATAGCTCATATTCTATTGTATAATGATTAATTTTACAGATCAAATATATAATATGACATTCAAACAATTAGGTGTTATTGAGCCTATTTCCAGGGCCATAGACGAAGAAGGGTATACAATACCAACTCCCATACAGGAACAAGCAATTCCACTTTTATTGAAGAAAAAAGACCTGTTAGGCTGTGCACAAACAGGCACTGGTAAAACGGCTGCATTTGCTATTCCTGTTTTGCAAAATCTTTATAACTCAAAGAGAGAGAATATAACCTCTGGTAAAATAAAATGTTTGGTGGTTACACCAACTCGTGAACTGGCGATTCAAATCTCAGAAAGTTTTACCGTATATGGCAAATATACAGGGCTTAAAAATGCAGTTGTATTTGGTGGGGTAAAGCAATTGAAACAAACCGAGCGTTTAAAAATTGGACCGGATATCCTTGTGGCAACACCTGGCCGCTTGCTTGATCTGATGAAGCAGGGTTTCATCAGTCTTAAAAATATTGAGTATTTTGTGCTGGACGAAGCTGACCGCATGCTTGATATGGGATTTATCCATGACATAAAAAAAATTATTGCTGCATTGCCTGATCAGCAACAACGACAATCTTTATTTTTCTCGGCAACAATGCCTCCTGATATTGTTCAATTGTCGCGAAATATTTTAGGAAATCCGGAAAAAGTTACTGTTAGCCCCGAAAAACTGACTGTAGATAAGGTAGATCAATTGATTTATAAAGTTGCTAAAAAAGATAAAAGTAAATTATTGGTTCATTTATTAAAAAATAAATCAGTCGAATCAGCCATTGTTTTTTCAAGAACCAAGTATGGTGCCAATAAAATTGTTAAGATGCTTTCAAAAGATGGACTGGAAGCTGATGCTATTCATGGAAATAAATCACAGGCTGCCAGACAAAAAGCACTGGGGCGGTTTAAAGGTGGGGCTCTTAAAATACTTGTTGCTACAGATATTGCAGCCAGGGGTATTGATGTCGATCATCTCTCTCATGTAATCAATTATGATTTGCCCAATATCTCTGAAACTTATGTACATCGAATTGGCCGCACTGGCAGGGCTAATGCTGGTGGTATTGCTTTCTCGTTCTGTGATGCTGAAGAAGAAGTTTTTTTAAAGGATATCCAAAAGCTTATTAAGCAAAATATTCAGGTGGTTGATGATCATCCTTTCGTGAATAATCAAGCAGAACATACTTTAAATAATGTGTCTGAACAAAAAAATGCTGGTTTTAACAAACAATCCCGCCAACGTACTTCTCATAAAAACAGTCAAGGATATAAAAGGCCCCGGAGGAAGAATTAAAATATTCATCATACTCTATTGTGTTTAGATTATAGGTTCTACTGTTATTTTAATGGTTAAATATTTAAATGATATAAGACACTGTTAAAATTGTTAAAA
>CAZSGN010000208.1:0-5224 GCA_964606415.1 uncultured Bacteroidales bacterium
ACTGGCCACACGCACAAAAGAATTCAGGATAAAAAACGAATCAATTTTAGGACATCATAAATTTTTTTATATTTTCATAAATTATTGATTCACAGCACTAAGATCAGGAGTTCTGATATTTCAAAGTATAGATAAGCTGCCCTTCCAATAATGTTATATGACCCAAACTTATTTCATGGAAAAAGATTGCTTCGCTTTGCTCGCAAGGACGCTGTTCAGAAGGTTTTACACAGGGAGCAAAACTATTCAAACAGCCTCTTGATCAGATCAAAGCGTTGAATCTGTTTAAGTCGGCGGATGATTTTTGCTTTATTCTCTTTTTTATACCAGAAGAAAAATAAATTTTGGTTTTTCCTCTCCTGATCTGTTCTTGCAGAAAAAACAGGTTCGAGGGTATAAGGATTATATCCTGAATAATACATGACTGTGGCCAAAGTCATTGGCGAAGGAGTGAAGTTTTGCACCTGTTGAAGCCGGAAGCCATCCTCCTTTGTTTCAGCTGCCAGTTCTGCCATGTGTTCCTCCTTACTAGCAGGATGACTGGATATAAAATATGGTACTAATTGCTGTTTGAGATTTTCCTTTTCATTAACCTCCTCAAATTTACGCTTGAAAGCCCTAAACAAATCATAAGAAGGCTTCCTCATTATCTTAAGCACCTTTGGAGATGTATGCTCCGGAGCCACTTTTAACCGCCCGGAAACATGATTAGATAATACCTGGTTAAAATAAGTTTCTTTATCATCTCCTAAAAACGCACCTTTTTCATTCATCAACAAATCATAGCGGATACCACTTCCAAGAAAAACTCTTTTTACACCAGGGTCGTTTTCAACAGCCCTGTATAATTGAACCATTTTTGAATGATCGGTATTCAGGTTATTGCAAAGAGCCGGATATAAACAAGAAGCCCGCTTACATTTCCGGCAAACAGTCATATCCTTTCCACTCAATCCATACATATTAGCAGAAGGCCCCCCAATATCCGAAATATTACCTTTAAAATCAGGCATCCCTATAATAGCGTTAACCTCTTTCATGATCGACTCACGAGAACGGCTTGCAATAAATTTACCCTGATGAGCAGCAATGGTACAAAAACTACATGCCCCGAAACACCCCCTGTGGCTGTTTATCGAATGCCGGATCATTTGATAAGCAGGAATGTCACCCTTCTTATCATACTTAGGATGAGGCAAGCGGGTATAGGGAAGATCAAAGCTCTGATCCAACATTTGGCTATCCATGACAGGAAAAGCCGGATTAACAATAATCATTTTATCTCCGACTTCCTGTATAATGTATTTGCCTGATTCATAATTTGATTCCTGCTCAATAATGGCAAAATTTTGTGCAAACTTCTTTTTATTCTTCACACAAAGCTCATGGGCATGCAACTTAATGATATCCCCCTCAAAATCGAATTCATAATGTTCATCCTTGCCAGCCATCAAAACCGTTTGAGGGATATTTTTCAACTGATCAAAAGGAATCTCCTTATCCAGAAGATCAACCAGCATTTTTAAGGGCTGCTCTCCCATGCCATAAATCAACATATCAGCATTACATTGGTAAAGAATACCCGGCAACAATTCATTTTTCCAAAAATCATAATGCGTAAACCGCCTGAGGGAAGCCTCTACCCCTCCAATAACAACAGGCACATCAGGGAAAATATCTTTTAATATATTCGTATAGACAACAGTAGCATAATCGGGCCTGAATCCACTTTTGCCTCCAGGAGAATAGGCGTCATCAGAGCGAAGTCGGCGGTTAGCAGTATAATGATTGACCATACTATCCATACAGCCTGACGTGACACCAAAAAAAAGCCTTGGCGGACCAAATTTTTTAAAATCACGAAGATCATCCTGCCAATTGGGTTGAGGGACAATCGCTACACGGAGCCCCATGCTTTCGAGCAACCGTCCCGTAACCGCAGGCCCAAAAGAAGGATGGTCCACATAGGCATCCCCGGAGAACAGCACGACATCAGGCCTGTCCCAGCCCAAGCTCTTCATCTCTTTAACCGTCGTTGGTAACCAATCAGTGATACTTCTCCGGGTCATAAATAAACTTTTAGATCAGGTATTTATCAAATATTATTCAATATTACCCTGAAATTCGATTAAAAAAATGATCCACGTAAATAACTAACTGAAGTTTTCCGCAAAATTCATTGGCCACACGCAAAGAAATCCAGGTCTAACAATAACCTTCAATCCTAACAGATCAAAACAAGTGTCATGCTTCTAACTTAGCCATTGTATATTACTCAAGTTTCGCAATAACTTATAAAAAACTAATTATTAAAACTTTGCATATTAAAGCACAGAGCTAAGTTATTGGTTTAATTATAATTAAAAATTCCATTTTTATGAAAAATATTCGTGAATTGTATCTGTTTTATATTTATATTCTTCAATTGTCAGATATAGCTCGCCATGATTATAAAAACCAGTTTTACAACATACCACAACTCCAAAATAACCATCAAAATATTTATGTCAAAAATATTATCATGGCTTGGTTCATCCTGAAAAACTTGATTCAACTATAGGCTTTAAGGCGCCTATAAACTTGTTCATTTTTTTTGTCATTCGTAACAAAAAAAACGAACCAAAAAAAATACTCGTGAATTATGGCATCCACACAAGCCATGGCTACGCCCTTTCCTTCCCAAATTCACTGGCCACACACACAAGAAAATTAAAAATCAATCTTAATTAATTTACTGCGAATCTTTAGCATATTAGAATCTATATTTTGATTTTAGGGGGCTTCTATAAAAGAAGTCCCTAAAGTCAAAATAATTACCTCTTAAATATGCAAGTAAAAAATATATGTACCTAATAACTAAGTTCAGTGTATATATATCCGCTACTACTATTTCTTCTCAACCCTGATCCATGAAGCTGAATGAGCAGGGACAGTTAATGAAAATCGATTATTTGTTACAGTAACTTCTTTATCTTCGATCAGATCATAAGCTATTGAATAATCAATAACCCCGGAAGAAACTGTTAACTCATCTTCTTCTCCATCATTCAGAAAAAAGTAATGATCAGCATCCGGGGCTGCCCGCCGGAAAACCATTGTATTGTCATCATCTTCCACTTCAAAAGGAGGTCTGATGTCTCCCAGTGAATAATAACTCAATATCTTTTCCATTTGCTCACAACCAGGCTTAAAAACAGATCTTGACATTTCAAAATTAAAAGTCAATACTTCGCCTTGACCAAATTTGTTTTTCACAACAGCCGGAGTCCCATCATCCATTGTTTCCATCACTTCACCCCCGGTAATATTGATGTCTCCAAAATAAGAATCAAGTTCTTTACCTTTAAATGATTTAGGCTGATTGCCCGTATGATATAGATCTTTTGTCTGAAAGCCAAATAACTGTTCAAAATCAGATCCCTTACGCTGTTTGTTCAACCTGCCAAAATTATCAATAAATAAAACGGGCATATCAGTAACCAACCGGCCACCAGCTTCCACATACTGCTTTAGTTGCTGGACTGTTTCATCACTTAAAGCAAGCACAAAAGGAAGATAAATAACCGGATACCGTTGCGCCAAGCCAGCGGATAAATCCCTCTCGGTCACATTTTCATAAGGGATCTGGTTATTCATCAAAGCCCTTGCCACCCCAATGCGTCCCTCGGAATGGTACTGACGAATTTTAGCATCCCATTTTGTTTCATAAACAGCAGTATTAAGGTCATATCCCCCAAGAGAAATCCGTCCCAGCATTGCTTCATTTTCCCAGCTATACAATACACCAACTGTCGGTTCATCAAGAGACTCCCATAATTCAAAACGCTGATCCTGTAAGACAGAAGAAATTTTCCCTGCCACAACAGCACGTTCTGCAGGATTGCCCTGCACATCACAAAGTGCATATTCACCTGTCTCCCAACCTTCACCACGGGAATTCCACATCCAAAAACCAATGCCTTTTAACCCCGCGGCAACATAAGAAATCATCAATTGTTTCATCAAATCACCATCAACCGTTGTTGGATGATATCCACTATGCCAGGTAGGGCCACCAGTTGACTCCCACGTTGCAGACCATCCGCCTTTAAACATATCTGCGACCGTGCGTGCCTGCATATAAACAGGCTTTGTCAACTCATTATCCACAAGGAAAAAATGGTGAGTAAGATGAATTGAAGCATAAAAAGAACCACCTGTTGAAGCAGCTTTAGCCTGGCCTTCCAGATCCCAGGTATTCATCGCCTGGTTTTCAAAAAGTTGATGTCCACCAGTTCGTTCCGGCTCATCCGGATCCCACTTGGTATAAAGGTCCATTGATTTTTGATAATGATCCACAATTAATTCTGACTGGAATTTCATCGCATCACGATACCTTCTAAAGTCCCATGATTTTTGACCCTGTCCACGACCATAATTATCAAAGCCTTCACCTTTTAATAACATAGCTGCCTGCTGATGAGAATCAAAATTATCTTCAGCAGCAAAACCAATATTCCATGCTTTCTTCAAGTCATCCAATGAAGGATACGTATTTTCTAACCAATTGGCAAAATGGGGAATTAAGCGCTGTGGCATCCAGGGATTATTCCGTCCCGGCTCCCCCATTCCTTCAGGTTTCTCAGGTTTCTCATCCATCTTTACAATCCTTTCCCTCATTATTTCAGTCTGATATTCGATCATTGCCGGATGTTCCTGAATAGCTTTCATATTTTCCTCATTCACTTTCATGTCAATCGCTAAACGATCTACAAGCTCCTGGGTAATTTTCTCCCAGCCTCCTTTCCCATAATACCATGGAGAGATGCCTTCATCCAAAGCGGCATTAAACACCTTTTCTGTAAAATCACCGGGGTTGTATGGTGCTTTTAGCTGAACCTGTTTCAGTGCCGTAAATCCCAACTTATTGATAGTCCGGAATTCAGATACAGCACTATCTAAATTATCCCCACGTTGCTGATAGTAAACCACACCCACCGGAAAAGGTTTTACATTTCTTAATTTTTCCTGCATAGAGCTGTTATTCAATGCCCAATATTTCTCAGTTAAATAAGGATCATCGCCCTCTCTGGCCTGCGTGCCTTTAATCATGTATTCCTCGTCCTGGCCAGTTTTATCCGTTTGACAAGCATAAACAAACAAAACAGCAAGACAAATTAAAATAGTCCATCGGCTTTTTTTAATTAATTGACTTATATTCTTTCTCATAACTATTTGATTTTTT
>CAZSGN010000209.1:0-5222 GCA_964606415.1 uncultured Bacteroidales bacterium
TAAAATCAGTAATTTATGTACTTTGCCTTATAAGTTGACTGTATTCCCGACATAAAAATGCGACATTATATTTTGATGCGGATCAGGAGTTCTGAATATACAGTTTGAAAAAAACCGGAATCATATAATATGCATGATAATCTACTGGCTACTAACCATGGCTTATTTTTAAAAATCCACTATCAAGTCAAAGAAAATCAGGGGGGCTTTAGTTATTATGGTTTTGTGATTTGAAAATAATGTGGATATTCATCCCTTAGATATTGCTTTTCCTTGTTTTTAAGAAGGACATAATCAATTTCTCCTGATCCCTTTGTCCTGAACCAGATCCTTTTGATCATTCCTATGGGATTAGAGAAATTTTGCGATAGAACTTGTTTGCCGTTGAGAAATATATTTGCCGTTTCCTCTTTGACTATTAGTTTAATTGTTTGCCATTCATCCATATCCACGGAAAATGGTTGCATATCCATGTTTTTTTCTGTAATGATTATTTCACTGATGACTTGTTTTAAAATGTAGGGTTGTCTCTCATTTGCAATATGAATATCAAAGATGCCATCTTCCCCCCATATACCAAAATGGACGGTTCCTGTATAAAAAAGATTTTTGGTTTCTTTGTTGCGAACTCTTGCTTCAGCTTCGAAATAGTTGCCGTTTATTTCGTAATTCTGCATGTTGTAAAACCCAAGATAGTACGTTTGATCTGTTTTAAATCCCAGGTCGGAGATTCTATCTGTTGATATGCTTAACTTGTTTTTTACTGAATCAGGTTTAAGGTATTTTAAATCTTCTATGCTTGTGTAGCATGTTGAAAGACAGCCACTTGTCTTGGTGTATATGTTGATGGATTTAATCTTTTGATCACCGGCCATCAGATGTACTTGCGCATATCCGGGGAGTAAATAGGTATAACTGATACTTCCTTTGTTAGATTTAACGGTTGTGCTTTCAAGGTAATCCGGTTTAATTGAAATGTTTTCTGTTTTCAGACCTTTCAAATTATAGTGTATTGTAAAATGATGGGGAGGTTTATCTGTCTGGTTGTCACAATAAAATTCGATGTTTGCTGCTTGATAATCAGGTTCTGTTGAGCGAAAAAAGAAATAGTATAAGGAAAAGGTTGCAACTATCAGAAGCAGCGTTAAAGGTATGATGATAGACTTCTTATTATTACGACGTATATTATTTGACAGAATGCGATCGCGTAGATGCCTTCTTTTTGAAACCTTAAATTCTTTCCGTAAAAAGTCTTCCTAATTTTCATAACCTATAAAAATGGCAAGGGTGTCTTTGGTGTAAGGACTTTGTTTGCCTTTGTAATTGAGTCTTCCCCAGAACCTTTTAAGTGTGTTGTGGCTTAATTTGGTTCCGGTCTCTTTCTCAATTTGTGCACTTAATTTCTTAAAGTGGTTATGAGTCCAATGGCTGCTATCTTCCCAGTTAATTTTCTTTTCAATCAGATCACAGCAACGCTTATAGTATGTTGAATCGGCTTGATTCATAAATGGATTAACAATGGATATGTTTGTTTCTTATTATTGACAAATTTAAGACAATAAATTTATTATTGCTGAAAAGAAATTAAATTTATTGGTTCTCCCACTAATTTAATGAAAGCTTGCAATTTGTTTATTGTGGATAAAACCCAAATTGAGCGATTCCGCTCAATCGATTAAGTAAGGTGATTTTTCACTTCGTTTAAATCACTTAATTTAGGTCTATGTAAAATCTTATTATTCTGTTATAAGTTCAGGTCCCAGGTTTGAGAATTTTTTTCTTTTGTGCTATGAGTCATGGTTAAGGGAATATTTATTATATTCGTGTAAAATACAGATTTGCTATGAGATATTTATTTATTATGATCTTGTTTTTGGGAGTCTTTTTTTCGAAGGCTGCCGATTCTGATACACGGTTAATGCGGTTCCCTGCTATAAATGGCGACCAGGTTGTTTTTTCTTATGCCGGGGATTTATATACGGTTGATGCTGAAGGAGGAACAGCCCGGCGGCTTACTTCACATGCCGGTTACGAAATGTTTCCCCGCTTTTCTCCTGATGGTCAGTGGATTGCTTTTACTGCTCAATACGATGGAAATACCGAAGTTTATAAAATACCTGCTGAAGGAGGGAGGCCTGAGAGGTTAACCTATACAGCAACCCTTAGTAGGGATGATATCTCTGACCGTATGGGGCCTAATAATATTGTGATGGGATGGACGCCGGATGGTAAACATATTATTTACCGGTCAAGAAGGTACTCATTCAATTCTTTTATTGGGCAATTATTTCTTGTGCCTGCAGAAGGTGGTTTATCTAGTCAGATTCCACTCTCAGAAGGTGGTTTTTGCTCATATGATTCCTCAGGTGAGAAACTAGCCTTTAATAAAGTTTTTAGGGAGTTCAGAACTTGGAAATATTATAGAGGAGGAATGGCTGATGATATATGGATATATGACAAGGTTAATGATACTGTTTCGACAATAACCTCTTCCGAACATCAGGATATCATTCCTATGTGGCATGAAAATACCATTTATTTCCTTTCTGACAGGGAATGGACCATGAATCTTTATGCCTATGATTTTGAAAAAGATTCTGTTATAAAAAAAACAAATTTTAATGATTTTGATATTAAATTTCCTTCTCTCGGTGAGGATCGTATTATCTTTGAAAAAGGTGGTTTTATATATGTTTATGATATAGAGCAAGATAAAATCAAAAAGTTAACCATTAATATTCCGAACGATTTTCTTTATTCCCGTGCCACTCAAATTGATGCTTCTGAAGATATTATGGATGCTTCGCTCTCACCCAATGGTACTCGTATTGCAATTAGCGCCAGGGGCGATGTCTACTCTGTTCCTTCAGATAATGGTTTTACCCGGAACCTAACCCGTTCATCGGGCGTACATGACCGGAATGCTTCCTGGTCTCCTAATGGTAAATATATTGCATACTTTTCGGATAAAAGTGGAGAAGATGAGTTATACATCTGTGACCCCAAAGGTGAAAATCCCCCGGTTCAATTAACGGAAGGGGATGAAGTGTATAAATTCTCCCTGGAATGGTCTCCCGATAGCAAAAAAATTCTTTGGAATGACCGCGATTTTAATTTGAAATATGTAAATATTGAAAGCAAGGAAGTATTCCTTGTGGATCAGGCCGAAAGGAACCAAATCGAACATTTTGAATGGTCGCCTGACAATAAATGGATCACATACTCTAAATTACTTGAAAAAGGCATGGAACAGGTCTTTCTTTATAATACCGAAAAGGAAAAACATTTTCCGGTAACGGATCCATGGTATCATTCTACTAATCCTGTTTTTGATAAGCAGGGAAAGTTCTTGTTTTTTACTTCCGAGCGGGATTTTGATCCGGTGTTTAGCCAGATAGAATGGAATTATGCTTATGTCGATATGAGCCGGATCTATTTTATTCCTCTGGCTAAAGATACACCTGACCCTTTTGCGTTGGAAAATGATGAGGTGGATGAAGAGGATGAAGAGGATGAAGAAGAAAATGAAGAAAATGAAGAAAATGAAGACGAGGAACAGGAGATGAAGGTTGATGTTGAACAAATTAATAGCCGGGTGATTGACCTTCCTGTGAAAGCATCTAACTATTTTAATTTGTATGCTGATGGAATGAAGATTTATTATTATGAGAAGTCAACGGTTAATAATGGTATATCCATTAAGATGTATGATATGGATGAGGAGGAAGAAGTATTGATCGGCAAAGGTATGCGCTTTCGTTTTTCTCCTGATGGTGAAAAAATGTTGATTAAAAAAGATAAAAAATTAATGGTGATTGATCCTCCGGATTCTGAAATTTCTTTCTCGGATCCGGTTGACTTGTCAGGAATGGAAACTTGGGTTGATTATAAAGACGAATGGACACAAATTTTCCAGGAGGCATGGCGGCAGATGCGTGACTTTTTCTACGTGGAAAATATGCATGGCCTCGATTGGGAGGCTGTGCGTGAGAAATATGAAGTTTTCTTACCTTATGTTCATCATCGTGATGATTTAAATTATATGATTGGTGAGATGATCGGCGAACTGAATGCCGGCCATGCATATATCAATAGTGGTGACAGGCCTGATGTTGAACGTATTCATACAGGCCTCTTGGGGGCCCGGCTGGATAAGCATGAGTCCGGGTATTTTAAAATTACCCGGATACTTGATGGTAATAACTGGGAAGATGCCCGTCGTTCACCTCTAAAGGCTGTTGGCCTGGACATTAATGAAGGCGATTATATCTTATCTGTCAATGGACAAGATACCAGAGAAGTGAAAAACTTTTATCGTTTAATGGTTGGTAAGGCTGGTAAACAGGTAGCTATAACGGTTAATGACCAGCCTTCGCCTAAAGGGGCGCATCAGGAACTTATTAAGCCTTTAAAAGAAGAAGAATCTCTGTATTATCATAATTGGGTGAAAGAGAATATTCGACAAGTCAATGAAGCTACTGACGGGCAGGTAGGATATGTTCATATTCCTGATATGTTGAAAAGTGGATTGAACCAGTTTGTTAGGAATTATTATCCCCAATTGACCAAAAAAGGACTGATCATTGATGACCGGGGAAATGGCGGGGGAAATGTCAGCCCGATGATTGTTGAGAGATTGAGGCGTGAGGTAATGTTTTATGCGGTTAGGAGAGGAGCTAAAGAGGCAAGGCCTAAGCCGGAGGATGCTTTTAGTGGGCATATGGCATTGCTTATTAATGAGTTTTCTGCTTCTGATGGTGATCTTTTTGCTCATGCTTTTAAGCAACATGAGATGGGGCCTGTTATTGGTACCCGGACTTGGGGTGGGGTGGTTGGCATCTACGGTTCTCTGCCCTTTATTGACGGCAGCACAAGTTTAAGGAAGCCGGAAGTTGCTCATGTTCATAAAAAAACCGGTGAATGGATTATTGAGGGGGAAGGTGTGGAACCGGATATCAAAGTTATTAATAACCCCCGCGAACAATATAAAGGTAATGACCAGCAACTGCAACGTGCTATTGATGAGGTGATGAAAAAGATAGAGCAGGATCCTGTACAAAAACCTCCAATGCCTGATCCCCCTGTAAAAACTAATCCCCGCTCAGGAGAAAAGGACGATTAGTGCTTACGCCCCCGGTTTAGTGTTTATAGAAAAAACGGGTTTGAAAATAGATGCACAGATAATGGGCAAAGTTTAATCTAAGTTCAGAGATTTTTGATAA
>CAZSGN010000210.1:0-5214 GCA_964606415.1 uncultured Bacteroidales bacterium
TACAATTTTCAAGAATATAACGAATCAGATATTTTAAAAACGACTCAGCCAAATTCATATTATCTTCATTATCATAAAAAGCCATTTCGGGCTCAATCATCCAGAATTCGGCCAAATGCCGTGGAGTATTTGAATTTTCGGCTCGAAACGTGGGTCCAAAGGTATAAATCTGCCCTAAGGCAAGAGCGCCTAATTCTCCTTCTAACTGTCCCGAAACAGTCAAATTAGTCTCTTTCCCAAAAAAATCGGCAGAGACATCAATTTTTCCAGACTCATTTTTAGGCACATTATTCATATCCAGGGTTGTTACCCGAAACATCGCCCCTGCTCCTTCGGCATCAGAACCTGTTATAATAGGCGTATGCAAATAGAAAAAATTTTCTTTATTGAAAAACTCATGAATGGCAAAGGAAAGCGCATGCCGGATACGGAATACAGCACCAAAAGTATTTGTTCTGGGCCTGAGATGGGCAATCTCCCTTAAAAATTCCATCGAATGTCCTTTTTTCTGCAAGGGATAAGTCTCAGGATCCGCTGTGCCATATACATGTAATGCTTCGGCCTGTACTTCCATAGTTTGTCCTTTACCCATTGACTGAACAAGGACTCCGTCCACACTCATCGAGGCACCTGTGGTTATTTTTTTCAGTTCTTCCGGATCAAATTTCTCAACATCAATCACTATTTGCATATTATGAATGATCGAACCATCATTGAGCGCAACAAAAATAACCTTGTTATTTCCTCTTTTTGTCCGAACCCAACCTTTCACATTTACTTTAGAGTTAAATGATGTGTTTTTTATTAAATCCCGAATCCTTATCCTTTTCAATTCACTCATAACCTATTGTTTACAATTTAATGCTGATTGATTTTATGCAAAATTAACATTTTCTTTTGTGTTTGTTATTCATTAATCGGTGTTTGTTTGCTATTTGTGTCATATGAGGCATATTTCCCATCAGCTAAAGCCCAAATCTTATATGATCCAAACATTTAGGAGTCAATAGCAAGTAGCAAAAATGCCTGAACGCCGGAGAGTCTTTATATGCAAGTTTTAAGGGAATGGAAGCTTAGATTCGCGTACGATAAGCAAGTTAAATAAACCATACAAAGTATGGGATATTCTATAATATCTAATCTGTTCAAAGTAACATTAAGTAATAGTAAAAAATAAACAAATCTACAAGGGATTTTTAAATGGATGGCTTTATATTTGTAGAAAAATTAATTATGAATAACAATACACGTGTACGTTTTGCACCAAGCCCAACAGGGCCTCTTCATATTGGCGGGCTGAGGACTGCTCTTTACAACTACCTGTTTGCAAAAAAAAATAATGGAACCTTTATTCTCCGGATCGAAGATACGGATCAGGCAAGGTACATCCATGGAGCAGAAGAATATATACTTGAAGCATTAAACTGGACAGGTTTAGTTCCTGACGAAGGACCAGCCACAGGAGGCAAACATGGCCCATACAAACAATCTGAACGCAAAGATATCTATCAGGAATATGCCCAAAAACTAATTGAAAAAGGACATGCTTATTATGCTTTTGATCAGCCGGAAGCATTAGACCGCCTGAGAAAAGATGCCGAAAAAGGAAAAAAAACCTTTTCTTACGATGCCAGCGTAAGAGAAGAAATGGACAATTCCCTTAATCTTGATGAAGCGACAACCCAACAGCGTATTAAAAATGGTGAACCTTTTGTCATCCGGTTTAAAATGCCTGCTAACCAGGAAGTGTCATTCAATGATATGATTCGCGGCAATGTATGTTTCAATACCAATACCCTGGATGATAAAATAATAGTAAAATCTGACAGTATGCCTACTTATCACCTGGCCAATATTGTTGATGACCATTTAATGGACATCTCTCATGTGATTAGAGGTGAAGAATGGCTTCCTTCCACACCACTGCATTTATTATTGTACGATGCGCTCAAATTAACTCCGCCGGAATTCGCCCACCTGCCATTAATACTTAAACCCAGCGGGGAAGGTAAATTAAGTAAACGAGATGGCGACAAACTTGGATTTCCTGTATTCCCTTTAAACTGGAAAGATCAGGAAACAGGAGAAATAGCAGCAGGTTACCGGGAATCCGGATATTTCCCGGAATCTGTCATTAATATCCTTGCCTTATTAGGATGGAATCCAGGTACTGAAAAAGAATTATTCACGCTCGAGGAACTCACTCAAGTTTTTTCACTTGAAAAAGTTAGCAAAGGCGGCGCCAGATTCGACCCTGATAAAGCAAAATGGTTTAACCACCAACACCTCCAGCAAAAGAGTGACCGTTTTCTGGCTGAAGAATTTAATAATATTTTACAAGACAGAAACATACAGGTCGACAACGGTATACTCGAAAGAATTATCAGGACAATCAAAGAAAGAGTTTCTTTTGTAGAAGAACTATGGGACCAAAGTTATTTTTTCTTTGAAGCGCCGCAGGAGTATGACTCAAAGATCATCAAAAAAAGATGGAAACCAGAAACACCGGACTACTTAAATAAAATTACCGGGTTACTACAAGAAATCGAGCCGTTTACAAGCGAGCATATTGAAGAAAAAGTGAAAAATTTTATCACTGAGCATGAGCTTAACATGGGCCAGGTTATGAATTGCCTGCGTTTAACCATTGTCGGAAAAGGAATGGGGCCACATCTTTTTGATATTCTCGAAATCATCGGGCGGGAAGAAAGCATAAGACGAATCAAACAAGGAATCAATGCAATACAACAACAATTATGAAAACACCATTCATTGACATACATACACATCAGGAAGAAGCCGCCGAAGGCAGCATCATTATCCGGAGTTTATTCCCTGACCAATTGGACGACTTAAAGTCATCCGGAAATCTCCTGCTCACAAGCGGCATTCATCCCTGGTATATCGTTGAACCCTTCATAAAACTCCAGCTCAAAGAAATCGATGATGCAGCAACCAGTAAACGTATCGTGGCGATCGGTGAAACTGGTATAGACCATATGAGCGATGTGGATCTCGACTTACAAAAAGACGTTTTTCAACACCATATTGACCTCTCTGAAAAACACAAACTCCCCTTAATCATTCATTGCATAAAAGCCTTTCCGGAAATTCTGGAATTTCACAAAAAGATCAATCCCGAAATGCCATGGATTATGCATGGATTCAATGGCAACAAACAATTAATAAAATCTTTTGTTCAAAGAGGCATCTACCTCTCTGCAGGCGCTTTATTGACAGAAAATAAAAGCAAAATACGCCAGTTTCTAAAAAGCATCCCGGCAGAACGACTTTTTCTGGAAACAGACAACAAAGATATAAGCATTGATACCATCTACCAAACCGCGTCAGAAATAAGAAAATCAGATATTTCCCAGTTAAAAGAGGTCATTCATCAAAATTTTCAGTTGGTATTCAAACCATGAAAAGTAATTGGCAGGATCGCACTAAACTGATCTTTGAGCATGAAGATAAAGCCCTGAAAGCACTCGCAAATGCTCATGTGCTCATCTGCGGGCTTGGAGGTGTTGGCGGATATGCAGCAGAACAACTTTGCCGGGCAGGCATAGGTCAATTATCTCTTGTCGATGCAGATCAAGTGCAACCATCAAACCGAAACAGGCAAATTATTGCGCTAAAAAGTACCGAAGGCCTTTCCAAAACGCAACTCTTTAAGCAACGATTCAAAGATATTAACCCTGACATTCATTTAAACATTTACAATGAATTTCTCAAAGATGAGCGCATGCTTAATGTACTTGATGCTGAAGCATACGACTATGTGGTTGATGCCATTGACACCTTATCACCAAAAATTTACCTCATTTATCACAGTTTACAAAGAGGCTATAAGTTGGTCAGTTCTATGGGCGCGGGAGGACGATTAGACCCTCAAAAAATAGAAATCAAAGATATCTCTAAATCTTACAATTGCAGGCTGGCATTTTATTTACGGAAACACTTGCGCAAACTGGGCATTGCAAAAGGTTTCCCCGTGGTTTTCTCAAGTGAAGAAGTAAAGCCGGGCAGTATTAAACAAGTAGAAGGAGAAACCAATAAACTCACGACCACTGGGACCATCTCATACATGCCAGCACTTTTCGGTTGCTATTGTGCTTCTGTGGTCATTCAGTCCTTAACCGGCATTAAGAATCAATGGTAAACCTTTTTCAGTATCGCAAGCGCATCATCACTATTCATCTCTTCAGTTAAATCAAAGATATTGGTTGTTTCTCCCTGGTATTGAATATTTTCATTTTTGAGGATATCATAAACCTGGCCTTCATTAAAAGTAGATAGCAGTTGCTCTCCAAATTGAAAATCTTCGGGTTTTTTGGTATCTCCAATATGGAAATTGGAATTATAACGCATCAACTCAACCAGTCCCTCTACAGGGCCTGCTGATAAATGCACACCATTCCATGATGACGAGATAGCAGGCAATCCCAGACCTTCCTGCTGCTCAAGAAAAAAGCGGCGCAAACTGCCCTCCTGAGCCTTTTCAGGGTTGGTTGCCCCGATGAATTCATTCCTGGCCTTCTCCCAATCTAAATCACCAACAATGGTAAGAGCAACAATTGATCGGCCATCTTCTGTAAAATGAGCCAACTGCCGGGGATGAAATCCATTAATAAGAAAAACCTGTCTCCCATTAAAATCAAGCTTCATCACATAAGTTCCTCCTGCAAGTTTTTCGAAAGGGATATTTTGCCAAAAATAATCAAGTGTCAAAGGCGTAAAATCAGAAAACTCTTCGAGAAATTCAAAACTTCCATAAACCTCTGCGTCATCAAAATTGATATCAAACAAATGATTAAAAGATTTCTTTGCTGTTTCGGAAATATTCTTCCTGATATCATTAGACAAACGGTTAATCACGCCATAATGCTGTGCAATAATATCATAGTTACGAAGATATTCGGCGGATAAAAGATTTGCAGAAGCCACATCAAGATCATAATTATTAATAGACTGCAATATTTGATCAATCACCTGATCAAGTTTAATATCCGGATTAGGCATGGTAAGTTCAGGCTTAATAAACATCAGAAATTCATTCTTCCCCCGAATATTTTCATCATTCACATAAAACCGGTTATAAAGAACTTCTCCCGTTTGTGCTTGCTTAATCTGGTCAATTATGTCCTTGCTTAATTGAATCTGTTCCATATCAAAGATTGTTTTTATTCAAAAATAATCTTTATTTTATAAAAA
>CAZSGN010000211.1:0-5185 GCA_964606415.1 uncultured Bacteroidales bacterium
ATTAAACAAAGAATCAGTTCAAACCTGATTTTCCTAAGATTAAAATGGAGTTTTTGATGAACAAAAAAGGGCAATTTAAGAAAGCTTTAATATGGTACTTTCCATTATGAATATAATAAAAGCCCAATGCAACAACTTCATTTAATGATAGATTCATTATCTTTGTACAAAAAAGAAGATCAATGTCAGATTTTGCAGAAAAATATATTAATCCGTTTACCGATTATGGCTTTAAAAAGTTATTTGGAGAGGAACCAAACAAAGATTTATTATTGGATTTTCTCAATGAATTGCTTAAAAATGAACAAGGTGAAATTAAAGACCTTACCTACTTGAAAACCGAACATCTTGGTGACACAGATGTTGATAGAAAAGCCATTTTTGATTTATATTGCGTAAATGATAAAGGAGAAAAATTTATTGTTGAACTGCAAAAATCAAAACAAAATTTCTTTAAAGACAGAACCGTTTATTATTCTACTTTCCCTATTAGAGAACAGGCTAAACGTGCTAATTGGAACTTTGAATTAAAAGCGGTTTATACCATTGCCATATTGGATTTTGTCTTTGACGAAGATAAAGACGAGCCGGATAAATATCGGTATGATGTAAAACTAACAGATATAGATACAAATGAAATTTTCTATGATAAGTTGACTTTTATATACCTTGAAATGCCAAAATTTAACAAATCTGTTGATCAACTAAAAAACAGATTTGAAAAATGGCTATTTGTTTTACGCAATCTTAACAGGCTTGATAAAATACCTGGAAAATTGAAAGAAAGGATTTTTGAGAAACTTTTCGAGACGGCAGAGATCGCAAGATTCACACCTGATCAAATTCGTTCATATGAAGATAGTTTAAAATACTACAGAGATCTGAAAAATTCATTAGATACTGCCAGGGGTGAAGGGCTCGAGAAAGGGCTTGAGGAAGGAATTGAGAAAGGGATTGAAAAAGGAATTGAGAAAGGAATTAAGAAAGTGGCAATTAATATGATAGCGTCTAAAGAATCAAATGAGAAAATTAAACAATTCACTGGACTCACACAAAAACAAATTAATGATTTGAGAAATCATTTAGACTAATAAACGAAAAATACCCCGAAATACATAATGCTGCCCAACCGGACAAGTTTAAAAAACAATATGATGAAATGTTGCAATAAACACCACCTACATCTTCAAAACCTCACTTCTACCTGGCTTTCGCGGAGGTATGCTTTGAGGTCGGGGATTTCTATTTCACCAAAATGAAAGATACTGGCTGCCAGTCCCGCATCGGCTTTTCCCTGATTAAACACCTCGCTGAAGTGCTCCATGTTCCCAGCCCCTCCAGAAGCTATAACAGGAATGGACAATTGTTCTGACAATGTAGCAAGTGCCTCACAGGCAAAACCATTTTTGGTGCCGTCATGATTCATTGACGTAAACAGGATCTCGCCCGCTCCACGCTCCTGGGCTTCTTTGGCCCAACTAAACAATTCTTTTTCTGTAGGTATGCGTCCACCATTCACAAATACCGTCCATTGCCCATCTTTAAATTCTGCATCAATAGCAACCACCACGAACTGCTTACCAAAATTGGTCGCCAGCTGATCAATCAGGCCAGGATTTTTAACGGCTGCCGAATTGATGGAAATTTTATCGGCACCAGCGCTAAGAAGGATATCGGCATCTTTCATTTCATTGATGCCGCCTCCAACAGTGAACGGAATACTCAAATTTTTGGCGATACGCTGCACCAGTTCAGCAAATGTCTTTCTTTTTTCATGACTTGCTGTGATGTCCAGAAAAACCAACTCATCGGCCCCCTGCTCCGAATACTTCTTGCCCATCTCCACCGGATCGCCAACTTCTTTAATATCCAAAAAATTGACTCCTTTAACGGTTTGTCCGTTACGCACATCCAAACATGGTATGATTCTTTTTGCTAACATGGTTTTTCTTTTACTGATAAAACAAACTAATCTCCTTTAAACGAATGTTTCCTTCATAAATCGCTTTCCCGGTAATCACAGCCGGCACCTCCTTGTCATTTAATAGCTTAATGTCCTGCATGTCTTTGATCCCACCGCTGGCAATCAGGTACAGATCAGGAAAAACACCCAGCATTTTCTCATACAATTCTGTTGCTGGCCCTTCCAACATACCATCGCGGGCAATATCCGTTGAGATCACCTTACGGATTCCTTCTTTTTTATAATCAGCAATAAAATCAAAAAGATCAAGGGTTGTCGTCTCCAGCCATCCGGAGACAGCAATTTTTTCTTCTTTAACATCAGCACCCAAAATGATTTTTTCAGCTCCATATTTCCTGATCCACCCTTTGAAAGTTTCCGGATCGTTAACAGCAATACTACCTCCTGTTATCATTTGGGCTCCGGATTCAAAAGCAATATCAAGGTCCTTATCCGACTTAAGGCCCCCACCAAAATCGATGATGAGTTTGGTATTAGAAGCTATCTGTTCGAGCACCTTATTGTTTACAATGTGTTTGGCCTTGGCACCATCCAGATCAACCAGGTGCAATCGTTGAATGCCATGATCTTCAAACTCCCTGGCCACTTCAAGCGGATTTTCATTATAAACCTTTTTCCGGGCATAATCACCCTGATTCAGACGCACACATTTCCCGTCAATAATATCTATAGCCGGAATGATCTCTATCATAATTCAACGAAATTTTTTAAAACCTTAGCACCCACCGGACCGCTTTTCTCGGGATGAAACTGGGTAGCGAAATAATTATCTTTATGCAATGCTGCACTAAACCGATTGATATAATCCCCTGTGGCAATGGTATGTGGGCCTGTTTCCGCGTAATAGCTATGCACAAAATAGACATAATCATTTTCCTCTATGCCTTTAAAAAGAGGAGATTTCAGGTCATGAATGTTATTCCAGCCCATTTCAGGAACCTTTAAAAAAGGGTTATCCGAATGGTCGAAGAGCTTCACTTTTTCATCAAAAATACCAATGCATTCAACATCCCCTTCTTCGGAATGGGAACAAAGCAATTGAAGTCCAATACAGATGCCAAGGACAGGCTGTTCAAGTTGCCTGATCAACTGGTCCAGCCCTTCGTTCTTCAGGTGCCTCATGGCGCTGCTGGCCTCTCCCACCCCGGGAAAAATCACCTTATCCGCCGAAGCAATTTTCTCTTTGTCACCTGTAATCTCGGCATTCACTCCCAATCGTTGCAGGGCAAAATCCACAGACCTGATATTCCCGGCATTATAATCTATAATTGCGATATTCATGATAACTAAACCTAAAAATTATATTACTGAAAAATGACTGTTTTGTTTTCATAAACCAGAATTTTCCGGTCCAGATGCTCATAGATGGCACGAGCCAGTACAATTTTCTCCAGATCGCGCCCTTTCCTTACCAGGTCATCAACACTATCACGGTGCGAGACATGAACCACATCCTGGGTAATAATAGGCCCGGCATCAAGTTCTTCAGTCGCATAATGACTGGTTGCTCCAATGATCTTCACCCCCCTGTTGAAAGCACTGTGATAAGGTTTGGCGCCAGCAAATGCCGGCAAAAAGGAATGATGAATATTGATGATCTTATTTTGATAAGCATCAATTAAATAAGGAGAAACAATTTGCATATAACGAGCCAGTACAATAAAATCAACCTTGTACTCTTTCAGTAATTCCAACTCTTTCTCCTCCTGATCCCGTTTATTGGCTTTGGTAATAGGAAAATGATGAAAAGGAATATTAAACTGATCGGCCACAGGTTTAAGGTCCTCGTGATTACTTATAACCAGGGGAATATCCACATCCCACTCCCCTGCTTTCCAGCGGGCCAGCATATCAAATAAACAATGATCCTGCTTAGAAACAAAAATGGCCATCCGTGGTTGATCATCAGAAAAATAAAGTTTCCATTTCATGCCATACTTACGGCCAATCTGTGTATCAAAATAATCGCCAATCTTTTCCCGTGGAATCAAAAATCCATGCGTATCCCATTTTATACGCATAAAAAACACACCCAACTGCCTTTCTACATGCTGGTCCAGGTCAATGATATTACCATGGTTATTAAAAATAAAATCAGAAAGGTGAGAAACAATTCCTTTTTGGTCCTGGCAATGTATCAAAAGTGTAGCAGTATTATTTGCCGTCATAATTATTAACCATTAATATTGATCTGTATAAAAAATCCCGGACATGTTATTGTCCAGGTAAATAGTTCCTGCTGCAAAAAATATTATTATTCTTTGAAACAATATATCCCGGATATTTTTTGATCTCTCAAAAACAGCCAATTAAACTAACTTTTTAAATATTTTAAAGCAGGCTCCCCTCTCTTCCGGCTCTTCTGCTGTCAATCGGGCACCGATCATCTCAAGCCTGTTAACAATATTATTCAACCCCAGTCCTTCTTCCTGCTTACGCAGCATTTCGTCAAAATCAAAACCAATCCCGTCATCAGTATAAAACAACTGCATTTGTTGTGTATTACTTGATAATTCAATGTATATATTTGATGCATTGGCATGCTTTAGGGTATTATTAATAAGCTCACAGACCACCCGGTAAAACACAACTTCCTGATCCTTATCCAACTTTGCATGAAAATGATCAGCCTCAAAATTAATACGGATATTATTAAATCCATCAATTTTCCTGATAAAAGATTGAATTGTTGCAACCAATCCAAAGCGACCCAGTTGTGCAGGCATAATATCATAAGCTACATTCCTGGTAGACTCAATAGCCTGGCTTAACAAATCTTTCATGGCATCAATAATCTTTTTAGGCTCGTCATCCTGCACTTTTAAATTTAAAACATTCAAATGCATTTTAATACTGGACATCAGCGCACCAATACTATCATGTATATCCTGGGCAAATCTTTTCCTTTCTTTATCCTCTGTATCCATTACCGCACGCATAACCTCTTTCTGTAGCCGTTTACGCTCCGAAATATCATTAACAAGATGCAACACTGCCATTCCACCTCCATAAGGTATAACGCGCCCTTTAAGTTCGACCGGGATATCAGGATTTATTAAATAATGAGTTTCAACAAGATGAGATGTCCCTGATTGAACTGCCTTTATATATGTCTTAAAAGAATCATTTTTAAATGCAAATAACTTATCAATCATCTGGTTGAACAAATCATCTTTATCGTAACCTGTTTTCTCGCTAACA
>CAZSGN010000212.1:0-5185 GCA_964606415.1 uncultured Bacteroidales bacterium
CCCTACCCCGGGGTATTTCCTTTCTACGGATTTATGATGAATTTATGCTTGTTATTTTAAGTCGGCTATGCTTATATTGCTAATGGTCGCCGACCGTGGCCGGTAGGCGTTTAGTGCGGGCAGGCAGCCGTTTCCGCAGGCAAATTTCAATAACATTATCAGCCGGCCGGGTTAGCTTGTCAAAGGAGATAGGCGTTCCGGGACAGCCCGGCCGGAAACGATCAGTCGAGGATGAGGTGAAATTTTTTAAGTATCACGGACTGGGCAATGACTACCTGGTCATAGATCCGGCTGATATAGATACGGCTGTTACGGGTGAAGGTCCGGCGGCGGAACTGGCCGGGGATTCAGCCGGGGGCCTGACCAAAGAAATGATCAGGGCCCTCTGCCATCGCCATTACGGTCTGGGATCGGACGGCATTTTGCTGGGACCGCGGCCGACCGCGGACGGTTTCGGTGTTCGCATCTTCAATCCCGACGGCAGTGAGGCTGAAAAAAGCGGTAACGGATTACGAATTTTCGCCAAAACCCTTTTTGATGAAGGTTACACAAAACAAAAAAAATTCACCATTGATACCCCCGGCGGCATTGCCCGGGCACATATAACAGAAGAAACAAATAACAAAGCCAGCCGTATTGAGGTAGAGATGGGAAAAGCCATCTTTAAAAGCCAGGATATTCCTGTTAATATCAACAAAGAGGAATGCATGGGCTATTCTGTTACAATCTTGGATAAAACCTTTGATATTCATTGTGTTTCTGTGGGCAATCCTCACTGCGTTATCATACAGGACCAAATCAATAAAGAAGAGGTTTTAAAATACGGGCCTGTTCTGGAAAACCTACCCATTTTCCCCAATCGCATCAATGTTCAGTTTGCAAAAAAATGCAACGACAATGAAGCAGAAATTGAGATATGGGAACGTGGTGCTGGCTACACGCTGGCTTCAGGAAGCTCATCATGCGCGGTTGCAGCAATACTAAACAAAGCAGGGCTAACAGGCAATGAAATTCGTATCAAAATGCCTGGTGGTATTTTAGACATCCGGATTGAAAAAGACCAAACCATTTTTATGACCGGAGAAGTGCGAAAAATTGCCTCCGGACACCTGGATGATGAATTAATTCTTGATTTACAATAAAACAGAACTGATAAAGCGAAAGAGGCATGAGTAAAAAGAAACTACCGTTTAGCAAAGAAACACTGGAAGAAATAACAAAAAAACATCCCACTCCTTTTCATTTATATGATGAAAAAGCAATCATAGAAAATGCACAAAGGCTTAACAAAGCCTTCTCCTGGCATCCGGGATTTAAAGAATTTTTTGCCGTTAAAGCAACACCCAACCCATATATTGTTAAACTTTTAAAAAAACAGGGCTTCGGGACAGATTGCAGCTCGCTCCCTGAACTTCTTTTAAGTGAAAAAGCAGGGGTAACAGGAGAAAATATAATGTTTACATCTAACAACACCCCGGCAGATGAATTTAAAAAAGCGCTTGAAATGGGAGCAATTATTAATCTTGATGACATTACCCATATTCCTTTTCTTGAAGCGCATGCAGGACTGCCCGAATTAATCTGCCTTCGTTATAACCCGGGCCCCCTCAAAGGAGGTAATGCCATTATTGGCCATCCGGAAGAAGCTAAATATGGTTTCACCCGTGAACAACTATTTGAAGGATACAAACAACTTAAAGAAAAAGGCATTAAACGGTTTGGCCTGCACACCATGGTTGCCTCCAACGAACTTGATCCTGATTATTTTATCGAAACAGCTGAAATCCTTTTTGACCTGGTCCGCGAATTATCTTCAGAATTAGATATCCCCTTCGAATTTGTCAACTTAGGCGGAGGAATAGGGATCCCGTATATGCCTGATCAGGAGCCCGTTGACCTGGAAAAAGTCGGTGAAGGTATCCGCCAAAAATACGAATCAATCATTGTTAAAAACGGTCTTGATCCGATCAATATTTATCTTGAATCCGGACGAATGATCACTGGTCCTTATGGATACCTTGTGTCAAGAGTCAGGCATGTGAAAAACATATACAAATCATACATTGGCCTTGATGCCAGCATGTCAGATTTGATGCGTCCTGCCGTGTACCAGGCATATCATCACATCACAATACCAGGAAAAGAAAATGAAACCCGCATTTATGAATATGATGTAACAGGCTCGCTTTGCGAAAACAACGACAAATTTGCCATTGACCGGAAGTTACCCAAAACCGAACCAGGCGACCTGGTTGTTATTCACGATACAGGAGCACACGGTCATGCAATGGGTTTTAACTATAATGCCAAATTAAAATCTGCTGAGTTGCTATTGCGTCCTAATGGGGAAGTTGTTCAAATCAGGCGTGCCGAAAAACCCGAAGATTATTTTGCTACACTTGATTTAAATAATTTGGACAATTTTCAGGCATAGTATTACGTTTTTCATTTTATATTATTACATAAAACCGAATATCCTGTATAAATTTTAAATTGAGCTATTATAACATTAAATAAATACTTGATTTATCAAAGCAAAATAATAACAAATCTCGCAAAAAGACATTAAGAATAAAATAAAAATGATGCCGGCTATTTTTTTTATTTAATCATAAATTGTAAATTTAGGCACCCAAAATTAAACAAGAATTATGGAGCCAAAAAAGACCAAGAGAGCAGACCTCGAGCGAAAGCGAGGATTATTCCTGGAAATTGGGATGATAACAGTGTTAGGATTGCTTGTGATTGCCTTCGAATGGAGTTCGCAACCAAAACAGACGCAATCATTTCAATCAGATGAAGAAGCAGATTTTGAGGAAGAGTTGATCGAAAACACTTTTCGCGAAGAACCCAAACAAACACCTCCTCCAGCACCTCCTCCAGTAACTGTTGAATTGGAGATTGTTGAAAATGATGCTGATCTGGATGATGACATTGACATTGACATGGAAGACGATGCATCCAGTGCAATGACAATCTCTGATTATAGCATGGAAGAAGAGGAGGAAGAAGAAGAAGAAATTTTTATGGTCGTTGAAGAACAACCTGAATTTCCCGGTGGTCAACAAGCACTAAGGAAATATATTGCCGAAAATATAGACTATCCAGATGCTGCAGCCGAAAATCAAATTCAGGGTACTGTTTATATTCAGTTCGTGGTTACCAGCAATGGAACCGTTGAACAAGCAAAAGTGGTTCGTGGTGTGGATCCTGCTCTTGACAAAGAAGCGCTTCGGGTTGTTAATTCGATGCCAGACTGGAAACCCGGTAAGCAAAGAGGTAAAGCTGTAAATGTCTATTTTACCGTTCCAATAAAATTTGTGTTAAATTAATTTATAAGTGGTAAAAAACAACAAGGTGTTCATTAATTAACCAACAGGGTCCGTTAAATTCTTAATACAAACTATATAAGGATAGACAAAGTACCATCCTTATAAAAATAAAATACCCTGCACCTCCATTATGTAAGGGTATTTTTTATTCATATGGGTTACGACACATCAAAAGCCATTCTTATTGGCATCGTTAGTCAGGAACAAAATCAAGAACAAGTAGAAGAATATCTTGATGAATTGGCCTTTTTATCCGAAACAGCAGGTACTCAGCCATTACGGAAATTCACCCAAAAGCTGGAGCAACCCAATCCAAAAACTTTTATTGGATCAGGAAAACTCAGTGAAATCAAAGATTATATTGACGAAAATAAAATTGGCCTTGTCATTTTTGATGACGAGTTAAGCCCCAGCCAATTGAGAAATATTGAACAAGCATTTAAAAATGAATGCATTGTTATGGATCGAACAAATCTAATCCTTGATATTTTTGCAAAAAGAGCCCGCACTGCTAATGCAAAAGTACAAGTTGAACTGGCTCAATATCAATATTTGCTTCCACGCTTAACACGAATGTGGACTCACCTTGAAAGACAAAGAGGAGGAATCGGTATGCGGGGGCCAGGTGAAACAGAAATTGAAACAGACAGGCGAATAATCAGGGACAAAATTACCCGGTTAAAAGAACAACTTAAAAAAATTGATAAGCAAAAAACTGTTCAACGTAGTAATCGTGGTAAAATGGTAAGGATTGCACTGGTTGGTTATACCAATGTCGGTAAATCAACCCTTATGAACCTGCTTGCCAAATCAGACATTTTTGCAGAAAACAAACTTTTTGCAACGCTCGAAACCACCGTGCGTAAAGTGGTCATCCATAATCTCCCCTTCCTGCTCTCAGACACTGTTGGTTTCATCAGAAAATTACCTCATGACCTGGTTGAATCATTTAAATCAACACTGGATGAAGTCCGGGAAGCAGATATGTTACTGCATGTAGTTGATATCTCTCATCCCGATTTTGAAGATCAAATCAAAGTGGTTAACCAAACGCTTGCAGAGATTGGAGCTGCTCATATTCCTACATTCATTATTTTTAACAAAACAGATGCATATGAGTACACCAAAAAAGACGATGACGACCTTAGTCCAAAAGCCAAAGTGAATTTCTCACTGGCCGAACTAAAAGACAGCTGGATGGCCAGAAACAACACGCCATGTATTTTTATTTCAGCGATCAAAAAACAAAATATTGATGAATTGAGAAACACCATCTACGAAGAAGCAAAAAAAATACATGCCCAACGCTATCCTTATGATGACTTTTTATATTAACCTTCATTTCACAACATATCCCATTTTAATTCAAATTATAAACAAATGAAACTTTTTACACTGCTTATCATTCTTGGCTGTCTTTCCAGTGATTTAACCAAAGCACAAAATTTGGTCCCCAATCCCGGCTTCGAAAACTATAAAATATGTCCTGAAGGTTTTGTTATAAAAACAGACCGCCTGGCAAATTATGTTGAAAACTGGCGATCAGCAAATATGAGTACCCCCGATTATTTTCATCGTTGTTCCGATAATAAGGAAGGAAATGCAGGAGTCCCGGAAAACTGGGCAGGTTATATGAAACCACACTCAGGAGACGCGTATGTAGGTATTGATATCTGGAATAAAAATAAAAACGAATACCGGGAATATATTCAGACACGTCTAAAAGATACTCTTACCAAAGGACAATTGTACGAAGTAACTTTTTATTATGCATTTGCTTCCGGCTATCCCTATTATGCCAACTCCATCGGCGCCTGCATTACCAACCACACACCATACCAACGAAACTACTT
>CAZSGN010000213.1:0-5138 GCA_964606415.1 uncultured Bacteroidales bacterium
GTGAGAAATAGGTTTGACCCTCAGCAATGCGGGTTAGAGCGGTTTTGAGCTCATCGTTATCGGAGTCTTTTAACAAAAAGCCTTTGACACCCAGGTCAATCATGGTGTTGTAGTAGCTGTCATCGCCAAACATAGAAAGCACAATGATTTTTAAATCCGGATAGATTTCCAGGGCTTTTTTGGTTGCTTCAATACCATCCATTACAGGCATTTTGATATCCATCAATACAATGTCTGGCTTGAAAACCTTCAGTAATTCCAGGAATTCTTTTCCATTGCTGGCTTCACCAGCGAATTTGACTTGCTCAATTTCATTTAACAGAAATTTAAGTCCGTTACGAAACAGTTGGTGATCATCAACAATAAAGACCTTCAGTTGACTCATTAGGTTGCGGGTTTATTCAAAAATAAAAAAAATAACTTTTTATTGACATGAATAACAACTTTATTTATTCTGGGTTATGTTGATGATAAGGTTCAATACGGGTCCTTAGTTTAAAAATAAATCCCTTGCCTTTACCGCCACCGAAATCGTAATCACCGTTAATGGATTTGATGCGGTTGAGAATGCTGTATATACCAATCCCTTCTTTTTTTTGTTTCATTTGCTCGTCCATGTCAAATCCTTTGCCGTTGTCAGCATAATAAAGTTTAAGGATGTTGTTTTCCAGGTTTAGGTGAATGGTGATATGGTCTGCAGAAGCGTGCTTGAAAGTGTTATTGAGTAATTCTTTAATAATCCGGTAGTAAACGATTTCTATATTTGGATTAAATCGCTGCTCACCAATATTCGATTGATAATTGATTTCTGTAAACTCGCTGGTATGCTCAAGTGTTGATTGCATTGCCGCATCAAGCCCATAGTTGGTTAAAAGATGAGGACTCAGATCATTGGAGATTTCCCGGACTGTGGTTATGGATTGCTTAATAAGGGATTTAACCTGAGCAATGACATATTCTGTCTTTTCAAGATCATTCGTTGAATTGAGGGTGAGAATATACATTTTTAAACTGGATAATATTGGGCCGATCTCGTCATGAAGATCTCCTGCTATTCTTTGTCGCTCTTTTTCTTCTGATTCGATCATGGTGTCAAAAAGCTTTTGTTGTAATTGCTTTCTTTCTTCAATATTCCGTGCAACAGTAAGCAGGGCAATATCATTTTCGTAATCGATAATTTTACTGTTTAATTCAACCGGAATGATTTTGCCTTTTTTTGTGATAATTTCCGATTCTTCGGAAGCCACTCTGCCTCCTTTGATTATTCGTTTGATCCGCTCTTCTGATTTATTCCGGTAATGTGGCATTAATACATCCAGGGCATTTTTGTTTAACAGTTCTTGTCGTGAGTAACCCGAAGCATTGATAAACACATCGTTTACTTCTGCAAAATGCATGTTATTCAGGTTGATAATGACAATATAATCGCTGCTGTTGTTGAAGATGTTACGAAATTTTCTTTCACTTTCGATCAGTGCGCGTTCTGATTTTTTCCGGTTGGAGATATCCCGTAATACAGCCTGGATATATGTTTTTTCCTGAAGCTTGACCAGGTTAAGCCGCATATCTGTGTAGAATAGTTCCCCGTTTTGTCTTTTGCTTATCCATTCAAAGGTATGGTTGCCTTTTTTATGTGCTATTTCCAAAAAATGGGTGAATTGTTTGGATGATCGTTCTCCTTCGGGTTGCATTTTGGGGGATAGTTCTGCTAATTTACGCCCGATAATTTCATTTTTAGGGAGAAGGAAGATCTCTTCGGTATGTTTATTACAATCGATAATGGTTTCATTTTCAATTAGGATGATTGAGTCATTTGAGCTTTCGAAGAGTTCGTGAAATTTCCGTTCATTTTCTTCAAGTGCTTTTTCTGCTGTTTTAGCAAAGGTGATGTCCTGAGCAATACCTAAAATTTGTAGCGGGGTTTCATGTTCATCCCGCAGAAAAATAGTGGACCATTCCCTGTACCAGCGCCATTCTCCTTCACCATCTTTTAGTTTATATTCAATAAGGGAGACTTCGTCACTTTGTTTCGAAGAGAGGGTTTTGAGATACTTTAAGTATTTTTTCCTGTCTTCCTGATCCATGAGTCCTGTCAGGTAGTCAGTTTGGGCATCTCCTTTATATTGTTTATAGTTAAGCAATTTTCTTATATCCTGATTGACAAACAGGTGTTTCTTCGTTTTAATATCGCGGACATATAAGAAACCCGGAACTGTATTGGCTATTTGTTCTACAAGAAACTGACTTTGTTTGATCTCCCTCTCTGCTTTTTTACGATCTGAGATATCTGTATGTGTCCCGGCCATACGTGTGGGCTGGTTCTGTTCATTGTATTCCACAATACCTCCACGAGCTAATATCCAACACCATGAGCCGTTTTTTGTTTTCATCCTGAATTCATGTTTTAGATTCTTTCTTTTTCTTTTTATGGTTTCTTTAACGGCTTTTTCTGTTTCAGGAATATCATCAGGATGAACCAATTGGAGCCAGTGATCATAATCGGCCTGGAATTCTCCAGGTTTATAGCCCAGCATTTTGTAATATTGAGGACTAAAGTAAGTTTCTCCTGTATCCAGATACCAATCCCATAACCCATCATTAGTTGCTTCAAGGGATAATTTTAGTCTTTGCTGACTGATCCGGAGGGCTTCTTCGGCTTTTTTACGGTTTGTAATATCGGTCAGCACTGCCATGCTATGGACAGGATAGCCTTCTTCATTCCTGGAAAAGATGGTCGAGGTAACATGCATCCATCTAATCTGTTTGTCTTTTCTTCTGATTCTTAATTCAGATTCTATCTGCTCGTCGGCTTTGGTTTTCATTAAATTCTTAACGTGATTTTCTGCTGTCGGATAATCCTCTTCATGTACAAAATGTGACAACACATGGTCTAATTCCAGGCATTCTTCTACCGTGTATTGGGTGATATCTTTAATTCTTTTTGAGACAAATATTAGTTTATCGCGCTGAATGTCACGAACATAAATAACATTGTAAGAGGTGTTGACAATACCTTCAAGGAAGTTATTCGTGTCTTCAAGTTTTTTCTCTGCATTTTTCCTCTTGGTTATATCCCGGGCAACGGCCAGTATTCTTTCCTGCCCGTTAATTTGTGCATATTTAAGGCTGACTTCGCTCCAGGTTGGGGTATCATTGAATTCTGCGAACCATTCAAATCTCATATCGCCTACTTCCCTGGTCTTGATTATAAATTTCTTCATTTGTTCGATGCTGTAGGCGCCTTCTTTTAAATGCGATTGAACGAATATGTTTTGCGCATGTTTTTTATCCGTCCCAAGCATTTCAAGGGCCCCTTTATTGAGATCAATAATATCTCCTTTATAAGCGTCCAGAATAAATATTGCATCAGTGGGAGAATTAAAAATTTCCCGGTAACTACGTTCACTTTCAAATAATGCTTCTTCTGATTGCTTCCGTTGCAGGGCATTAATAAATATTTGCCCTGCCATTTCAAGCAGGTCTCGTTCAACTTCCTTCCATTTCTTGTTCTCTTCTATTGAGGCAAAGCCAAGCACCGCTATTAGCTTTTGTTTATGAATAATGGGGATTTTAAGAAAAGTTTTGTTGCCGGGAATAAAATTTAAGGAGGTGATCGTTTTGTTCTGTTTATTTATGTCATGATTCGTTTCTACAGCGATAACTTCTCCGGAAAGCAGTGTTTCAAATAAATGAGGATAATCCTTTTTTTGAATAGACTGGAATAATTCCTGATTGATATCTAATTCTTTGTTTTGCCAGCAATGTGTCATTTGCATAATCTCTTGCTGATCGTCTACGTTGAGCAGGTAACCGGCTGAGGCTTTCATTTGTCTGCACAACATACCAATAGAGGCTTCTATACTAATATCAATCTTTTGATATGGAATATGAATAAACTGGGATGATGTTTGGGTTATTAGTTGTTCGAAGGATCGTTGATAAGCCATTGCTTCTTCAACAATTTTTTTCTCGCTTATGTTTTCAAAAGCAACGCCAATTTGTTGATTAGGTAAAGGGAAACCCTTGAAAGAGAATGCTTTTTTCAGGACGCGCTCATCTTCATAAGTTAAATCTTCAACCTCATAAAGTTCCTGAAAACGGATTACTTCTGCAAATCGTTGAGGAATTCCTTTGGCTCTTAAATGAGGAAAGTTTTGGTCAATTGTTTTCCCGATCATTTCATCAGGATGGACACCTAATAATTTTTCGCATGCCGGATTGGCATTCACCATTATTAAAGTCCGGTCATCATTGAGGTCTTTGAGTTGATAGATTAAAAGACCTGTCTGAATATGATTGAAAATATCAGAAGCCTGCATCATTGTTTCTTCTGCTTTTTTCTTTTCTGAAACATCACGTATAAAAGCTTGCAGTCTTCCATCCGAAAGGCGTTTGGTATTCATTTCGATGATCTTATCGGAATGATCTTTTTTAGCCTTTAGTTTGCGTTCTTTTTTCACCTCTCGTCCTTCTTGTAAGAGGTCGTAGCGTAATGGATTATTATTTAGTTCTTCTTCGGAAAATAAAATATTAATCTTATTCCCTTTTAATTCTGCTTTATTGTAGCCGCTCATTTGGCAAATACTTTCATTGGCATCAATAATGACCCCTTTGTCATCCCCCATCAGAATGCCGTCAACTGCCTGCTCGAAGAGAGAGCGGTAATTTTTTTCGCTTTTAATAAGCTTTTCTTCTGTTTTTTTCCTTTCGCTGATATCTGTGGCTACAGAGAATACATATTCTTGCCCTTCATAGATAAAGTAATTGGCCGAAATTTCAACAGGTATTTGTTTTCCTGATTTTGTAATATGTAGAAACTCAGACGTTAATCTTTTAGCATTCCTGAGTTTTTCCCATGATTGGGCCCAGGTTTCAGGATTAATATTGCTAATATCGTAGGCATGTTTTTCCAGAAGTTCTTCTTTGGTGTATTCAAGCATTTCACATGCTTGTTGATTAACATAGTGAAAGCGTCCTGTGGGACCAAACCAATAAATGGCATTATTAGAGTGTTCAATAGAATACTGATTTAAAGACAGGTACTTTTCGGTTTTTTTTAACTCTTTATTGATTGCATAGTATTCTTCCGTGAGTTGCTGCAGGTCTTCTGTTGCAGCGGGATTATTTTTTTTTGTTGG
>CAZSGN010000214.1:0-5110 GCA_964606415.1 uncultured Bacteroidales bacterium
TATACCTAAGTAAAGCGATTTTTCACTTCGTTTAAATCGCTCAACTTAGGTAATAATTATGTCGTTGTTAAATATTGCCAAGATAAACGTGGTTGAGGTATTTTTCAGCAATACCTTTCAGTGTTGTAAGTTTTTCAGGTGAAGTGCTGTCTATTTTTAATTTGTATCTTGGAAAATATCTTGAGAGATGGAGTACGGTATCTTTGCTGGTATTTTGTTGTATCCATTGCACCATTAGCTCAAAAGTTTCCGGGTCATCATTTTTGGTGGGGATGATCAAATTTGTTAATTCCAGATGAGCACCATGTTGATGGATTTTCTTAATGGTTTCTAAAACAGGTTGTAATGAAGCTCCTGTTAATTGTTGATAGAAAGTTTCAGTAAAACCTTTAAGATCAATATTGAAAGCATCCATATACGAAAGTAATTTATCAAGGGGTGCTTGTTCAATGTACCCATTGGAAATCATAATGTTCTTTAGATTATGCTGTCTGGACTGTCTGGCAATGTCCAGCATAAATTCATACCAGACTGTAGGTTCATTGTAGGTGTATGCGATGCCAATATTTTTGGGATTACTTGTGGCTTGTTCTAAAATGGAATGAACATCTTCCTGTTTTAAATAAGGGAAAGTTTCGATGTTGTTTTGGGATATATCACAATTTTGGCAAAAGTGACAGGCCAGATTACATCCAATACTTCCAATGGAATAAATAATTTTGGATGGATAGTAATGATAGAGTGGTTTTTTTTCAATGGGATCAAAATTACGGGCTGATAATTGCCCGTAAACTTCACTGTAAAGTTTGCCATCAATGTTTTTGCGGACATGACATTTACCGCGCTTATTAGGATTAATGATGCATTGATGTGGGCATAATTGGCATTTAACCTGATGGTTATTTAATGTTTGGTAATATGCAGCTTCCCGCATAAACAAATATTTTTGGGTTATAAAAATTTATTCATCATTCTCAAAAGTTGGTTTTTATTAATTGGTTTTGATATGTAATCATCACAACCAGCTTTGAGACAAGCAACCTTTTCTTCTTCCATGGCATATGCTGTCTGAGCAATGACCGGAAGATTACGTCTGTATGCTTTAATTTTCTGAGTGGCTTCATAACCATCCATTTTGGGTAACTGAATATCCATTAAAACAAGATCTATGCCAGGGTTATTTACACACTTTTCGACTGCTTCTTCTCCCGCTTTGGCATGAATAATATTTACTTTTGTTCGCCGGAAAAGTGCTTCCAGTAGACGGTAACTTGAAAGATCGTCTTCAACAATTAGTATGGTTTGATTTTCCCAATTATAAACAGGTTCATTTTTGTTTTGATCTGTATCTTCCGCGACCATAATGTTGTTTTTTAGGTTATTAGATGATGTGAAGTAATTGTGAAAATGCTGCGTTCATCTGTTAATTTTTTAATTTTCAATTGTCGGGGTTCGCCATGATTCTCAAAACCAGATTTCACAGCATACCATAACGCCAAAATAATCATCAAAATGTGTGTGTTCCGTCAGCCGGCCGATCATGGATCGGTTCATATATTTCAAATTTAACTAAAAAAAACGGGTCATGAAAATTTCCTGCATACTCATTCTAACCGGATGGAAAAGTCCCGGGAAAATAATACAAGACCTGTATGGGATTAAATAACACGGAGTGATCAAGTTACCGGGTGAATGGGCTTTAGGTAATAAATCACCCCGGTAACCCGATGTCCTGGTAACTTCGTTTTCTGACCCTTAAGAGCTTAATTTGGGCAGTGCCTCTGAGGGGATATTAAATTGGTTGTTCTTGACAATAAACCAGGGATTAAGCAAATTTTCCTTATTGTAGAGAAAAGGACTTTTACCATCTGCACCCGTTAATTCAAATCCGGCTTCATTTAAAATCGCATGGCCAGCGCCTGTGTCCCATTCCATGGTGGGGCCGAAGCGTGGATAAACATCTGCATTTCCTTCTGCAACCATGCAAAGTTTTAATGAACTGCCGCGTGATAGGATTTCCGCATCTCCATATTGAAGTTTTAATGCCTCGAAAAATGTATTTGTCTCAGGTGAGAGATGAGAACGGCTACCTACCATTACTGTTTTTTTCCGTTTTTGATTCAAAGGTAGTTTTTCTGCTTTGGGTAATAAATTTTCTATGTTGATGTATTTAACTGGCCCATTTGTTATTTTCGAAATTTTAAAGGAGCTTTTCTCTGGTATATTGAAGTATAATTCTTGTAATACCGGAATATAAATGACACCGACCAGCGGTCTGTTGTTCTCGATCAGGGCAATATTTACGGTGAATTCGCCATTACGTTTAATAAACTCTTTTGTGCCATCCAGGGGGTCGATAAGCCAGAATTGCTCCCATATTTTTCTTTTTTCATAAGGCACAGCTTTTCCTTCTTCGCTTAGTATCGGCAGGCCGGTTGCTTCAAGTTGATCGACAATGGCCTTGTGTGATCTTTTATCGGCAACAGTTAAAGGCGAATGATCTGATTTTTGTTCAACATTAAAATCATCATGTTCATAAACTTCCATTATTTCCTGCCCTGCAATCAGAGCTGCATTGATAGCTATGTTAATTGTCTTTTCCGGTACTTGCATTTTTAAATAAAATATTTTATTGATAAAACAGATATGGTTACAATCATATATATAATAGTAAGGGGTAAACCTATTTTCATGAAATCCTTAAACGAATATTTTCCGGGACCATAAACCATCAAGTTTGTCTGATAACCGATGGGGGTGATGAAATTGGCTGCTGCTGCGTAAGCTACAACAAGAATAAATGGAGTAGGAGGCAAGCCCAAATTGACGGACATGGTTAGCGAGATAGGGAAAATGATGGCAACGGCAGCTTTATTTGTGATATAAGCAGCCATTAAGGAGGTGATGATGTATATCCCTGTTAGTAAGCCTATCGTTCCAAAAGGTTTAAATAAATTAATAAACGAATTTGCAATGAGTTCTGCAGCACCTGTTTTTTCCATTGCTATACCTAATGCCAGAGATAATACAATAAGCAGCCCCAGGTTATAATCAATGCTTTTGGGTAATTCCTTGGGATTGGTTAGGTTCATGCTCAATGAGGCCATCAAAAGAATGATAAGGCCCATAAATAATGTTATAACGTTAAAAGCTGAAAGCATAATGGCTGCAAAAAGCCCTGCCAGCATAATGATAATCTTGTAATTTTCAACTTTTACAAAATCCCGGACTTTGGAAATAAAATAAAAGTCTTGAGAATCCAGCGTGCGGCTGTAGAAATCCTCTCCGGTATATAATAAAAGTACATCTCCTGCTTTTATCAAAACGTTACCCAGTTTACCGGTAATTCGTTCGCCATTTCTGTAAACGGATATAATTGCGGCATCATATTTTGATCTGAAATTACTTTCCTTGACTGTTTTGTTGATTAGGGTTGAGTTCTGTGAGATGACAATTTCAACGATCTCGGTTCGTTTACGTTTTTTATATAACATACCCACTTCCGGAACAGATAGCCCCATTCGGGAATTAATTAATTCAGCAATCGTATCTGTATCTCCAGCAAAATTAAGAATATCGCCTGCCTGTAAAATGACATCTGGTGAAACAGCAGGAAATTTTTGTGAGTCTCTGATAATTTCTACAAGGTATAAACCTTTTAGACTTCTTAAACCAGCTTCTTTAATTGATTTGCCACAGAGTTGAGAGTCTTTTTTTACCTGGGCTGTGACAATATATTCCCGGGGGCTTGAGGCATAATCTGTTGTGACATCCGGTGTTTCCGGAAGTAATTTGGAGCTGAAAAGCATGAGATAAATGGTGCCGATAATAATCATGGGTACTCCGACCCATGCAAAGTCAAAAATTTGAAATTCCTGAAAATCCGGTATAATTTCCTGATCAGCCACCAGTCCGTTGACGATCAGGTTTGTTGATGTACCTATTAATGTGGCACATCCTCCTAAAATAGAGGCATAAGAAAGAGGAATCAAAAAACGCGAGGGGCTAAAGTTATTTCTGCGGCACCAATTATAGATGTAGGGCATCATAACTGCAACAATAGGGGTGTTGTTGACAAAAGCTGAGAAAAAACTCACAATTGTTGTCATGCGCCCAAGAAAACCCCGGTTGCTTTTAGCTGAATTAAATATTTTATCAAAAACAATTTCGAGGGCTCCTGTTTTTCGCAATACATCTCCCAGCAATAATAGCATAATAATAACGGCTACGTGTTGATTGGCAAAACCGGAAAGGATTTCTTTTGGGGTAAGAATGTTAAAAACACCAAGGAATATCACGCCAACTAAAAAAGTGAAGGAGGTGCCCAGCCATTCTTTATAAAGACTAAAGATAATAAAAGCTAGTACCACAAAAACAACAATTTGGTCAAAGGTTAGGGGCATGAACAATGCTTGGTTTTAGTTATTTCTGATAAGGTTCAATCTGCAATATTAATCGTTTTTTAGTGAAAATTAAACACAAAAGGATTATAAATAACTAAAGTCTCCCCTTATCTTCTCTGCGATTGTTATTGTATAATCAATTTGAGCGATTTTCGGGGTTATACCTGAGTTGAGCGATTTTTTCACTGCGTTTAAATCGCTCAACTTCAGAAATCCTGATCCTAGTGTTGTGAATCAATAACTTATGAAAATATAAAAACAATTTATAATGTCGTAAAATTGATTCGCTTTTTATCCTGAATCATTTTAATTCTACTTTGACACATTAAAACATCTAATCAAAATATAACTTTATGTCATATGGCACAAATATTAGGAGCTTGGAATATTGGAAGGTATTTACTTTATTACTACAAACAGTACATCCCTCCGGGGTTACTGAATAATAACCTGGCGAAATTTAAAAATGATTATTATTTGTGGATTATATTTTAATGATATAAAATTTTTATATAAGCTATTCCGGCATTCAGGGATTTTTTGTTACAAGTCAAGAAAACAGTTTTGCGGGCTGTCCACGCAAGCAACACAGTCGGGACTTTTGAAACCTGGTGATTTGCCATTAGCATGTATCTTTCGATTGGCAGGAAATCTGCTATCTGTTGTGTTGCGTGGAAAAACTGTTTTCGTAGTACTTGTCAAAAAAT
>CAZSGN010000215.1:0-5084 GCA_964606415.1 uncultured Bacteroidales bacterium
CTTATTTTTTTTGATTGATTTTCAATATCTCTGGAATTGGGAAACTTTAGTTTGTAATTTTACAAAAAAAAGCAAATGAAGCTATTTGATGATTTTAAGATAAAGTTTGAAAAGCCTGATTGGGCAAGAAATCCAGAGTTAGGGTTAATTGACACCATCCTTGAACAAAACCCATATCTTGTAGCACTTTTAGCAGAAGATATAACCCAGGGGAAAAAAGCAAGTATATTTGGAAGGAAGGACACTCCCAGCGTGGAGCAGATTGTTCGGGCAGCCATTTATAAAGAATTAAAAGGGCTTGAATACAGGGAATTAGAGTATCATCAGTCAGATTCAAGGATATGTGCTTTATTTTTAAAGATAGACGAACTTCGCCCCTACAGTTTTCAAATGTATCAGAAATACATCTCTAAGATTACTCCGGAGAACTTGCAAAAATTAATGTTTGAATTAAACAAGCTGGCTATAGAGGCAGGCATAGAAGACCTTAAAAGTATCAGACAAGACAGCACGGTAGTTGAAGCCAACATTCATCACCCAACCAATAATTTATTGGTATGGGACTGTATAAAAGAATCTTACCGCTTGCTTGATCACCTACAAAAAGAAATCAACGGATTAACATACCAGAATTATACGGTACAGGCAAAAAAAACCCATTATAAAATAAATAACACGAAAGGAGATAAGCGCAAAAAACAGTTTGTCAACCAACTTACCTTATTTATTAAAACCATTAATCAGGTGTCGAATGTGATAAAAAAAAAGCGACCCTCAAACATTAGAGCAATGGGGTTAATAGCTGCATTAGAAAAGCACCATGAAATAATGAAGCTTGTTAATGACATGGCCTATACCAAGTCCGGCGCTCGATTCTATAATAGAAGGTTATGGGTCAGTCCCGCGTGATTACTCCACTGATGGAGGCTATGCTTCTTTGGCTAATCAGTCACATGCAACAGAAAAAGGTGTGATAAACATTGTGTTCAACAAAATAGTTGGCAGTCTTCAAAATATATCCAGTAGTAAAAACATGGAAACCAGACTAAAGAAATGGCGTAGTGGTGCCGAAGCTATAATATCAAACATTAAACGGGGATTTAATCTAGCCAGATGCACATGGAAAGGCTGGCAAAACTTTGTATCGAAAGTGCTATGGAGTGTAATTGCATACAATATCAGGGTGATGACTGCCCATATAGTGAAACTGGTCTAGTAAGATCAGTTGGCATAAACTATACATTGAGGTGTATGGCAAGGATAGGTATGTCCAATAACCTTAAAATGTGAGCAATAAGTGGATTGAAATTATAAAATAGCTAAAAAATAGATTAAAAAAGAGAGGACACATATACCAATATTATATAATTAACCAGAAAAAACCCAGGAAGGAGAAAAGTGACAAAATCTCCTACTTTATGGACAGACATAATGAGATATAGCAAAAACGGTTTTTCACATGTTTGAGTTTTTTTCAAAAGAGCTTTCTTTTTTTTATTAAACCGATAAAAAGCCATATTTCAATTTCTTCAAAATCCAATCTTTTCTCTTCCATTGGCTTTAGCCTTTTTTATCTCGTTGCAAAAGGTTTCAAAATCTTCCTGATTAACCACGACATCTTTTTCCAGGGTTCCGGCTTTATGCGTAGCTGCCCGAATGATAACATTGCGAATGTCTCCTCCGGTAAATTCATGATCTCTGGCTAGTTTATTAAAATTAACATCTTCCGCCAATGGCAATTTTTTGGGTGTTAACTTCTTCCACAGTTTCACACGTTCTTTTTCTGTTGGTATGTTGAATTCGATAATATAGCTCATCCTTCTATAGAAAGCTTTATCGATATTATCAAGATAGTTGGTCGTCAGGATGGTAAATGTATTGTATCGTTCCACCAGGCTCAGCAGAACATCTGTTTCCACGTTTGCGTACCGATCATTGGAATGAGAGACAGGAGTGCGCTTTGCAAATAAAGCATCGGCTTCATCAAACAATAAAATACTTTCACTATCAGCAACTTCTTTAAAAAGACTTTCCAATGCTTTCTCCGTGCCTCCGATAAACATGGAAAGTACCTGGCTATAGTTTACAATTTTAAGTTTCTTACCCATTTCATAGGCTATAGCTTCCGCAGTAATGGTTTTTCCTGTTCCTGAAGGCCCGTGAAACAAAACAGCTACACCTTTATGATCCGGAAATATCTCGTCAAAGCCCCACTGCCCCTCCAGTACCTTGCGGCTCTTTTCAATATTTACAATTTCTCTAATTTGATCCAAATCTGACCGGCGAAGCACGATATCTTCCAGCGCGGTGTGCGGAACGCGCATCCGTTGCATATTGGACATAAACAGTTTATTCTGCAACTGGTCCCGGGCGCCATATTCCAGATGCTCCATTTTCATTGCCGGCTTTTGAGTTCCGTTTTCATTCACAGCCTGGAATAATGCCGAAAAAACCGCATTTTTTATCAGGCCTCCGTTCAGCTCATACCTTTTAGCTAATTGATCCAAATCCACATTTTCATCCAGATTAAGTTTTTCGGGCAGATGATTCTTCCAGATTTCTCTCCGCAATCCTGGTCCTGGATCAGGTAAATTGATAATCAGATTAATCCTGCGCCTCATGGCATCATCGATGGAAAATTCTGCATTCGTAGCAAATATTACAATGCCTTCGTGTTTTTCAATTTCAATAAGCAAATCATTCAGCCGGTTTTCCAGGATTGCTTCGGATTCATCAAAAAACAATATAGCGTCATTCATGCGCGCCTCTCTAAACAAAACGGAAAAAACCTGCTGATCATCCATCATGGATTGCATCTGCGAGAGATTATTGAAATTAAACAACAATATCTTTTTATTTAAATGATTAGAGATAGCATTCGCCAGCATGGTTTTCCCTGTGCCGGATTTGCCCACAAACAACATAGCAAGTGCATTACCGTATTCAACTATTTCCGAAAATTTCAGGGCATCTTTAGCCGATAAAAATGAAGGGAAATTGTTGATGGTTGTGAGTACTTTTCCCTTAATTTCTGCAGGCAATACTACACTATCGATATGAACCGAAGAATGATACAAATAACTACCCTCAATATAATCCGAAATATTATAGTTCTCTCCTATCAGGTATTCAATTAACCGGTTATCCACCACAACCGTATTATCAAAAAAGTCGTTGTTCAAAGAATCATTCTGTTCAACCTTTAGAAGGCCGGTTTTAACCAGACGGGCATTTTTTAAAAAATAGTTTTTCGCCTTCACCTGCTGTATGGGGTCATCCAATAAAAGCATGATCGTGGTTTTTACATCATTCTCACCAAACCTTTTGTCATATTTTGGGAAAATCTTATCAACAGTCAGGTAAATTAAAATATTTTTTTCAAAAACCGACAATTTCATTCGTCTGGCCAATTTCTCCAATCGAGGAGTGAAACCTTTTTCAATGGATTTATTTAATCGTATTTCACATATATTTCGTTGCTTTTCAATTTTTTGTTGCATGACATGCATCGTGCGTTCATTTTCTTTCTCATGAATAAGCATATCATCATTCTGCTTCTCCTTTAAATCATAAATCATTTTCAAAAGCCTGGATTCTTCATGCAGATATTCAAGATTGTCTGCATAAGCACTTAGACTTTTCTCATCTACCTCCTGGTCTATTACCTCCTGTTCTGATAGCTCATTATCTTCGTCCTCGGCATCCTCTCCTTCACCATATAATTTTGTAATATCCAAATCAATTTCGGATTCGTCATCCTGAAATTCCTCATCCTGCTCTTCTGAAGAAAAAGGATCTTTTCTGTTATTATTTTCGCCAGAATCTCTTAAATAGTCTCCTGCTGACAATCCAAACAGAGGAAGAAGCGAACTATCGCGAAGGATAGCCAAATCCTCTTCGTTTACTTCCAGCCCTGCAAAAATACTATAGATGATGACGTTGGAGATAATCTCTTTTTGATGAAATGCTTCATCCGAACTTAGGGAATCATCATCCATTTCAATGATTTTATCTTTAAGCAAAGGATGTTGTTTACTCAGGGAAAGAATAAACGCCTGGGGCAACTGAAATTCACTGGCCAATTCGATCAGATTAATAAATTTACTTTCATCTTTATAGATTTTATACAGATAGGCTAAGATCAACTTTCGGATGTTTTCCCGCTCTTCCGGTTCAAATTGTGCTAAATAAATTTCCAGCCTGGGTTGGAATGACATTTTATCAAGCTTTTCTTTTAAAGTCTGATCCAACATTTCTTTAAAAGCGATATTTAGCTTATAATGAAAGATGAAATCATCCGCCTTCCCTCCTATTTCATTAAGATAGCGTATAATGAAATCTTTATCAAAAACACTAAAATCAAAATAATAAAACCAAAGATTAAGATAAATCATATCGTCATTAGGTTCCATATTTATAAATGTAGATAAAGGGGAATTCTTGTCTTGCTTAATAACTTCAAGGATTTGATTGATTTGAGTTTGAGCTTCCATACATAATTGATTTTAAATATTGTTATTATTTTATCTCCTGTAAAAAAAAATCTCGCAATGGTAAGAGATATTTTATCTGTCTATAATTCTAATTAAAGCAGTCAGATGCAATTCGCATTCAGCAGCCTATACTTAATCATTTTCTTATATGTTTGATACGATCATGCGCGCTTCATATTATTATTTTAGGGATCCCATTTGAGTTTATTTCCATTTATAACAAAGCCTTAAATCCGCAAATAGTAATTAACAAAAACCGTTAAAACATTGTGCAAAAGTAATTTACACAATGTTTAACGGCTGAAAAATTTCATCTATTTTAGTGGTGATAAAACAAACAAAATAGATTAAAAATTTTTCGGGCATTAAAGTACAAAAAATTTTATCAAACGTAAGTCTTTTTGCAGGAATTTATTTTGTTGTCCAAGCCTTTAATACGTGTGGCTTATCGCAACACATTGATAATAAGCTTAACCAAAGGGTAAAGACTTTCGGGTATTTTTACAGCGAAATAATAAGAAACCTAACGAATGTGTTTTTTAGTGGTGGAAGTTGCGCCGAAGACATCCATACTCATTTGGGCAAGTATCT
>CAZSGN010000216.1:0-5064 GCA_964606415.1 uncultured Bacteroidales bacterium
TATCAAACATTATGATCCAAACACTTGAGTTTATTGACAGACTTTAAATAATACCCAAATCGAGTGATTCTTAAAAAAATCGTCCAAACGGTTAAAAAGAAATAAAGTTTTCATTTTACTCATTCATTGAAACCCAACATCTTCTAAACCGGTATTCTATCCAAGAAAAGCGCTATTTCATTTCACTCGTATCGATCAACTTAGGTGGAATTATAATAATCAAAAAACAGTAAATCATTTCATTAAGGCATGATTTTTTCTTAATTTTCAGGAAAGGAATTATTAAATAATAAAGCCCCGTTAATGACAAAAAACCAAGGCCATAATTTCGAGCAACTCTCGGAAGAAATGCAGTGGTTATTAAAAAACATGACCAATGCTTTTGTTCTTTACGAAGCCATTTATGGGAAAGATGGGCAATTTCTGGATTGCCGTTATCTTTTCATCAATGATGCTTATAAAAACATATTCAATATCCCGGCGGAAAAAATTATCGGCAAGACCCATTCCGATGTTTGGGGAAAGGGAGACAGTCCGCTTATAGACCATTATGAGCAGGTAGCCATAGAAGGAATCACTGCAAACTTTGAACTTTTCCACGAACCCAGTCATAAATACCTAAAATTTAACGTTTATCGCCCCTGGCAAGGGCATCAACATTTTTGTGTTGTTTTTGAAGACATTACAGAACAAAAACAAGCCGATGAAAAAATCATTCAGAAAAACAGGGAGCTCGAGAAAGCATCCGAAGCCCTCATCCAAAGTGAAAATAAATTCCGCCTGCTATTTGAAAGTGCTAATGATGCCATATTTATCCTTGAAGAAGGTCGTTTCGTTGACACCAATGCAAAAACCCTGGATCTTTTCCAGACAACCATGCCGGAAATGATCGGTCGCACCCCATGGGATTTTTCGCCTTTATATCAACCAGATGGCCAATCTTCTGTTAAAAAAGCAAAAGAATTAATAAAAAAAACCACAAAAGGACAGCCAAACAGTTTTGAATGGCTGCATTTAAGGAAAGACGGCACTACTTTTGAAGCAGAAATCAACCTTAACGCCTTTAATCTTAATGATAGAACCTATATACAAGCCATTGTCAGGGATATCACAAGCAGAAAAGAAGCATTAAGAGCGCTCGAGCAAAGTGAAAACAAGTTCCGTAATATATTTAACAACAGCTCTGACGCCATTGTAATTAGTGATTTAAACCAACAATTCCGTGAAATCAATAACCGCTTCATAAACATTCTTGGATTTAATAAAAAAGAATTTTATGAATCAAAAACAACTGACATCATTGCCAAAGATTACCGTGAAAAAATATTAGAAAGAAATAAACAACTAAAGCAAGGAAAGACAGTCCCGGATATGGAAGTGGAGCTGATCACAAAAGATAAAAAGAGAATTCCTGTAGAAATAAACAGCCAGTTAATTAATTACAACGAAGAGAAAGCAATATTAACAGTGGTCAGAGACATCCGGGAACGGAAAGAACTTCAGCAAAAGATTATTGACACCATGATTGAAACAGAAGAAAGGGAGCGCCAGAAGATGGCACAAGACCTGCATGATGATCTCGGCCCCCTGCTTTCGACAATGAACATGTACCTGCAGGCCCTTTTAGAAAGTGATAACAAAGAAACCCAGAAAACTTACCTTAAAAAAATAGGCGAAATTATTCAGGAATCAATTGCTAATGTCCGGCAGATATCCAATGACCTGAGTCCTTATACTCTAAATAATTTTGGCCTTAAAGCAGCACTGGAATCACGTATAGATCGACAGCAGCAATTTATCAATATTCGTTTTAACTCAAATATTGATAAAACAAGATTCAGCAATGTCATAGAAACTATTTACTACCGCATCACGAATGAATTAATAAATAACACCCTAAAACATGCTAAAGCTGACAAAATTATTATAAATTTGAACTACGAGAGTGACATGCTCATTTTAGAATACAACGATAACGGCGTTGGTTTTGACGTCCAAAAAATGATTGATCAAAAAAAAGAAGGCATTGGCTTGTCCAGTATCCTTAGCCGTGCCAAAAGCCTTGGAAGCCAGTACGAATTCTACAGTACACCCAACAAAGGCATGCAATTTATCTTGATCACCAAAACAACAATTGAAGGCCATGAAAAAAATAATCATCGCGGATGACCATGAACTATTCAGAAGCGGGATCAAAATCATTCTCGGGCAACAACCTGACTATGAAATCCTGGAAGCTTCCAATGGAAAGAAACTCCTTGACATCCTGAATGTAATAAAACCAGATATTATTCTGATGGACATTAATATGCCTGTGATGGATGGCATCGAAGCCACTGAGCAAGCCCTTAAGATATATCCCGACCTTAAAATCCTGATTTTATCAATGTACGATGAAGCCTCTTATTATAACGAATTAATAGATAAAGGAGTAAGTGGATTTATCTTAAAAGATGAAAATGTCGATGAACTCAGAAAAGCTATTGATCAAGTCCTCAAAGGAAAGACCTATTTTTCTCAATCCCTCCTGATCAACCTTATTAAAACCAAAGATAAAAATACAAATATCCACCTCACCAAACGCGAGCAGGAAATCCTCGAATTACTTGCGCAAGGACTCTCGACACAGGAAATAGCAGACCAACTCAATATTAGCTTTCGCACGGTCGAACGCCACCGGTCTAACCTTCTCCTTAAAACCAACACCAATAACTCCCTCAAATTATTGGTGTTTGCCATAAAAAACAACCTGGTCAAAATTTAACCATCTTACAATTATTACCATTTACCCCCCTTACCCTGCAGAAGTATCACCCTGCACTTTCCCACATGAGTAATTATCTCATTATGCCATGCGTATCTTATAAAAGTGAACCACCTATATAATTTGGGCGAATACCCACTTTTTCTGTTTTTAAAAATCCATCAATTTTGTCTTAAAATAAGATTAAACCAATCTGAATAAATGCCTCTGTCAAAAACTAAAATCTATAAACATTAAAAAAGAAAAAGTTATATACTGATTGCGCGGGTTAAAATAAAAAACATTGTCAAAAAAAACTAAGCTATGATGAATATTAAAGACATGAAAATCGGCACACGTTTAAACCTATTCTTAAACGGCACTTTCATTTTAATCATTGCATTAATAGGATACTACATGATTCAAATGCAGGAAAACAAAATCATTGAAGACACCGATGAGCGAATGATGGAACAAGTGACTGACCTTAAGAAAATAATTGAAATACAAGTCAAAGACAACCAGGAAAAAGTAAATCTATCATTAAACCTCGCCCATAACTATCTCTATGGGTTAGGAGATATAAATATTTTAGACGAAAAAGTAAGCTATCAGGCCGTCAATCAAAACTCAGGCCAACAAACCCGCATAACAGTCCCTGCCTGGGAAATAGATGGTCAGGTATTGCAAGAAAGCAATCAAATTGTTGATTACATCCAAAGTAAATCCGTTGAAACAGCAACTATATTCCAAAAAATACCACAAGGCTACTTACGCATCAGCACAAATGTTAAAACCGAAGATGGAGAACGGGCTACAGGAACATACATTCCAAGTTCCTCAAAAGTAGCACAGGCTATTGAGCGGGGCGAAACATACCAAGGCCGGGCATTTGTCGTAAACGACTGGTACCTTACCGCATATGAGCCTATCCGTATCAATGGAGAAATAAAGGGCATCCTTTACGTGGGAGTTAAGGAAAAAAACATGGATATGATCAAAGAAGTTTTTGACTCAAAAACATATTATGAAAACGGCTATCCTTTTCTTGTTAACAGCAAAGGAACATTATTAATTCATCCAACCATCGAAGGAGAAAATTTAAAAGATGATGACTTCTTTAAAAAAATACAGGAAACAAATAAGCAATTGGCTAAGACCGAGTACATGTTCGAAGGAGAAGAAAAATATCAATACTCAACCTACCTTGAATCTATAGATGCCTATGTTGCTACATCCATTTACAAAAATGACCTTATGGGGGTCATCAGGAGCATGCGCAGTGCCATCTTAATTGCCATTGCCTTAGGCAGTTTAATATTTATTGCCATCAACACATCTTTAAGCAGAGCCATTACCCGCGGACTGAACAAAGGCGTTCAGTTCTCAAAAGAAATCGCCAAAGGAAATCTTTCTGCCACGATTGATCTCAATCAAAAAGACGAAGTTGGGGAACTGGCCACCGCACTAAACGGAATGGTGGAGAAACTGCGTGATATTGTCCGAAACATCCGAACAGGATCAGACAGCATTGCCTCGGCAAGCCAGCAAATCAGCTCCAGCTCGCAACAATTATCACAGGGAGCAACTGAACAAGCCTCTTCGGCAGAAGAAATATCTTCTTCGATGGAAGAAATGGTATCGAATATACAGCAAAATACAGATAATGCAAAACAAACAGAAACCATTGCACAAAACGCAACAGATGGTATCTCAAATGTCAATTCAGCGGCATCAGAAAGTTTAACCTCGGTCAGAAATATCACCGACAAAATACAGATCATTAATGACATTGCATTTCAAACAAATCTTCTTGCATTAAACGCAGCTGTTGAAGCAGCCAGAGCAGGGGAGCATGGGAAAGGGTTTGCTGTTGTCGCCGCTGAAGTCAGAAAATTAGCTGAACGAAGTAAAATTGCAGCAGACGAAATTGTTAATCTCTCCCAATCAAGTAAAGAAACAACCGAAAGGGCTGGAGAACTTATGCAAGAACTGATCCCTGACATTCAAAAAACTTCCAGTCTTGTACAGGAAATAAGTGCAGCAAGTGCTGAACAAAACTCAGGTGCAGACCAGGTTAATAATGCCATTCAACAATTAAATGAGGTTACGCAACAAAATGCAGCCTCATCCGAAGAGCTGGCAACCAGCTCCGAAGAATTATCCAGCCAGGCTGACAGTCTGAAAGAGCTTGTCGAATTCTTCCATTTTGAAGATGACCAGGCAAACAAAAATAATAAGAACACAACAACTTCCGCAATAAGCCAAAAAACACATCAATTGACAACAAGCGGAAATAAAAATGCACAACAAAAAGCCAA
>CAZSGN010000217.1:0-5004 GCA_964606415.1 uncultured Bacteroidales bacterium
TTTTGTTACGAATGACAAAAAAATGAAGAGGCTACCGGAAAACCCAAAAATGAATCGTTTATGAAAAAGTTTTTAGGTTACCGAGTGATCAGCAATAATGATATTATTATTTGATTGAAATACAGATGTTTAACTAAATATATATTCTTGTGAAATTCAATGTTGATATTAGCATTATGCCCTATAAAAAAGTTCCTGATAATGAAGGTGCTGCCATTACAAAATTGCTTCAGGACAAAGGTTATGCGGAATGCCATGACTTACATGTGGGGAAACATATTACCCTGAATATTGATGCCGAATCCCGGGAGATTGCTATGGAAAGAGTTAACCAGATGTGCAGAGACTTTTTGGTTAATGAAGCATTTGAGGGTTTTTGTTATGAGATTAGTCCGGTAGAAGGATAATTAGAGTTTGTCTATAATGGTTCGATAACGAGGCTTGCGAAGTCCCAAAATGCAGCGTTTACTGCTGTAAATGAGCCATTTTGGGACAAGCATAACGAAGTTGGACACTATTCAGGTAGAATCCCGGTATAATTAAAAGGAGTAATCTGGCGCAATTCATTTTTTACTTTCTCATTAACATCAAGCTGGTCAATAAATTGGATAAATAGCTCTTTGTTGATTGTTGATCCTGTTCTGGTAAGGGTTTTAAGTGCTTCATAGGGGTTTGGATAACCTTCCCTGCGAAGAATGGTTTGAACAGCTTCTGCAATGACGCTCCAGTTTTTATCCAGATCTTCACGAATTTTTATTTCGTTGACCGAAATCCGGGATAGTCCTTTGTTTAAGGATTGAAGGGCAAGGCTGGTATGAGCAATCGGGACACCTATGTTCCTAAGGACTGTTGAATCTGTGAGGTCTCGTTGTAATCTGGAAACAGGTAGTTTTTCTGATAGATGGTTTAGTAATGCATTAGCGACACCTAAATTCCCCTCGGCGTTTTCATAATCTATGGGATTGACTTTATGAGGCATGGCAGATGAGCCTACCTCGTCTTTCATTACTTTTTGGGAGAAATAGTCCATTGAGATGTAAGTCCACATATCCCGGCACATGTCAATTAGAATAGTGTTGATTCGTTTCAGTGTATCGAACAGGGCAGCCAGGTTATCATAATGATCAATCTGGGTGGTTGTTGCTGACCTTTTTAAGCCAAGTTGATCATTCACCAGGCTGTTCCCAAAAGCAATCCAGTCTATATCAGGGTATGCCACGTGATGGGCATTAAAATTGCCGGTGGCACCTCCAAATTTAGCCGGGTAAGGAACTTGCAGGAGGTATTTTAATTGATTGTTCAGCCTGTCAGTAAATACTTTTATCTCTTTACCTAATGATGTAGGTGAAGCAGGTTGACCATGTGTGCGAGCCAGCATTGGTATATCCAGCCATTCCGATGTTTTACTTTCAAGTGATTTGACCAGGTTAAATACCTGGGGCTTATAAATGGTTTCTATGGCATCTTTTAGGGATAGTGGGATGGCGGTATTATTGATATCCTGGGAGGTTAGTCCGAAGTGAATGAATTCTTTGAATGGTTCTAAGCCAAGTTGATTAAATTTTTCTTTGATAAAGTATTCAACAGACTTAACATCATGATTGGTTGTTTTTTCAATTTCTTTGACATGTTGTGCATCTTTAACAGAGAAATCGGTATATATGTTTCTTAATTGGGGGAAAAGTTTTTTGTTAAATTCCGACAACTCGGGCAATGGCCATTCGCAAAGTTTTATAAAATATTCGATTTCAACTAAAATACGATATTTAATCAGACTGTATTCGGAGAAATAGGAGGCCAACTCCCGGGTTTTTCCCCGGTACCGTCCATCCACGGGTGATATTGCTGTTAATTCGTTTAGTTCCATTTATATCTGTTTTTTCAGGAATGGACAAAATTAAGAAAAAAATATGTTCAATGTGTTTCTTAAGGAATATCTTTCAAATGCTTGTTATAGTATATGATCAGTATTATAATTTTACTTTTACCTAAGTAAAGCGTTTTTTATGGGTTTTAAATTGTTTGATTAGAACAAAGATAATTTTCAATTATCTATCTCATTATGAAAAGAAATCAATAAATTTGTGAGATAGTGAAAAAGAGATGTCTTATAAAGATAACGAGAGGATGATTGAAAAAATTCGTGTTACTGCTGTATCATATGCTAATGCCATACCTTTTGTGCAGGGCTTGTTGAATTCCCCGGTCATTAATAAAATTCATCTTTCATTGGATATACCATCGGCATGTGCAAAGCAATTGATTAATGACCAGACAGATGTTGGGCTGGTGCCTGTTTCGGCTATACCAGAAATGGAATATAGCGAAATTATTTCTGATTTTTGTTTAAGCTCTAACAATACTGCCAGGACTGTATTGCTGGTAAGTGAGGTGCCTTTGCACAAGATTGAAACCATATTGCTTGATGGGGATTCCCGAACGTCGGTAATATTGGTACAGGTTTTAGCAAGTCGGTTTTGGAAAATCAAACCCCGGTGGGAATATACCCGGTTTGGAATGAATCCCGATCAGATTCATAATCGTAAAGCCGCTGTTATTATTGGGGATAAAGCTTTTCAGGTAGAAAATCGTTATCCGTATCAATATGATTTGGTAGAAGAATGGCGTAAACATACGGGCTTGCCTTTTGTTTTTGCTACTTGGACGGCGAATAAAAGATTGGATCAAGGGTTTATTAAAGAATTCAACCAGGCGCTTTTTCAGGGTATTGCGGATATTCATGGTGCGCTTAACAGACATTACAACAACGAAACCCATATACAGGATCTGGAAAACTACCTGACCCATAATATTCATTATATGATGGATGAACAAAAAAAACAAGCGATGAAGCGGTTTTTGCTTTATCAGGAAGAATTATCTCAAGCTGGTATATTAAAAAAATAGCCTGTCCATGAAGCCGAAGTTGTTTTCATTTTTGATTGCCTGGTTCCTTTTTTCTCTATTGCCTCTAACTGGAGCTGATCAGGATACTTTACCTCAGGATTCTGTTATTCAGAATGGAGAAAAGCCTCCCGGGCAAAGCCGTATATATAAGTTCGATATAAAAAAGGAAATAGGACCTGCTGTTTGGCGTATCACGAAAAAAAGTTTTGCAGATGCCCGGAATTGGGACGCAGATCATATCATTATTCATATGAACACTTATGGAGGCATGGTCAATATTGCAGATTCGATCCGGACTTTATTGCTAAATAGCAAGATCCCCGTTTATGTTTTGATTGATAAAAATGCAGCTTCGGCAGGTGCACTTATATCAATTGCTTCTGATAGTATTTATATGACACCGGGCTCCAGCATTGGCGCTGCAACAGTGGTTAATCAGCAGGGCGAGGCAGCACCGGATAAGTACCAGTCTTATATGCGTTCAACCATGCGTTCAACTGCCGAGGCGCAGGGGAAAGATACTATTATCAAAGACGGGGATACCATTTACAAGTGGCGAAGGGATCCGGTTATTGCAGAAGCGATGGTAGATGAGTCTATTGTTATCGAAGGAATTTCAAAGGAAGGAGAGGTGTTAACTTTTACTTCCACGGAGGCATTAAAACATAATTTCACTGATGCTATTGTTAAAGATGTGCCTGATGTGATCAAGCGAATTAATCATCAAGAAACCTATGAATTAAAATCTTTTGAATTAACATCCCTGGAGAGATTGATTGGTTGGCTTGTTAATCCTGCTGTGCAGGGTATTTTGGTCATGATTATCATTGGCGGCATTTATTTTGAAATTCAATCTCCGGGTATTGGGTTCCCGATTGCTGCTGCTGCAATGGCAGCTATTATTTACTTTGCCCCGGCTTATCTTGAGGGATTGGCTGAAAACTGGGAGTTGTTGCTTTTTATTGGCGGATTGATTTTGATAGCGCTAGAGATATTCGTTATTCCTGGGTTTGGCCTGGCTGGCATTCTTGGTTTGATTCTTGTCGTGGCGGGTTTGGTGTTAAGTATGATTGATAATGTGGTTTTTGATTTTCCTTACCAGGGCATACGTTTTGTTGCACGTTCTTTTTTTACAGTTATTGTTGCAATGGCTTTGTCATTGGCAGGTGCTATTTATATTAGTAATCGTATTTTCTCACAAAAAGGAATATCCAGGTTGGTATTGCAGAGCAATCAACCAGTCAGTGAGGGTTTTATTAGTTCGAATCAATCAATGAATGATTTAATGGGTGCTACGGGTATTGCTTATACAGTATTACGGCCTTCAGGTAAAGTAGAAATTGATGATGAGCTTTATGATGCGCGTTCGATGATAGGAATGATCGATAAAGGAGAATCTGTTAAGGTTATTGAACAGTCACAAAATCAACTTTATGTTATTAAACATCAAGTGCAAACCTGATTATTTTTTCATTTTATGCAAAAGTTTCAACATATCAATAACCGGCCTTCTCAAACTAAAATCATTGCCACGATCGGTCCTGCTTCCGGAAACAGGCAAATTCTTAAAGAGATGTTTCTGGCAGGCATTGATGCCTGCAGGTTGAATTTTTCTCATGGCTCTCAATCTATCCACAAAGAGACGATCAACATGGTAAATGATATTAACAGTGAATTGAATACCCATGTGGCTATAATCGCTGATCTACAGGGCCCTAAACTACGAATAGGGGAGATTGAGAATGGTCAGGTTGAGATAAAACAGGATCATATCTTAACCATTACCCAACATGAGATGGTTGGCAATGCAGATAAAGTGTATCTTAATTATGACCGGTTACCCAAAGATGCACAGCCAGGCGACATAATTTTGATTGATGATGGGAGATTGAGAGTAAGGGTTGAAAAATCCAATGCCAAAGACGAAGTGGTTACAAGAGTCCTGAACGGTGGTGTTTTGTCTTCCCGCAAAGGGGTTAATTTACCTGATACTCGTTTGACGCTTCCCAGTCTTACCGGGACAGACCACCTTGATGCTGTTTTTGCCCTGGAACAGGGTGTTGACTGGATTGCTCTTTCATTTGTCCGGAGTGTTGA
>CAZSGN010000218.1:0-4949 GCA_964606415.1 uncultured Bacteroidales bacterium
TTGAATAAATTATTTTGATATAATATTCTATAAACTTCTAATCTGTCAAAGTAAAATTAGATTGTTCTTTTTAAGGTTTGCACTATGAAGTTAAGACTCTTTGGGCATTTTTATTATATTATTTTTCCGGACAGTTGCATACCTGAATAACCTTTACTTAATGCCGGGCAATAATTGCAAGGCTTAATGATATACAGCAACAATGGTTTCCCGTGCACCCAGATTAACAGTATTTTCTTTTAAAGCTGAATGGGTGCCTTTATAAAGCACTTTTTTTAATGTTTTTCCCGACTGATTAATAAAAGAGGTTTTTACATCATGATCATTTGAATTAATAAATATCGCCACATACTGATCATTTGATTTCATTACCCTCAGCAAAACATGTTCATTTTGTTGATCAAAAACAAATGGTAATTGCATGATTTTACTCCCTAAATGGTTTCTGAGGAATCCAGCCAGAGGCTTAACCGAATGAGTCCATGCTCCCAATCCAATATCTGAAGGCAACCAAATAACTTCACCTTTCCCTTCCCGATTGCGGACAGCAAGGATTTGTTCATCTTCCTGGGAAATAACATCTGCATCATCCATTTTAATAATTCCCTTAAGAATATGGCCGGGTAAAGTATCCTGTCCATACGAAAAAGAAAGATCAAAAAAATCATTTTGATAATGATATTCGCGCAATGTCGCACCAAATAATTGCCTGTAAGGATCCGTACTCATAAAAACATGATGCATATGTTCATCAAAATAACCCGTTAAACCCGATACAATTAGCTGGTTCCCATTTTCCACAAATTTCCTGAACTTAGATTGGTAATGAGATGGAACAGAAATCATATTGGCCAGCACAACTGTCTGTGGCGTATTATACTCTTTTTCCCAGTCAAATTGATCAATCTGCTCTAGCTGGCAAGGAATTCCGGACTCATTAAGCGCCTTGTAATATCCCAGGACAGATTTAATGTGGGCTCCTTTTTTTCTTCCTGCCGGTTGCTCCTCAAAATCAGCAGACATGATCTTTTCAGAAAAGGTAATCATAGAATGAGGAGAATATAAAAGCGTTACCGGTGACTCAACAGGAGCTGCCTCTGAAAACAAATCCTTATTATTTTCTATTAAAGCAGCTACTTCACCAGCCGCTTCCAATCGCTCCGTGGGTTCATCCTGGAGATCAATCATTGCCCATTCACCCGCCTCATGCACAGAAGCTCTGGCATTTAATGTCCAGAAAACAGTTCTTTCAGCACCAGCACCTATGCAAGTCCACAGCCACTGTATAATATCTTCCCTGTAAGGTGTCAAAGGGTCAAACCCACTAAAAATATTAGGTCCACCCTGTAGCTCAGTCACCCAAAAAGGTTTAGGTAAAGCAGCAGACCTGATCAAATCACAATTAGCCGCAATGGCCATATTATATTCCGGTCTTTCAAAATAACCCAAATGCCATGCTGCATGAATAGAAGCGCCAAGTGTTGACAAAAAAGGCATCCAGGAAGGAAAATCATACTCCTTTAGTAATTCAAAAAGCATATGATTATTAACATGTGTCATATTTTCCGTGTCCCACTTACGGACTTCGGATGCCAACCAGCTAAGATACCCGGTAGTATGATCCCGCCAAAAAAATTCATACTGGAAACTTTCGGTAAGATATTCATGATTAGGTTCATCCTGAGGATTATTCTTCTTCCATTCTTCATATTTAGATAAAGAATACTGGTCTTTAAGATAAACGCCATTCCCCGGTTCATTCTGCAGAACCCAGGTGTCGAGAGCAGGATGGTCTTTAAAATGATTCACCACTTTTTTTATAAAAAAAGCAATATCCGCCTCGTGTGACTTGCCGGAAGGAAATTTAAACCCACCAATGCCTTCTGCACCCTCTTTTTCAGGAAACAAGGTGGCCAGGACTTTTACATCATATTTTTCTGCCATATCAAAAGCATGATCATAAAGAGAAAAGTCCCAGGACTCATCATTATTTTTCATATGCGCCTCAAACATCCGGATACGGCATGTTTTCATACCATGCTCTTTCATAATCTGAAACCACGATTCAATCTTTTCTTCTGTCTGCCCCGGCTCTATAAAAACCTGCGCGCCAATCAAAGGTGTTGAGGCCTGAATACTAATAGCACGAAAAATCAATAAAAATAATACAAATTGTTTCATTAAAATATAGGTGTTTTAGGTTAACAATGATTGATGAATAACAAATCAGTAGTGTCCGGTTAAAAGATTTAGATTGCTTCACTACGCTCGCTATGACTTTCAAAATCAGGCTTCACGGCATATCATAACTCCAAAATAATCATCAAAATGTGTGTGTTCCGCCAGCCGGCGGATCATGGCTCGGTTCACTTAAATATTTTATAATAACCATATTACTGAATCAATAGCTTGCCTGAGGAAATTTGTCTATTAACTGTATAAACGGAATATAAATAAAGGCCCTTATTTATATGCGCACTGATATCTGCCTCAAAAGGCTGTTTATCTCTGTCATCATTAATCTTGATACTATAAACCATACGCCCCGTAAGATCATATATATTAAGCACAGCCTTTTGATCAATTTCCGGAGCATCAATAAAGAATTTACCATTTGAAGGATTTGGATAAACCTGGCAACTTTTAGCGGCATTACCCCCTTCTGCCTCCGGCATATTGACAGGTACCGTCCCTCCTTTATAATAAGAAACCTCCGCGGTATTCTCGTTAACATCAATTAAATAGGCAGTATCCCCTGGTTGAAGGTACATCTCACTAGCACCCCAGGGTTGATAGATAACTGGATGCCCATGAACCGTTTTATAACTATCCCAGGAGAAAAAGTCTATATATTCCCCATCTCCCCAGACTTTAGGATACCATCCTCCATTAGGCACAGACTGATCATCATACGTATTTGGAGTCATCTCATATGGACGGGTACCTGTATGCGTCATTTTCAAAACATGACTTCCCGCACTTTGATATTCATAGGTACTGTCATTTAACTTACTCAGTGTTGCTCCGGAGATAGAAGATTTAAAATGATCAAAAGAACCAAATTCATTTTGCGTACCCACTTCAAGCACCAGGCCACCAAGTTCATCAGCCGCATAATTCCATTTAATCTTCGAATAATCGCCATCTTCCTGGAAATCAATACTGGTTGAAGCAGAAGATATCCATGCTGCATAAACCCCATTGCCCAGGTTTACCAACAAATCATTTCCAACCCACTCAAACCACTCGCCGGTAGCTGACTGAGAATTAATATCAAATCCTGTGTCCGGCACCAATACCCAAATATTATTGTAGGAAGAATTGGAATGCTGAACCAATCTCATCATACAATTCCGGAACTGGCCAATCTGCTCGTAAGCAAAACGTCCTGCAACTCCATAACGATTACCCGCATTCCCTGTAATTTTAATCGCTCCACTATCTGTGCCTCTAACGCCCAACATCCACATAGCTTGCTCGGAGAAAGTCCCGATATTACCATCAGGCCGTCCAACAGCAGCGCTTGACAAGATAAAATTATCACCTAAATAAGTGGTCTCAAATTCAAATCTCCGTGAACGCTCAGTATCACCTCTCCAGTCATGATAAGGATATTCACCATGATCAAAATAATTCCCAAAATCAATATGATAAAAAGGCTTTGCACTTTGGATTTCAACAGGTAAAGGAAAATTCTTTTGAGCAATATCAATAACTAATTCCGAAGGCCTGAAAGAAGAATGAAGCATAATGCCAGACTCAGATAATCCGGGGTTCTCATCCTCCCAAATAGAAGCTGGATAAGAAGGATGATTTTCACTATCAGCAAAATACGCATAGTTAAAAGCGGCCATTGAACCACTGAATGGTAAATGAACATTGCCTTTAGCCCGGCTGTCAGGCGCGATATTGAAACCATCCAGGTAATGAACAGCACTCTCTATCGTCATCCAATCCAACATTGCTTTAGCCTTCTTTTTATTCTCAACACCGTCGGGGTCATTGCAGCGGTCTGCTCCCTCATACATTGTTAATAAAGGAGTGAAAGTATGTCCCCAATAATTATTTGAGTTCCATTCGACCCGGCCGGCACTATACAACGCACGGGTTAAATTATCAACAAATCCGTCAAAATAACGAATGGCATCCACATTGTCAATTGTCGAACCATAATAAGATGGTGACCGGTTTTCATCATAATCATAGATATACACAGATAAATCATGATTATCACGACCGCTTACCCCGGGATCATGAAATTCATGAGCAAATAAATAACCACTGGAACGATACATCCAATGAAAATTTTCCGAATTAAATTCTTTTCCTCCTTCATCATTATAGCCGCAACAACGATCAAAAAGATGATCTTGCGAGAACATATAACGCCAGCTGGAATAAACATTGTCCTCAATTTTAGACAATTGGTCCGGCTGATACTTGGCTATAGAATCTTTATAATAGAAATAATAATAACTCAATCCCGGGCAAGTGAAAGCTTTATAAAAAGTTCCACAATAGGTAGAATTAATATATTCATCAGCTTTCCCGGTAATGTAAGTTTCAATATTTTCCGGATAGGTTTTCATATTCGCCAGCAAAGGGTGCCAGGTATTTTTCCCTGCATCTTCTCCTGAGCAACTGCGGTCTGAATAAGGAAGATATGGGTCAAATAAATACCCCAATCTTGTTTGGTAATCATTCTCCCATGTTGAAGAAGGACGGGGCAAATCATCCATAGCACTCCACTGCGCATTGACATCAATGAATACACCCATAAAAAAAATAATCCCCACTAAAGCTAATCGATAAAACATATGGAATATTTAAACAATTTTACTCCTTTTTGCATATCTCATCCAGATATAAGTTCTGAATATTACATAAAGATAAATAAAAAAAATCAAATCCCAATTTAATCAATTATTATCAGGGGCCACTCAAACTTA
>CAZSGN010000219.1:0-1291 GCA_964606415.1 uncultured Bacteroidales bacterium
TGCTGCTGCTATGGCTGACAAAGGTATTGGTGTGTTTGCCTGGAAAGGCATGACACTTGAGGAATACTGGTGGTGTACAGAACAGGCACTTACATTTCCTGATGGCTCAGGTCCTGATATGATCGTTGATGATGGTGGTGATGCTACTATGATGGTTATCAAAGGTGCTGCTGCCGAAAAAGATACTTCTATTCTTAAAGCTGATTATAGCGACAAAGAAGAAGATCTGCAGGTATTAATGGCTAGATTGAAGAAAACCTATGAAGAAACCCCTGATAAATGGACCAGGATGGCTGAAAAGATCAGAGGTGTCTCCGAAGAAACCACTACTGGGGTTCATCGTTTATATCAGATGAAAGATGCTGGTATTCTTCCTTTCCCAGCGATCAACGTGAATGATTCTGTGACCAAGTCTAAATTTGATAATCTTTACGGGTGCCGTGAATCATTGGTTGATGGTATCAAAAGAGCCACAGATGTGATGGTTGCTGGTAAAGTTGCTGTTGTTTGTGGTTATGGTGACGTTGGTAAAGGTAGTGCTCAGTCACTCCGGGGTCTGGGTGCCCGTGTAGTGGTTACTGAGATTGACCCGATTTGTGCGCTTCAGGCGACCATGGAAGGGTATGAAGTGAAAACGATAGAGGATGTGCTTGAAGAAGGTGATATCTTTGTTACGACAACAGGAAACAAAGACGTGATTACTGCTGAGCACATGTCTAAAATGAAAAACCAGGCAATTGTTTGTAATATTGGCCATTTTGATAATGAAATTCAGGTGGCTAAACTGGAAAAATGGCCTGGCATCAAAAAGGTGAACATCAAACCACAGGTTGATCAGTTCTACTTCCCGGATGGGCATTCTATTATTTTACTTGCAGAAGGGCGACTGGTTAATCTTGGTTGTGGTACAGGACATCCTTCTTTTGTTATGAGTAATTCATTCTCTAACCAAACATTGGCTCAGATTGACTTGTGGAAGGAAGATTATAAGGTTGGGGTTTATACATTGGCCAAACATCTTGATGAAGAGGTCGCCAGAGCTCATTTGCCTCAATTGGGTGTAAAACTGACTGAGTTAACAGACGAGCAGGCTGAGTACCTCGGAGTACCTAAAAATGGCCCATACAAATCAGATCATTACAGGTATTAGTATCTGTTTCGGCTGCCCTGTGCGGGCAGCCGGTTATATATTATCTTTTAGTATTTTTAATCATTTAAAATTATTTATCATGTCTTATTTATATACATCAGAGTCCGTATCAGAAGGTCATCCTGATAAAGTAAGTGACCA
>CAZSGN010000219.1:1391-4915 GCA_964606415.1 uncultured Bacteroidales bacterium
TCTCCTGATATCAACCAGGGCGTTGACAGGCCTGTTGACGAGGAGCAAGGTGCTGGCGACCAGGGGATGATGTTTGGCTATGCGGTTAACGAAACCGAAAATTTTATGCCTTTGCCTGTGGATATCTCGCACCGCATCCTGATTGAGCTTGCGAAGATCCGTAAAGAAGGTAAAGAGATGACTTACCTGGCTCCTGATTCTAAGTCCCAGGTTACCGTAGAGTATGATGAGGATGATAAGCCGCTTCGTATTGATACGGTTGTTGTATCCACTCAGCATGATGATTTTGCTGACGATAATACCATGTTAAAGAAGATCAAAGAAGATGTGATCAACATCTTAATGCCTAAGGTAATAGCTACTTATCCGGAAGAAGTACAGAAATTATTTGGCAATGATATTAAATATCATGTAAATCCGACAGGAAAGTTTGTTGTTGGTGGTCCTCATGGGGATACTGGCCTGACAGGCCGTAAGATTATTGTTGATACTTATGGCGGACGTGGTGCTCATGGCGGTGGTGCTTTCTCCGGGAAAGATTCATCTAAAGTTGATCGCTCTGCTGCTTATGCTGCCCGGCATATTGCCAAAAATTTGGTTGCTGCGGGTGTTGCTGATAAAGCACAGGTGCAGGTTGCTTATGCCATTGGTGTTGCGGATCCTGTTAGTATCCACGTGGAAACATTTGGTACTTCTAAAGTAGGCGATGATAAGTCAATTAGCGAGAAAGTTGCGGATATTTTTGATATGCGCCCGAATGCTATTGTCAATCGTTTGGGGCTCCGGAATCCTATTTTTCTTAAAACCGCTGCATACGGCCACATGGGCCGTAAATCTGAAACCATTGAAGTTGAGGTGCAGGGGAAAAAGAAAAAAGTGGAAACCTTTACATGGGAAAAATTAGACTATGTAGATGCGGTTAAAAAAGCTTTTAACTTATAATGAATTATTAAACAAGTATCTTCCTTTCACCCTGCTTGCAGGGTGAAAGGTTTACTTTTTTGTTGAATATTAAAATGACAAATTATGTCTAAAGTAATTGCTGTTGGAAATGCGCTGGTAGATATTCTCGTTATGCTTGAAAATGATGATCTTCTCACGCAGTATGGCCTGGCCAAAGGCAGTATGCAATTAGCCGAGCAGGAACAGTCAGAAATTATTCAGGAAGCAACCAAAGCTTTAAAAAAGCACAATGCATCGGGTGGATCTGCTGCGAATACGATTCATGGCCTTGCATGTCTTGGCGTTCAGTCATCTTATATAGGTAAGATCGGAAATGATAAGTTTGGTTTGTTTTTCGAAGATGACATGAAGGAGAAGGGCATTGTTACGTGGATGTCTTATAGCGATACCGCAACAGGAATTGCGACGGCTCTTGTTAGCCAGGATACAGAGCGTACTTTTTCTACTTACCTGGGTGCAGCCGTTGAATTGACGGCTGAAGATATCAAAGAAGAATGGTTTGATGATTGTGAATACCTCTATTTGGAGGGTTATCTCGTTATGAACCATGACCTCATGATGGATGTCCTGAAAAAAGCGAAGGCCAAGGGAATGAAAACGGTTATTGATCTGGCCAGTTATAATGTGGTGGAATCCAATATTGATTTTTTAAATAGCATTATCAAAGATTATATTGATATTGTTTTTGCTAATGAGGAAGAGGCAATGACTTTGACGGGTAAAGAACCTGAAGAAGCCCTTGATGCTATTGCTGAACTAACTGATATCGCTATTGTTAAACTTGGAAAAATTGGTTCACTGATTAAAACGGAAGGTAAATCTTACCGGATTGAAGGTAAAGTTGCTGATGCTGTTGATACCACCGGTGCTGGGGACCTTTATGCTGCCGGTTTCCTTTATGGGTTAATCAGTGGTTATTCAATGGAATTATGTGGTAAAATTGCTTCTCTTGTTTCCGGTAATGTTGTGGAAGTGATCGGTGCTAAGATGGAAGATGAGCGCTGGGATTCGATCATTAAAGAGATTGAAACCATCCTTGTTAAACCGGGTGAATAAAAAAAATATTTATAATCATATGTTAACCGGGGCGCTTTAAAAAAGTGCCCTTTTTTTATGTTTTCTGCACATTTTTGCAACACCCACTTTTAGGGATACTACCAATAATACAGAAAGTCAGGATTATTTCAGTATGGACTAAGAGCAGGCTGAGCTATACCAAATATAAAAGATTATTATTGATTTTCAGTTATTTATGTGGGTGTTGCAGAAATGTGTGGAAAATAGGTGATGGAAAACAACAGTTTTTTATTTTGGTATGATATTTCATGACATTTGCAGAAGCTAAAAGGGATAAAAATTGTAAACTTGTATTTGCAAATGTTGCATTTTTGTTTTTTGTATGAATAAGATCCGGACAGCTATATATGGCAAGGCTCCTATCATTCTCGAGGGGATTTCTTCCTTGCTTGGGGATAATGAGGAAATAGTTGTTGAGCACGTTATTAAAGAAGAAAACAGGCTGCACTACCTGTTGAGGTCAAAAGCGAATATTAATATTCTTATTCTTTTTATTGAAACGCTTTCTGATGATTATATCCACTTAATTGAGAATGTATCCCAAAACTATCCATCAATCAGCATTCTTATTATTTCCATTGAAAATAATGATGATATTATTATGAAAACCATTAAAGCCGGAGCTAAAGGTTTTCTTAATAAGGACAGTGACAGCAGGGAATTGGCAGAAGCCATATATACGATTCGTAATGGATATGATTATTACAGTAAATCAATATCGAGAATATTGATTAATAATTATCTCCATCAGAAAACAGATAATAGTCCTTCTTCTATTGATGTAAAAGATAAGCTTACCAAGCGTGAGCTGGAGATTCTTAAGTTATGGGGCGAAAGTTACACCAACGGTGAGATCGCCGAGCAATTGTTTATCAGCATAAGGACGGTAGAAACCCATAAGAACCGGATTATGCAAAAGATCAATCTAAAAACGACTGTTGATCTTGTTAAATTTGCTATTCTCAACAACATTATTAAAATCTGATCTTTTCTAAGCGGAACGCTTACTTTTTTCTAAGAGAAACTCGTATTTTAAGGTTAAAAAAGTCAGTTATTGGCATAATTCTTCCTTCTTGTCATCTTTTTTTCTAAAATTAGACGTCAGTAAGTAATCATTTAAAAGAATAAATATGGCAACATTAGAAGGAAAAGTAAATGATTTTATGGCAAAGGTGATAGCCAGGAATCCAAGTGAAAATGAATATCACCAGGCAGTAAAAGAGGTTGTCGAATCATTGATGCCTTTTATTGAAGAGAATCCAAAGTATCAAAAAGCAAAAGTTCTTGAAAGACTTTGTGAGCCTGAGCGGGTTGTAATGTTTAAAGTTCCTTGGTTGGACGATAAAGGTGAAGTACAGGTTAATCGTGGGTTCAGGATTGAGATGAATAGTGCTATTGGCCCCTATAAAGGCGGGTTAAGGTTTCTCCCTACAGCTAATCTTGGCATCCTTAAATTTCTTGCTTTTGAGCAGGTATTGAAAAAT
>CAZSGN010000220.1:0-4912 GCA_964606415.1 uncultured Bacteroidales bacterium
ATCATAAAAAGCAGCGGCAAAACCACCCCCCCCCTGACGGCTGGGTCCTGCTGTAACAATTCTAAGACCAAACTTTTTAAATATTGGGCTATAGCTTTCTATATCGCGAAAATGAAGACATATAGTAATAGGTTTGAACTTGGCTGGTAATTGTGTTAGCTTTTCACAATACTCAAATATATCAAAAGATGAAACATAATTTGGCGTGGAGTGTTGAGGAAACGAAACTGTTCCTTCAGCAGAATCCAGCTTCTTTATTTGATGCATTCTCCTAAAATGAACAAACGGCGCCCCTAAAGTGCACACAGGAATGGGAGACAGATTCCTCCATTTGTTCTCTATTCTTTTATTCCAAACAAGCATTAAGGGGTGATTGAATTTAAGGTCAGGGATATTCTCAGCATACCAACCATGCTGTATGCGTACAAAACAGGGCAAAAAATTTGGCCAGTTGAGATGTTCACGCAAAATATGATCATGACCATAGTTGCCTGTTATATCACCAAAAACGTGTTGCGAGAATTTATTAAAGAAAGACTTCATGTAGTGTGGTTTAATGCAAATGCAAAGATAATAGTGAAGTTGCTGCCTTTGACCAGACATGGAGTGGAACGTACCTAATAAGCTAAAATCCTTTTAATTAATGCGGTATAACCCAAGCAATTGAGCTTCCACAAACAACAAATCATAAGTAAATTAATTCCAGCTTTTGTAAAAACTTTTAGATATCCCCCGGTAAACCGGACGGTAATTAAAGCTACAAAAAAGTAGTAAATTGCCATGATGATAAAACAAAGACAAAAGTACGACCGGGAGTTTAAGAAAAAAGCGGTTGAACTCTCTATTGCCCGGGGTAATGCAAGAGAAGTTGCCGAAGAACTGGACATCCGACCAGATCTGCTATATCGTTGGCGTCGTGAATACGACAAGTTCGAGAAAAATAGTTTTCCGGGCCATGGAAAGCCGAAGATGACCGAGGTAGAACAAGAGAATGTCCGTTTAAAGAAAGAACTTCGTGATGCGAGGATGGAAAGGGACATCTTAAAAAAGGCGGTCAGCATCTTCTCCAAGAACGATGGAAAATCTACCAATTCATAAGTGATCACCGCACCAGATTTACCACCAGCGATGATGTGCAAGATTTTCAAGGTGACAAAAAGCAGTTATTATGCATGGCTTAAAAACGGGCCTTCCATGCGCTGGAGAGATAATGAATGTTTGCTGAGACTGATTATGGATATATTTGAAAACAGCAAACAACCCTATGGTAGCCCCAGGATGACCAGAGAACTGCGGGCTATGGGCCGGCGGGTATCCAAAAACCGGATTGCTGATATGATGCGAGCAGCAGAGATCCGGGCTAGAAAACCCAGGAAATTTATAGTGACAACGGATTCTAAGCATAATTATCCAATTGTTCCTAATGTTCTGAACAGAAGATTCAGCGCCACAAGGGGAGGTGAAATTTGGATTTCTGACATCACCTATATAAGAACAAAAAGTGGCTGGTTATATCTGACGGTAACCATTGACATGTTTGATCGTAAAGTAGTTGGCTGGTCGATGAGTACCGGTCTGTCGGCCGAACAAACCGTAATTCCTGCCTGGTTGATGGCCACCAAAGCTCGTCCGGTAACCCAGCCATTGATCTTTCATTCCGATCGTGGTATCCAATATGCATGTAAAGCATTCGCATCCATGTTGAAATCGAATAATCTGATAACACGAAGCATGAGCAGAAAAGGGAATTGCTGGGACAATGCAGTGGCTGAGAGTTTCTTTAAAACAATAAAGGTTGAATGGATATATTCACAGAATTTTGCCAACTGGAAGCAGGCCCAGCTTTCAATATTTCACTGGATTGAAAGCTGGTATAACCGAAAAAGGAGGCACTCAGCTTTGGGATATAAAACAATCGATGAGTTTGCAACAATTAATAGTAATTTTAAAAACGCAGCGTAGCTTATCTTAGCGTCCTAATTATTGGGGGAGATCCAAGCTTATATAAATGGATTTTTTCTTCTTTCTCCTTTAATCAGGAATTAATTAATCCTGACCCCCGAAATTCGCAGTAATTCCTCTTTATGTCAAAACATTTGTTGCAGATGCCGCCTCCTTAGTTGAACGCTACCCATGACTAGATTTATCAGCATTTCGCTTGATTGCTTATCATAACTTCGGCAAACTTCCAATCAGTCATTCTGTCAATATCATGGGATGCCAGATCATCCATGACATATTTGCGTACTTTGGAGAATAGCGATAAAGGTTTTTGCTTAACGACTTCAACATTTATAATGTAGATAGCACCATTTACCTCATAAACTTTCGGGCAATCCTGCCGCCTGGCAAAGTTGCCTTCTTTTGATTTAACCAGCCAGCCTTCTTCGTTTTCTTCCCGTAAAGTATAATAAGGGTTGGCTTTGGTTTCTTTCACTGAGACAACCATTTCGCAGGCATTATCGAATAGCTCCATTGCCTCGCGGATGTGTTTTCCTGTGCGAAAGGGTGAGGTTGGTTGTAGCAGGATCAGTGTTTTGGGGTAAAATCCGGTGCTTTCAACGTATTCGAGTGCATGAAGCAATACTTCGTAGGTTCCTGCTTCGTCTGTTGACAGTTCAGGTGGCCTTAAAAAGGGTACCCTGAGGCCGGTGTTTTCCACACAGGTTTTTATTTCCTCAGAATCTGTGGAAACTAGAATCTGCTTGTCAGGAAACACTTTCTTGGCTGCTTCGATCGTATAGTAAATCAAAGGCTTGCCTGCAAGGGGTTTGATGTTTTTACCGGGCACCCCTTTGGATCCGCCACGTGCAGGGATCACAACTAAAGTTTGATAAATATTCAAAGCCTTATGTGTTTAGCTATTTCCTGCACTTTCTGATAATCCTCCGGCTTACCAATGTCGATCCAATACCCGATGATCGGATACCGGATGACCTTTTTCCCGGCATCTATCAATGCCTGAATAAAGTCGGTGGCATTAAAGCTTTTGTTTACCGGAATGGTGTCGAGCAATTTCCTCTTAATCAAATAGATGCCGGCATTCGAATGGTAGGTATATGATGGTTTTTCCCGGAATCCTTTTACCACATCATGATCGAGATTGAGCACTGCGTAAGGAACCTCTACGTTGTAAGGCGAAGTGGCTATCGCCATATCAGCATCTTTATCAAGAAAATCCTGGTAAAAATCTTCGAGGTCGATATTGGTGAAAAGATCTGCATTCATAATCAGCACATGGTCGTGTGCGAATTCTTTGATCATGCTAACGGCACCGATGGTTCCCAATGGTTCGTTTTCGTACAGGTATTGTATGGAGATATCCTTGTTGTTCCCATTGCCGCAATGCTTTTCGATCTTATCGGCCAGGTAGCGAAGCGTCAGGTAAAAATTTTTGATTCCGAAATAACGCAAATGATCAATGTTGTGCTCAACGATGGGTTTGTCCCCAACTTTTAACAAGGGTTTTGGGATGTCGTCGGTTAATGGTCTCAATCTTTCACCCCTGCCTCCGGCCATCAATACGGCATCAACAGGCAACACCGTTTTTACCTGGCTGAAATCAATGATGCGTTTGATCTTGCCCTCTTTGTCAAGCACCGGTAGCAAACGGATGCCCTTGTTTTTAATGTTTCGTATTCCGTCGGGACTTACCTCGACATCATTCACATAATTAAAAGGCTGCGACATGAATTTGTCTACATTGTCACTCAGCTCCAACCCGTTTAGAAACCCCCTGCGGATGTCACCGTCGGTGAGCGTTCCCACCATTTTGCCATTGTCGTCTAAAACAAAAAGAGTAAGTGTTTTAGGTACGTCGTTGAGCTTGAGAAAGGCTTCCTTGATGGTTGCTGAGGCATATATGAGGTGTTTTAAAAAATCAGTCATTGTTTGGAAATTCTTTTTTCAAAATTTCAATTATTATATCCGTACTGTTGCCATTACCATAAATATCATTGTTCTTTATCTTAGGCCAGCTGTTGTCAAAACCGACTTTCAGGATATTTTTTATAGAGTTCCAATTTGCCTCAACATCAATAATCCCGGCATCTTTTTCCCGGCCAGCTTGTCTATCTCCTATGTTTATGACTTGTTTTTGAAAATATGGAGCTTCGATTATTCCGCTACTGCTGTTACCCAAAACAAAAAGGCAATCATTTAAAGCTGCATAATAGCCAGTTGCTCCCAAGTTCTCAACAATAAAAACATTTTCCGACTTTTTGAATGATTGAATTATGGAAATAATTGGTTCATATCCAGGATCGTTATTCGGATAGGTTATCAAAACTTGTAGATTCTTTTCTAACAAGTAATCAACACTCTTTTTTAAGATGCCAGATATTGGTTCAGAAGTTCGTGTAGCAGGATGAAAGGTAATCAACACAAATTTGCCCGGTTTCAGGTTTGGCACAAATTTCTGAACAGTTATGGGGTCAACTTGAAAATCCCTGATTGCATCAATAGCAACAGAGCCTGTAAAAAACACTTTTTCTTTTTGGATTATTGGCAATGGCAATAGCCTTTCATAATTGCCTTTAGATGTAGCTAAATGAATACTTGCCAAGTTTGTTATGTTGTAGCGGTAAATGTTGTCTAAAGAACCTTTTGTAATTGTTCCACCGCCAGAATGGACTATTGGTGTTTTTGTAAAATGTGCAGCTAGCGCAGCAGCATAGGCTTCTATGCGATCACCTATTATGAAGAAAGCATCGTACTTTTCTTTTTCTAAAACATTTGAAATTTTAGACACAGCTGAGGAGAACTCTTCATATCCAGGACTATTATCTTCCTTAAAAAAAGAGATTTTGGCTGCTATGGGTACACCATCGTTTTCAATTTCCTTAATTGTAATACCAAATTTTTCTAACAGATGCAATCCTGTTACTAATATTGAAACGTCAATATCAGGATC
>CAZSGN010000221.1:0-4894 GCA_964606415.1 uncultured Bacteroidales bacterium
AACACCTTTATTTAACCGTACACAACGAAGAAAGACCGCTTCTTACGGACTTTATGTGTCGGAGGATAACCAGGGGTATATGCAGTTGCTTTTACGCAAGAACGCTGCCTCAGCAGACACTCCGCTTGTTTGTTTTTCCAGCCTGAAACAAGCTAAAAGGGCATTGATGGATGTTATTGAAAAATACCAATTGTGTCAAACGATATGTGAATTATATCCTGCAGCAAATGGGTGTTTTCAGTATCAAATTGACGCTTGCAAAGGTGCCTGTTTAGGGAAAGAAAATGTCTTTTCTTATAATTTGCGGGTGAAAGAGGCTTGTGGTTTTTTGTCATTTGGTGAAAAGAGCTTGTTTATTTTGGATAAGGGAAGAAATGAAAACGAACTGGGTATTATTCATGTTGATCACGGAAAGTATAGAGGTTATGGTTATGTTCCGCTGAAGGAATGCGATAAAAATCCTGGTTTGTTAAGAAATGCTATTCATTTTCAAGAAGATAATCAGGATGTGCAGCATATTTTAAAGGAGATTATCAGGAAAGAAAAATATCTGAGATTGATTTATCTTTAGTTATCTACGATTAATTTCTTTATTTTTTGTCGTTATGGCGACAAGCTTTTTGGGTATAATTTTATTGAAAATGGGTGATATTGTTAATGGATTGCCTTGAAATAAGGCCTTATATTTGTAACAGGTTTTTAGGTTGTCCAGGCAGCAATTTCTGACATGAGAATTAAAGGGTTTAGAATGAGTTTTTGCTGTTTGGTAAAAGTGGGTTTTTATGGGGTTTTCTTTTCAGAAAACCCCATCTTTTTTCTTATAAGTTTGATTGGATAAGAAAGAGAGACGCAGGTATATTTTTATTGGGTGAAATTGCTTATTTATTTTATCTGTTCTCCGACATAAAATTAGGTATTTATTTTTGAAATATAGGTGTTAGCACTCTGTTTATGAGGCTATTCTGATTGTATCTTTGTATTAGTGATGATTTGAAAATAAAAGTGTTTTTAAGAGGGATGAAAAGCTCTGAGGTGAAAAGGATTATTTACAGGTTACACACATAACAATAGTAAAGAGTTGGAAAAGAGCTAGAGGAGCAGAACAGGTTGGTTTGTGAAGTTGATGATAGGGTGTTTGTGATGGATTAGGAAGGTGTCCTCCTCAGGGTGGACATCTCTCCTGATCACTCAAAATCAGACCAGCATAATATTAATTTGTTTTTTTCGTTTTTTTTATAGGGTTTAGGGTTAATAATTAGAGTAAAGTTGATTAGTGGGAAAAAGGGACTGTTGTACAACAGTCCCTTTTTTTAATGAATAGTTTTTCTTTAGTCCACTCCCATTAATTTTTTACTTTTTTGGATTTTCTGTAGATGATTTTACCTGCTTGTATAAAAATTAATGGGCAAATGCTACTTATGGTGATCAGAAGCCATGTTTTTGCTGTCATGTTCTGGAAAGACAGAATTTCCCGGAGGCCGGGGATGAAATAAGCACCCAGCAGAATAGCAGTGCATAAACCCAGTGCTCCCCATATATATTTATTCTTTGTGATTTGATTGATCAATATGGGTTCATTGCTTTCTCTCATATTGAAAACATGTAATAATTGGGCAAAGGCCAGGGTAAAGAAAGCGACATTGTTACTGATTTCTTTGCCAAGATCCATTTGAAAGTACGCGTAAAGATAAGCGCCTGTAATGAATATGGCAAGCACAATACCATAATAACCTGTTAATAACCAATTTTGTCTGGTGATAATTGGTTCTTCAGGATTCTTGGGTGGCAGTGCCATGATATTTGGATCGCCTTTACTAAGACTAAGTGCCAGCGCAGGGAATACGTCTGACAGGAGATTAAGAAAGAGCAATTGCAAAGGTAGTATTGGTAGGTGAAACATGGTAAAACTTATACTGGCAATTAGAATGATTTCACTGAGATGGTAGCTCAACTGGTAAATAATAAATTTCCTGATATTTCCGAAAATAATTCGCCCTTGTTCAATGGCTTTTACAATAGATGGAAAAGAATCATCTTTTAGAACCATGTCCGCCACTTCTTGTGCTGCCTGTGTTCCTCTTTTTCCCATGGCAATTCCTATGTCTGCTTCCTTTAAAGCCGGTGCATCATTAACGCCATCGCCTGTCATGCCGACTATGTCTCCATGGTGTTGAAAATGATCTACGATATCCAGTTTCTGCCGGGGATCTACCCTGGCAAATATCCGTGATCCTGTTATTCTCTTATTTTCCGTAGTATCATCCATGTTATGCGTTATTTCGGAGCCGTGAATGACCACATCTTTGTCTTGTTCTCCAACCAGGTGCACTTGCCGGGCAATATTTAGTGATGTGGCTGGATGATCCCCGGTAATCATGGCGACTTTGATTCCTGCCGAGTGACATTCGTCGATCGCTGAAGCAACTTCTTTTCTTGGCGGGTCTATAAAGCCAACCAGGCCGGCGAGTATCAGATCAGCAAGAAAGTCGTCGTTTTCTAGTAAGTGTTTATCTTCGTTACCAAATACGCGGTATGCAAAGGCAAGTACTCTCAAGCCTTCTGACGATAATTGCTCGTTTGACTCCAGCCATTTGTTTTTTTCTTCCTGATTAATTTCTTTGATTTCCCCGTTTTCCAGCAGGATGTATTTGGTTCGTTCAAGTATGGCGTCCGCTGCTCCTTTAGCTGCCATATAGAAACCATTGTCCGTTTCGTGTATGGTGCCCATTCGTTTGCTTTCCGAATCAAAAGGATCTTCATGCTTACGTTGGAGATTAAGAAATTGCTGATATTCTTCTTTTTCCCTTTCTTTCATGTAGTCCAGCAATGCAATCTCAAGGGGGTCGCCGGATCGTTCTTCTTCTATTTGTGCATTATTGCATAGAACAGCAATTTCCTGAATGCTTGAAACAGCTTTGTCTGTTGTATTTTTCTCTTCATGTTCTGCTGTTTGATAGCGTTTGGATGAGGTATGTAGTGTGGCGACGGAAAGGTTATTTTCTGTAAGGGTGCCTGTTTTATCAGTAAAAATAATGGTTGTTTCACCTAGTGTTTCTACAGCAGATAATTTTTTAACAATGACTTGCTGTTTTGCAAGCCTGAGCATCCCCTTGGCCAGGGCAATGCTTGCAACAATAGGCAGTCCTTCCGGAATCGCAGCAATGCTCCATGCAATAGCTGTTTGCAGCAACAGGTAGAATTCTTTCCCTGCAACCCATCCAAATATGAGGTAAGCGGCTGCCAATCCTAAAATAACCCAGATCAGGGCGTGGGTTAGTTGTACTAGTTTTTTATTAAGTGGTATTTCTTCACCCCCGGCTTCGCTCACCATGCGGGATATTTCTCCCAGTTGTGTTTGCATGCCTGTGCCGGTTACAATGCCAATGCCTTTCCCATTTGTCAGTGATGTTCCTTTAAAGGCCATGTTGGACTGGTCACTGATGGGCGTGTCTTCTTTTAGTGCTTCGGTGTTTTTTTCTACAGGAACAGATTCCCCAGTCAATGGTGATTCGTCAGCGGCTAATTCTGAGACTTCTATAAGTCTGGTATCTGCCGGCATAAGTTGTCCGGCTTCCAGTATAAGGATGTCCCCGGGGACTAATTCTTCGGCATCAATAACTTGTTCTTTGTTATTTCGCTTAACGCGGGTACTTAGTTTATCCATTTTTTTTAAGGCCTGCATGGATTGCCGCGCCTGGAATTCCATCCAAAAACCGATAGCGGCATTTAGTATAATGACAACGGAAATGGCAATGCCCTCGGGGATATCATTAAAAAAAAAGGATATAGCTGTGGCTGCTATCAGAAGATATATAACAGGATTGGTAAATTGATCAATTAATATGCTCCAGAGGCTTATTTGTTGTTGCTTTTCAAGTATGTTCCGCCCGTATTGCTTTTGTCTTTTTGGTATCTCGTTCTCATCCAGTCCTTCTTTTTGACTGGATAATTTATTAAATACCTCCTCAACAGAATCCTTGTAATAGTTCATCTCACCTAATCTTAAATAATGATTATTTTAATAATTCTTTTAATTGTTGACCATTGAAGGGTGCGTATGCATGTTGGTCATTATTGAAATAGAAATAGCCTTTTTTTATATTTTGGACTGATTTTATTTTATCTGCCCATTGAGATAGCTCTGATTCACTGTAATTATAATTGTACCAATCATTTTTGCCGTGAAACCGGATATATAAAACGGGTCCTGTTATTTTAAAGATGGACTCGTTGAATAAGGGTGAAGAAGTAATACAGAAATGAACCCCGTGTCTTTCCAGAATAGCCATGATATCATCATGCAACCAACTTTTATGGCGGAATTCAATAACATGATTAAAATCAGTGGACAGATGCTTGCAGAAGGTTTCAAGTTTTTCATCTTTCCGGTGGAGGTTGCCTGGGAGCTGCCAGAGGATATTGGCTGCTTTTTCTTTTAATAACGCCGCTTTCTCGAAGAGATTATGTATGCTTTGTTGATCGATGTTTAATTTCTTCATATGCGTAATGTACCTGCTACCTTTAATAGTAAAAGAAAAGTCGGCAGGTGTTTGTTTATACCAGTTTTCCAGGACTTTGTCTTCAGGTAAAGAATAAAATGTCCTGTTTATCTCAACAGTGGAGAAATAGCTTGCATAATAAGAAAGCCATTCTTTTTGGGGAAGGTCATCGGGGTAAAAGAGGCCTTTCCATGTTTTGTAGTTATAGCCTGAACATCCTGTATGATACTTCATACTTGATTTTTTTAAAATGCACTAATCCAGTAATGAGCTTTTTCTCTGTTCATGAAAAATTGTAATAATACGGATATATCTTTCTTTAGTTGTATTCTGTTAATTTCAATGGACGCCTGGACAAACAAGTTATTTGGCACAACCAAGGCAATTTTAATAAC
>CAZSGN010000222.1:0-4707 GCA_964606415.1 uncultured Bacteroidales bacterium
GGCGGAAACAAATTTTCTTTTATTTAGGAGGATTTTAGTTATTTATTTTTTTGGCTCTTGCACTTAACATCAGTATATCGACATTGTCTTTATATCTATTATGGCGTGGGGGGCTTGTGGGTGTAATTGATTGATTTATACATGTTATATGATAAAATAATGTTTTGGGTTATTGAATTGTTGTCGTGGATAAAATGATGCATTTTCGTCCTGTTTTGAATTTTTGCTTGGCTGTTTTGATGATTTTTACGACATAAATTTATGTAAAAATATTAGATTTTTTAGTTGATTTTGATAAAAAACATACTTTCCCGGTTCAGCCTTAGCTGTCCACAAATATGTGCCTCTTGGTTTATATTAAAAATACTGCTTATAGCAGGTATCAATCAGAAACTCCTCTATAAAGCAAAGTGCTTCTTCATAATATCCAATATCATGAACAGCCACAGATCATTTAGGGCGAAGGACCCTTTGAATCACCAATGTTAAGATCAAATTGTGTGCTTAAACGATCAAGCGGACTGCTGACGTTTTCAAGGGCATCATTGACAATATGGGTGTATATTTGTGTCGTTTTTATGCTTACATGTCCCAATAATTCCTGTACGTAACGAATATCATGTCCGTCTTCCAATAGATGAGTAGCAAAACTATGACGCAGCATATGCAAATTCACATCACGCATAATACCTGCTTTCTTAGCACTGCGTTTTAAAATATTACTCATGCTCGTAAAGCTATAAGGCTTACCGGGTTTCGTACTTTCAAATAAATAAACTTTTGGGGAATACCTTTTTAAATATTCATCTATTAATCCCCGGCAACTGGCTGGTAAAACACTATACCGATCTTTATTTCCTTTAGCATCGCGGATAAATACGATATTTTTATTTAAATCCAGGTCTTTAAGCTGCAAATCTTGTATTTCACTGCGCCTTAGCCCGGCTGAATAACCTATAATCAGAATAACTTTATGCTTAAGATTAGCGGTATGATGAATAATACCGGCAATTTCTTCCTTACTGAAATAATCCGGAAGATGAAAGCCCCGGCGGGGACGAAGAAGGTAGCGTTCATCAATTTGTTTGTTATAAACATGTGTAAAGAAAAATTTCAGGCTGTTGATCATCCCATCCTGGTAAGAGGCACTCTTATCCCTTTGTAAAACCAAAAAATCCCGTATGGCTGAATCAGATATAAAATATGGATGCTTATAATCAAAAAAAGAGAGCATTTGCATAAACATTCCCAGGTACTGAATACGTGTGTTTACAGAAAAATTCGTGTAAGTCAAAACATTTCTTGCTTGTTCCCGGTAGACCTCATCTATCCGGTAATAGCCGAGCAATCGATATGTTCGCTCCCTAAGCTCATCTCCCTTAAAAGGCTTGTTTTTATGTTCAAACAAATACTCCTGATCTATATGACGCCCCTGATGCTCATGATATATGCTATTAAAATATTGTATAATGGTTTTGTGATTGGGGTTCATATAATTTTCAATGATGTATTCCTGATCACCCATCTTCAAATTAACAATCTCTTTGGGCGTAAGATTAACATGATAAGCAAGAAACAAAAGTAATCGGTCTGATGGTGATTTTATTGTATTAACATAATGCTGAAAAGTTTTTAAAGGTAAATGCACTGGCTGGGGAGGAATATCATGACTCTTGGCAAAAGAGAATTTCATAGTGGCCCGTTGCTGAACGTTCTCATAATAAAACTTAATCGAACAAGACAGTTGTTTCCTGCTGGTTACATTCATCTTTGCCCCCTTTTTCCGGACATATGCATCAATTTCCTGATTGCTCATTTTGTCTATTTCTTTACCCGGATGAGCCCTTAAAAAATCAAGAAAAAATCTGTTGTAAGTTGCTTTAGTACTTGGGGCTATTCGTTTTAATGTCATGCATTGCTGATAAACCTGGTAAGGTTGGCTTTTCTTTAACGGATCATCATCATTTTTTCTTTTTTGTTTATATGATTTCTTTCCCTTAGGCTGACAAAGGTGAGGAGCAAATATTTCTGCCGGGGGAATCATCTCATACCATTTATTCTTATAATGTAAATCAAAAGTATTTGTATTATCAAAAGCATGATTATCAGAGGTGTCGTTACTGCTAACCGGCTCTTTACCAGACCTTTCAGATTCTGCCTCCCATTGAATTACTGCTTTATCATCAAAATGATACTTCAGGCTATCTACTGATTCTTTATTATCCGGAATATGCCAGCATTTAAGCGTCCGGCTCCATTTACGGCCTTTTACTGACCGCATACAGCTAATAAGACTTTTGTCAAATTCAAAATGAACAGCTATACGATCTTGCTCCTTGTGAGATATTCTTTTAAGATTAAGTATATACATGCTTTAAACATTTAAAAGGGTATACCAAAAATAATAAAAATGATGTTAAGAACAAAATCAAATTAATAACATCCTGAATTTGCTTTTACAGGTATAACATATTCCTTTTACATCAAGAATATTTATTAAATAAGCCAAAAAGACACTTTACCTCTGGCGGAACAAGTTATATCCACTAAAGACCTAAAACATATAATTACTATTTTATCTTTATCTCAGAAATTTATTCCATCAATGATATCATTCCAAATCAAACCGATCCAGGTTCATTACCTTATCCCACGCAGCAACAAAGTCAGCAACAAACTTCTCCTCACCATCCTTGCTCCCATAGACTTCGGCAATAGCTCTGAGCTCAGAATTTGACCCAAAAATAAGATCTACACGAGTGCCGTTCCATTTATGTTTGCCTGACGACCTGTCGTATCCTTCAAAAGCCTCTCTTGAATCAGAGACAGGCTTCCACGCAGTATCCATATCAAGCAGATTCACAAAAAAATCATTGGTCAGCACTTCCGGACGCTCTGTGAAAACACCATACGAGGAGTTATCAAAATTGGTATTCAGGACACGCATACCCCCGATTAAAACGGTCATCTCCGGAGCAGTTAATTTGAGCAACTGGGCTTTATCAACAAGCATGTCTTCGGTACATTGGCTGTATTCCTTTTTATAATAGTTGCGAAAACCATCAGCTTGTGGCTCCAAATAGTTAAATGAATCAACATCAGTCTGCTCTGCAGATGCATCCATACGGCCTGGCGTAAATGGCACATTAACATCATGACCAGCATCTTTAGCTGCTTTCTCCACACCCGCACATCCTGCCAATACAATCAAGTCAGCCAGCGACACTCTTTTATCTCCGGATTGCGCACTATTAAAATCCTCCTGTATACTTTGGAGTATCTCCAAGACCTTTTCCAGTTGATCCGGATTATTCACTACCCAGTCTTTTTGTGGAGCAAGCCGTATTCGCGCACCATTAGCCCCTCCCCTGTTATCTGAACCACGAAAAGTAGAAGCTGACGCCCATGCAGTAATAACAAGCTGGGAAACAGACAAACCAGAATTCAATATTTTGGTTTTTAATTGAGCTATATCTTCTTTATCAATTAAAGCATGATCCGCCGCAGGTACAGGATCTTGCCAGAGCAAATCTTCTTCAGGTACTTCCGGCCCAAGATAACGAGATTTAGGCCCCATATCCCTATGTACAAGCTTGAACCATGCACGGGCAAAAGCATCAGCAAATTCCTCCGGATTTTCATAAAAATGCCTGGATATTTTCTCATATTCAGGATCTGCTTTTAATGCAAGATCGGTGGTAAGCATCATCGGGGGATTTTTCTTTCCCTGGATATGAGCATCCGGCACCAATTCATTGGCAGATTTGTCTTTGGGTTTCCATTGGTGCTTCCCTGCAGGACTTTTAGTCAACTCCCACTCATATTCAAAAAGATTTTCAAAAAAACCCATATCCCATTGGGTCGGTTTTTGCGTCCATGCACCTTCCAGTCCGCTTGTAATCGTATCCGGCCCTTTGCCGGTGCCAAAACTGTTTCTCCACCCCAGGCCTTGCTCTTCAATAGGCGCTGATTCGGGATCTGGCCCATTATATTCTTCCGAAGCAGCACCATGCACCTTACCAAAAGTATGTCCCCCGGCAATCAGTGCAACTGTTTCGTAATCATTCATTGCCATGCGTTTAAAAGACTGGCGAATGAATTTTGCCGATTTTAAGGGATCTGGTTCGCCATTGGGCCCTTCCGGGTTGACATAAATAAGCCCCATATGGTCGGCAGCGAGGCGGCCCTCCAGATTCCCGCCATCATCATGACGCTCGTCAGCAAGCCATTCATGCTCCGGCCCCCAATTAATATCTTTTTCGGGCTCCCACACATCTTCACGTCCACCACCAAAACCAAAAGTTTTAAAGCCCATAGACTCAAGAGCTACATTACCGGCCAGGATCATCAAGTCAGCCCAGGAAAGTTTCTTACCATACTTTTGTTTGACAGGCCACAGCAAGCGTCTTGCCTTGTCAAGGCTTACATTATCCGGCCAACTGTTAACCGGCGTAAAGCGCTGATTACCGGTAGCGCCTCCTCCACGCCCATCAGCAACACGGTATGTTCCAGCGCTATGCCAGGCCATCCGGATAAAAAGTCCGCCATAATGACCCCAGTCTGCTGGCCACCAGTCTTTAGAGTCCGTCATTAAATGATGAAGATCATTCTTTACAGCTTTTAAATCCAATTTCTGGAATTCTTCTGCATAATTAAACTGCTTATCCATTGGATTGGATAATGAAGAATGTTGACGCAATATATCCA
>CAZSGN010000223.1:0-4699 GCA_964606415.1 uncultured Bacteroidales bacterium
AAACGCAGCTTCTGTATGCGTATATTACGTTCAATGGTTATAAAGTCCCCGGTCATTTCAACAAGAGAATCGATGGCAGCACTGAGGCCAAAGTTCTGTAAAGTATAAGGACTTAAAGCATTTGAAATAAAGCGTATATTATTAATGATCTCCTGGGCAACAACACTTGATTTCTCAATGGCATGTTTTCTTTTTTCTTCGTCCCGGGCATTCTGTATAACCGAGATGTATAATTTAAGGCTTGACAACAAAGGCCCGATATCATCATGCAGATCGGAGGCGATTCTGCGGCGTTCCTGTTCCTCTCCTTCCATCATGCTATCGATAATCTTCCGCTCCATCTCTTTTCGTTCACGCACATCCCTGGCAACGACCAAAACCATATCCCTGCCTTCATAATGTATCTTTTTACTCTTGATCTCAACAGGAAGGGCAGTGCCATCTTTCCTGAAAGCCTCCACTTCAATTGACGGGATTTCCTCTCCTTGCTTTAAACGCTCCAGTCGATCAGGGAAATGAGTATGATCATTTTTATCAACAAAATCAAGCAGAGACATCTGCCTGCATTCTTGCCGGCTGTAACCCATCTCTTTTTGAAAGAACTCATTTGTTTCCACAATTTTAAAGGTCTCAAGATCAGAAACAATGATGGCCTCGGAATTACTATTAAAAATCTGGCGGAATTTTCGTTCATTCTCAACCAATGAATCAAGGGCATGCCTTTCAGTTGTAATATCTTCAATAACACCTTCTATCCATTGCTTTTCAAAATTAATTTTACCACTCACCCGCACCCAGTATTGATTGTCCTTCTTGTCCCTAATCATCAACTCAATATTTTTCAAATCTTCATTTTGATCAACTTTTCCTTTTAATTTCTGGTAATCATCATCAGAAATAATATGTTGAAGCGGGGTAAACGAATCAATCAGATCCTTTTGATCCTGATACCCTAATATGCGAACAGTCATATCATTAGCTGCCGTCATTATTCTGTTGATATAATCATAACGAAAGAGGCCCACCTGTGAGTTCATAAACAAATTACGAAACGTTTGTTCAGCCACCCTGAGATCCTTTTCAAATTTTTTTCTTTCAGAGATATCCCGCACCGAAACCACCATGCCATTTATTACCGGGTTATCCAGCCTGTTATTGGCCACCGCCTCAACCTGCAGCCATTCACCGTTGGCTTTTTTCAACCTGAATTCCGTGGGCACATAAGTATTCTTTTTATCAATAACCTCATCCAATTCCGGCTTCACCACTTCAATGTCATCAGGGTGAACCAGCTCCATTCCTTTTAAACCGATCAACTGCTCTTTGCTATATCCCAAATAGCTGATTGCCGAAGGAGACGCATAAAGGATCCTGGTGTCCTCATCCACAATGAAAATCAAATCTGTAAGATTATCAAGTATCGCCCGGATGCGTTCCTGCTCGAGCTTTAATTTGCGCCTGATTTGTTTTTCGGCTGTTATATCAATATTAATGCCCAGTATACCTGTAATATCATCACCTTCCCAGACAGGAGCAACAATCTTCCTGAAACACATCTGCCGTCCGCTGACATGGATTTCACGCTCATAATCAACAATATCGCCTTCAAACGCTCGTTGGTTATTTTGACGCCAGTCATGTTTAATCCTTTCATCTTCGGGGGATCCGTCAATATCAGTACCCACTGTATTACCCCAAAGCTCAATGGAACGTTGATTCTGAAAAGTCACATACTCCTGCCTGTCTCGCGCCCATACATCAAAAGGCAAATTATTAAGCAGTGCTTCCAAAAAAGCCTCTTTTTTTACCAGTTGCTGCTCCAGCTTCTTTTTCTCGGTAATATCAAAGACAATACCCTCGATAGCAATAATATTTCCTTCCTCATCACGATCAAAAAAGTTATCCTGCCGGACCCAACGGGTTTCTCTATTCCGGTGCAAAACAGGATATTCCAGATACTTACTTGCCTGGCCATGTTTTACTTTATTTATTTCTTCTTCAATACGACGATGCCAATCAGGATGCACAGCCTCCTTAATAAAAAAAGAATGATGATATGCTTCATCCGGTGAGACACCTGTTATTTCATACAATGCTCCAAAAATATATTCATATATACCATCACTTAACCGCAACTTAAAAATAACAGCGCCTGTCTTCTGAGCAATTTCAGCAATTTTATCAAGCTTGCTTTTTCTTTCCTGCTCAAAATCAACCCTCTGCTTCAACTGCTCTTTCAACCTGCGGTTCTCTTCTTTCAACCTGCGTATTTCTTCCATTTTCTCCTCTTCATTCATAGCCATTCATTAGTTACAAAATATGAACTGGATTATCATTCCGGTCAAAAACATACCTGTTGGCAAACCAGATGGTCAACACAACCGTGATCAGTGAAGACACCAGGATACTGATCATAAACATCACCTGGTACTTAATAGCAATAACCGGATCACTTCCGCCCAGGATCTGACCGGTCATCACACCCGGCAAACTAATCAGGCCAATAATTGATATCGTAGCAATAAGCGGATTAAAAGCCATGCGCAGTGCATGGCGCATAAAATGCCTCAGGCCCTCGGACCGGGTTGCACCGTTCGCAATAAAAAACCGGTAAAGATTTAGCTCCTTCTTCAACTGATCATAAAACGAACTTAATCCAATAATATTGATGCGCAAAGTATTTCCCATCAATATTCCTGTAATCGGAATAAAATAACGTGCTTCGAAAAAATAATCCAGCCGGATCAAAAAACCTAAAAAGAAAGCATCAATAACAACAACGCTAATCAATGTAGAAACAAAAACAGGCAGCAGAAAATATTTATGAGGCAAATTACTGCGCCGGACAGTTGTGTATGCCGCCACCATCAGCATAATCAGCACCCAGAGCAAATTAATCCATGCCTGGTTAATCCTGAAAATGACATCAAGGTAAACAGCAACAAGCAAAAGCTGCAGGGTCATGCGGGCAATAGCCACCAGGGTATCTTTAACCAGGCCTGTGCGATAATAAAGGAAAACCAAAACCGGTAAAATCAGGAGAAAGTACCCGGCCACAAGGCGTATAATTTGTATATCTTTTATTTGTTCCATCCCTCTTATTTCTTATCAATAATCATTTCCTGGTCACATACCCGCACCCAATCAGGATGGTGGGAAACAGATAACAAAGCCATTCGATCTTTTATAGAATCTATCACACGAAACAACTTATCAATAGACTTACGGTCAAGCGCGGAAGTAGGCTCATCCATCAGAATAAGCGGCTTATTCATAGCCAGGGCAATGGCAAACAATATACGTTGCCTTTCACCTCCAGACAATGTATGTGTGTGCTGATCCAAAATGACCGGGGATAAACCAAGCTGATCAAGATAATATGCCAGCATATCAGCATCAAAATAATGTTTGTTGACAGAAAAGCCGGCGAGCAAATCAACCAGCTCCCGGGGCTTATCAACCGGCATCGTAAAATCCTGGGGCAACCAGGCTGTTTGCTGACGAATCAACAGGGGATCATCGACACACCTGCCGGTAGCCTCCTCGTGCCAACAAATGCGTCCCTGCTTAACAGGAAAGAAACCAAGCAACGCATACAACAAAGTTGTTTTGCCGGTTCCTGAATCCCCCGTGATCACTTTATGCTGACCTTTCTTCAAAGAAAAGCTAAAGTTTTCAACAAGCACCTCCCGTCCATTATAAATATGTAAGTCAACTACTTCTAACATAAGAAAGCTCAAAAATAAACATTTTATTAACATATTGTTGCATCAATATAAACACCGGGAACCGTTAAAAAATCACCTGTTCACAATAATTCAAAATATTTTCCGGTTTTAAAAAGCCAGACATGTTGAAAAAACAATAAACAAGGCAACATTATTATAGACTATATTTGCGACAATAAACTGTTACCCGAATATGACAACAAACTACTCAGAAGATTCGATTAAAACGTTAGACTGGAAAGAGCATATCCGCAGACGCCCCGGCATGTACATCGGCAAGCTTGGCGATGGCTCTTCGCATGATGACGGTATTTACATTCTTCTTAAAGAAACCCTCGATAATTCTGTCGATGAATTCATGATGGGCAACGGTTCCCGCATTGATATCAAAATTACTGACCACCAGGTTGAAATACGCGATTACGGACGCGGGATTCCATTGGGGAAACTGGTGGATGTGGTCTCCAAAATGAATACAGGCGCCAAATACGATTCCAAGGTATTTAAAAAATCAGTTGGCCTTAACGGGGTAGGTACCAAGGCTGTCAATGCCTTGTCCATGAACTTTACCATTATTTCCTACCGGGAAGGGAAAGGAAAGAAAGCCACTTTCCAAAAAGGAGAATTAATCAGCGAAGAAACCCTGGATGCACCAAACGAAAAAAATGGTGTTTACACGGGTTTTAAACCGGACGAGGAGATGTTTGGCTCTTTCCATTATCGTGAAGAATATATCGAGAACCTGCTGAAAAATTACGTTTATCTTAACGCCGGGCTAAAGATCAAGTTTAATGGCACCACTTATGTTTCCGAAAGGGGATTGTATGACCTGCTCGAAGATAACATGAGCTCAGAAGCCCTTTACCCGATCATTCATCTGAAAGGAGAAGATATTGAAATTGCACTCACCCATGGCAAACAATACGGTGAAGAATATTACAGTTTTGTCAACGGCCAACACACCACCCAGG
>CAZSGN010000224.1:0-4628 GCA_964606415.1 uncultured Bacteroidales bacterium
ATTGGGATATAGAGATTTTTTTAGGTTATTTTTGAAAAGTTTCGGATGCTAGTGTGTCAAAATGAATGATTGGGAAGAGGCTGAGCAAATTTGGCTTGAGAACACAAAAAATACAGACTCAAAAGTTGCCGGCAGGGCACATTTTAATATGGCTTTGGCAAAGGAATTGGATGATGATTTAGAAGCAGCCCTTGATTGGGCAAAAAAAGCTTATTATGAGTATGATGTTAAAAAAGCTAAAGACTACATACACAAACTTAACAGGCGCATTAAAGACAAAGGAGTGCTTAATGAACAGGTGCGGTAAGCGGACAGGATACCGGCTTGCAGGTTTTCTGCTGCCTTTATTTTTCTTTTTTTCTTGCGCTACTTATGACTACACCCGGCTCGAAGTGCTCAAAGCGCCTCCGACAAATGTTCCTTTTGCAGGAAAGAAGGTGGTGTTGCTATATGAAAATTATGTCCTTCCTCTTGAAAAAATCAATGAAAACAGAGCGGAAAAGTTGCAGCAAGATGAGGCTTCGAAATTAATTGCCGAATATTATTTCAATGCCCTGAAGTCTGAAATGACCAGAGTGCCTTTTGCTGATGAACCTGAGTTTATGGTGACAAGCTGGCAAAAAGAAAAGGGGAGCCATGCAGATATTATTCAGGTACCGGAAATAGTTATTTCAAAAGTAGCGAAAGATCATGAAGCTGATATGATTATAGCTCTTGAATATGTGAAAATAAAGGATAGTGTAGAAGTTAGTTATTCGGCTGATGATTATGCATATGTTGTTCGACAGTGGGTATATAATTCCTCACTTTGGCGTATTTACACACCGGGTGAATGGGAGCTGCAGGATGAATACCTGAATAAGGATACGCTGACTTGGTCAGCAATACATCCGGATCCTTCAGTGGCTTTTGATCAGTTACCCGAAAGACAGGATGCTTACAGGATGTCTTGCGAAAAAGCAGTTCAATCGTATGGACAAAGGTTGCTTCCGCAATGGGAACCACAGCAGCGTTTTTATTATCAGGATGTTAATTTTGATTTTATTAGGGCTGCAGGACTGGTCAGGAGGGAGCAATGGCAAAAAGCGGTGAATATATGGAGTGACTATATTGAGGATGATGATGATGAAAAAGCAGGAAAAGCTTGCTACAATATTGCTTTGGCATTTGAATTCCGGGACAAGTTAGTTGTTGCATTGGATTGGGCTAAAATTGCTTATGAGTTGTATCCTGATGATAAAATAAAGACCTACAAAAAGTTATTGGAAAAACGGATAATACAAAAATATACACTGAATTCTTATTTAATCCCTTGATTTTTTATTCTTTTTCCTTTCTTCATTAATTAGCGCTTGAATCGCTTATGCCATAACATGTTAAGTGAATTATTTACTTATTATTTCAAGGTTTTTTTCTTGTTTTGACATTTTCTTGTTAATAAATCATATCATTATTCATGTAGATTGTTTATTTTTGGCCTTATTTTTGGTAAAAAGAACGAAACCAGTTGAATATGTGGAAGTTTAGAGGTTTTATGCATACGCCTAAATATTTGCGAATAATGGTATTTTTATTGGTATTAATTGCCAGTAGCGGGTTGATTTCTTTTTCTGAGATTGGGGAGAGTATTTCAGAAGATCAAAGGCAAATACAGCACGAATACCCTTACCGGATTTACAATAAATTGAGTGATTATCCGGCCATGAATGGTTTTGACCGGGTTATTGATCAATTTATGCAAAAATGGAACATTAAAGGAGCTACTGTGGCATTGATGGATGAGGGTAAATTGATCTATTCAAAAGGATATGGTTATGCTAATGTAGAGGAGAAGATTGAAGTTCAGCCTTCTCATCTTTTTAGAATTGCCAGTGTGTCCAAATTAATTACCGGAATTGCCATCATGAAAATGGTGGAGGATAGTATTATTCATCTTGATGATCAGGTTTTTGGAGAAGAGGGCTTGTTGAATGACAGTTTATTCCTTAATATCCGGGATAAGCGGGTGAAAGATGTGACTATTGCGCATTTACTTCATCATTCCGGTGGATGGACCCGCGGAGCGGGTGATCCTATGTTTATCCCCCGTCATGTTGCCAATTATATGGGGATTTATCATCAGGCGCCGGATTTGGATATGATCATTAGATATGTTCTTAAATACAGGCATTTGGGGTTTGAACCTGGAAGCAAGAGTTATTATTCTAATTTTGGATATGCTATATTAGGAAAAGTTATCGAGAAAATGACATGTCTCCCTTATGAACAATATGTCCGGCAATCTGTGTTATTGCCACTTGATATTTATGATATGCGGCTGGGACGAAATTTTATTAATGGAAAGTATCCCGATGAAGTAAATTATTACACGAATAATAATTATGAGGTTTATTCTTTTGATGGCTCAGGAAAGCATGTTCCGCGTCAATATGGCGGTAATGATATTGAAACATTGGGTGCAGCGGGAGGCTGGATTTCTTCGGCTCCTTCTTTACTGAAACTTATTGCTGCAGTTGATGGAGATACGAATTCTCAGGATATCTTAAAGCCGGAAACGATTGATTACATGGTTAAATCAACGGACAAGCTTGATCCTGTTGGTTGGAAGGGGACGGATTCAACTCATTGGTGGCGAACAGGATCATTTGCAGGCACTTCGGCCATGCTTAAAAAAATGCCGGATGGAAAAGTATGGGTAATGATTACCAATACTAGTAATTATAAGGGCCCTCATTTTACTTCTTATATTAATTATTATATGAAGAATGCGATGAATAAAATAGCCGACTGGCCCAGCTATAACTTGTTTAATTATCATTGCCCTCCTTACATAGCTTCTCAGCGTATTTCCAGAATAATAATGGGTAATGAACTCAGTCTTGCTTCATCTTTTTCACCTCCATCTTCTTTTTCGTCCGAAAAGCCATTAAATCAATAGAAAATAGGTTTTTTTATTCTTCTAATGGTAAATTTAGTTAAATTTGTGCTTTTAAACAGAACAAATCATTGTAACATTTTTAAACAGACTTAATTATGTCGTCTACCAATAGCGTACAGATTTTTGATACTACCCTGCGAGATGGTGAGCAGGTCCCTGGTTGTCAATTGAATACCATAGAAAAAATCGAGGTTGCTAAACAACTTGAAGCGCTGGGAGTCGATGTTCTCGAAGCGGGTTTTCCTATTTCCAGTCCTGGTGATTTTAATTCGGTTGTTGAAATTTCTAAGGCTATTTCTAAGCCTGTTATCTGTGCCCTGACAAGAGCGGTTAGAAAAGATATTGAAGTGGCAGCTGATGCTTTGAAATTTGCAAAAAGGAAAAGGATTCATACCGGAATAGGTACTTCTCCATATCATATTAAACATAAATTTAATGCCACGCCTGATGAAATTATTGAGCGGGCTGTTGATGCGGTTGCTTATGCCCGGAAATTTGTGGATGATGTGGAGTTTTATGCTGAAGATGCCGGTCGTTCGGAGAACGAATTCCTGGCCAGGGTTTGCGAAGCGGTGATTAATGCCGGTGCAACTGTGTTAAATATCCCTGATACAACGGGTTATACCATGCCGTATGAGTATGGGGCAAAAATCAAGTATCTTGCCGATCATGTTTCGAATATTGATAAAGCCATTTTATCAACGCATTGCCATAATGATCTGGGTATGGCAACAGCCAATTCTATCGAAGGTGTTTTGAATGGGGCACGCCAGGTAGAGGTTACCGTTAACGGTATTGGCGAGCGGGCTGGTAATACTTCGCTGGAAGAGGTCGTCATGGCTTTGCGTAGCAGAAAAGATATTGATTTTGATACCAATATCAATGCAAAAGAGATTTATAAAACAAGTCGCCTTGTTTCTTCATTAATGAGGATGCCTGTCCAGCCTAATAAAGCAATTGTTGGCCGGAATGCTTTTGCTCATTCATCAGGCATTCATCAGGATGGGGTCCTGAAAAACAGGGAAAACTATGAAATTATTAACCCGCATGATGTGGGAATCAATGAGTCTTCTATCGTGTTGACTGCCAGAAGTGGCCGTGCTGCATTGAATCATCGGCTTGAGAAACTGGGATATAAATTGTCCAAAGAGGATATGGACAAAGTTTATGATCGTTTTCTTGAATTGGCTGATAAAAAGAAACAACTTGATGATGAAGACCTCGTCGTATTGATGGATGGAGGATCTCATGATGAAAGAGCCTTGCAGTTGGAACATCTCCAGGTTATTTGCGGTAAATCTGCTATTCCTGAAGCAACAGTTACTTTGAAAATGTTTGGGCATAAATACACCGAAACATCACGGGGTAATGGACCTGTTGATGCGGCTATTTCTGCTGTCAAAAGTATCATCAAAAAAGACCCGAGAATTGAGGAATTTCTTGTGCAGGCAATAACCAATGGCTCTAATGATATTGGTAAAGTCCATATGCAGGTGCATAGCGGAGAGGTGTATTATTATGGCTTTGGGGCAAATACCGATATTGTCACGGCTTCGGTTGAAGCGTATCTTGACGCTGTATCGAAATTAGTTGCTGTTGAAAAATAGTTTTGCTCTTGATTATAAAGTTCTTTATTAAAGTTTCGCAGTAAATTAATTACGATTGAGTTTTAATTTATTTGTGTGTGTGG
>CAZSGN010000225.1:0-4523 GCA_964606415.1 uncultured Bacteroidales bacterium
ACGCCCGCGAAAAGCATTTTGTTGACATATTCTGTACTGTCATAGCTAGTAATGGCGATGATTTTCAGGTCTGGTTGTATCTTAAGTGCCTCCTGAGTTGCTTCGGCACCATCAACAACCGGCATATTGACATCCATGAAAACCACATCAGCCTTAATAGATTTGATAAGATCAAGAAATTCTTTTCCGTTTGTTGCTTCACCAACAAGTTTAACCTGGTCAATGGAGTCTATAACCATTTTGAATCCATCCCGGAAGATTTTGTGATCATCAACGATAATTACCCTGTGCATAGTTATTTATGTTTTGATGTAAAATTAAGGTAAATACCTTTATTTAACAAAAAAACTAACGATTTATTTCAAATATACATCCAAAACCTTCGCCAGGTGCGGAATTTATTTTATATTTTCCGCCAATTGAATCAATTCGATTGATGATATTATTCAGCCCCATGCCATTTGACTGGTTTTTAATTATAATGTCGTCAGGATTGAATCCTTTCCCGTTATCCTGATAAAAAAGCATGATTTTCTTCCGGGATTCTGTTAGGTTGATTGATATTTCAGAGGCTTTCGCATGTTTAATGGTGTTGTTGATGAGTTCGTGAATTACACGGTAAAGCACCAGCTCTGTTGTTTCGTCAAATTTTTCAGTGAAATTCTTGCTTTCAAAATCAATATTGATATCTGTGACATTGTTAATACGTTGGATAAAAGATTCTACTGCGCTTATCAATCCAAAATCGTTGAGGTGATGAGGTTTAAGATTATAGGCAATTTCTCTTGTTGATGCGGCTGCTTCGGCAATGAGGTCTTTGGCCTGGACAAGTAGTTTTTTTTGTTTATCTTCATCAAGCTTGCCTTTAAGCAACAAGTTGAGGTACATTTTAGTGCCACTTAGGGATGCGCCTAATTGATCATGAAGGTCAGAGGCGAATCTTTTACGCTCTTTTTCCTCTGTTTCAAAAATTGTTTTGGTGATTTTTCGTTGAAGGTTTTTCCTGTCAGAGATATCTCGCGTCACATGTAAAAAAACTTGTTTGTCATCGAGTAGCATGAGGCGGCTGCTGATTTCGAGGTATACTTTATCGCCATGAGTGTTGATGTAATTGCTTTCAAAGGTAACAAAGCCTTTTTCTAATAAGTGTTTGGTAAACTTATCCATCCTGTGGTCTTCGTTTAAGATGTCCCTTAAGTTAGACCGGAAAAATTGTTCCTTGCTGATGCCTGTTCTTTTGATAGCCATTTCGTTGGCTTCGATAAAATTTCCGTCTGTGTCTGTGATAGTGATTCCGTCTGTTGTAGAGTTAAAAATAGTCCTGAACTTCTCCTCACTGCGTTTGAGTGATAATTCTGACAGTTTCTGATTTGTGATATCCCGACCAGTTATTATGATGCCGTCAATTCCGGGATAGCCGATAAGATTTTCGGCAACAAGCTCAAGATATACCCAATGTCCTTCAGCATGACGACCACGTATTTCAGTGGGTATAAAATCATTATTTCCTTCTAATACCTTATTTAGCCCTTCTGTGATTGTTAACAAATCTTCGGGGTGGATTAATTCAGATGCTTTATGGCCAATTAATGCATCCGGGGGATAGCCAAGTATTGTTTGTGCTGTTTCAGTAATGTAGGTAATGGTTGTATCTGGATTAATAATCGCAACTGTATCTTTAAGATGTTGTACGATGGCCCTGAAACGGGTTTCATTTTCTTTTAACTGCTTTGTTCTTTTGAGAACCAATTGCTCTAATTGGTTTTTGTATTGCTCTAATTCTTTTTCTGCTTTTTTTCGGGCAGAGATATCCCTTGAAACACCTTGAATGCCTACGATCTCATTATCGTCATTGAAAATAGCAGAAACTTTGATCTCGGTAGGTACTTCATGTCCTTCTTTGTGACGATAGCTCATCTCACCGGTAAATGTATAGTCAGGAGGCAGTTCTCCTTTTTTCATTTTCATCAGGTCCGAAGAAAATTGGGCGATTCCAAAATCTGCACTTTCTTGAGTGAATCGTTGGTAAATATCCTGTTTTATATGTTCTTCGGGTGTATAGCCTGTAAGGTATTTAATAGAAGGACTGACATAATAGGTTCGCAAATTTAAATCCATGGTCCAGATAACATCCCGGATGTTTTCCGCCATAAACCGGAATTGTTCTTCTGTCTTTTGATGACTTGTGTTGTCCCGGATTATTACAAAGATGGCTTTTGATCGCTCGTTTTGGCCGTAAGTAATTGTGGCAGAAATAGATAGTTGAAATTTCTCTCTTTTCGCGTTTTCATAGCGGAGGTTATTATTATGTATTGAACCTTTTTCGATTAGATGATAAAACTTTTGTTTATATTGTGTATGATATTTTTCAGGAATGACACATAAGGCATTTTTCCCAAGTATATCATTAGCGTCTTTGATTTCGAAAAAGTCTAAGAATGACTGGTTGCAGTAAATATAATTCCCTTTCAAATCCAGGATTGAGATGGCATCTGGAGAGAGATTTAGCGTTCTTTCTAACTGCCCGTTGTTTTTTTCGAGTTCATAAAATATATAGTGATTGAGGTTTGGGAAAAATTGAACTTGAAATATGTTTTCTGAATGGTTCAATGCTCTCACCCGGATTTTGTTTTTTGTATACTCGCCAGATGCTTTTTTTATAAAAGGTTGAAGGGTGAAAAAAGAATGTTTTGAGAGTGTTTTTATTTTGTTAATAATTTCCTCTGTATAATCCTGATGGATAATCTCTTCCAAGTGGGAAAAAGAGGGGGTTTGCATATAACCCAGGTAAACTAACAAAGCATGATTGGAAGAAAGGATATCGGCATGTTGATTGATGAGCAAGATCGGATCACTAAGGGTGTCAAGCAGTTGTGAATATTGAATTTCTTTCTTTTTAATGGTTGTAATTTCCTTGAATTGTTCGAGGAAAAAAAGTAATTCACCATTTTTACTTAATATTGGTATCGCATGGTATAAAAAGTGCTTTTTTGATCCATTAAAAGATAAAGTGATTTGTTCTTCAATTTGTTCGTTTTTTTTTAATATGGGTAGTAAGGGACAGGAGCTTTTTTCTTTGCAGTCTTCTCTCCGCACAATGGTTTCATAACATTTAAGCCCGGTGATTTCTGCTTCTTCCTGGCATGCCAGACGGGCAAAAGGTTTATTTACCATCAGAATATTACAATCCGGATCAACCAGTCGAAGTATATCTTCAGAACTTTTAAATAATTGATCGAGTATATGGGTTTCCTGATTAACGTTAACAGGGATTGATGTCTTTTTAAGTTGGATAAATATAAAATATTCTTTTGTAAAAGTAACTTCTAATAAGTATTCTGCTTTTTGCCCCGGATGATAATAATTGATATTAATTGTATCCAGGTCGGTGGGGGGATCTAAAAATTTTTCGAGAAAGGGGTTAAGGGATGTTCGGATATCCGGGAGAACAGATGAAAGAGGATAATTGGTAAGGTCTTCTTTATTTTCCTGGTGGGCGAAAGTGGTTTCAAAAGCTTTATTGTATTCAATTATCTTTAATGAATGCACTGTTTTTTGTGGTGTCACTTCAATTTCACAGCAAACCAGCGAAGCTGCCATTTCATCCACGTAATTTTTCAACAACCCTTTATCTTTATTAATCGATCGAACCATATCGGGGATCCTCTTTTTTTCGGAAACTTCTACCTGCGAATATAAAAGAAATGTTTTGATTTTTTATATTCCTTGCAGTGCTAGTTCTACAGAGATTTTTTTTCTAATAAAAAAGGGAGATGTTTATATAAACCACCTCCCTTTAAAACCTTAGGCCATGAAAAGTTAAGGTTTTAGCTTTGATTATTTTACAAGGCATTTACCTAATACCTCTTTATTAATCTCTTCTTTCACGATGTAATTTCGCGCCCCTGCTTCCAGCATTCGCTTGACGTCATTTAATTCAGAATGAAAAGAGACCGCGATAATTTTAATCCCCCAATATAAATCAACTGCTTTTTTTGTTGCCTCTACACCATCCATAACCGGCATGTTTTTATCCATAAAAACAATATCTACAGATTTATCTTTCAATATCTGCAAGCATTCTTCTCCGTTTTTTGCCAAAAAAATTTCATTAATTTTGTCTTCGTGATCATTCAATAGAATAAAACGAAAAGCATTTAGAAAATGAATGTTATCATCGACAATTAAGATATTGAAACGCCCCATATTCATTCATGTATATAACAAATATATAACATCAGGAAACCGTATGAAAGGTTAGTTCTACTCATTTTTAAGAGGATAACACCCAATCAACGATGGGTGAAAACCGTCAGGAGATGTCGACAAGATTATTTCTTATGGCGTACAGCACCAGTTTAATAGAGTTGGATGATTCAGTTTTAAAGAGCAGGCTTGAGCGGTGTCTTTCAACGGTTCGTTGACTGATGTTTAATTCATCAGCAATTTCACCGGTTGAATATCCTTTACAAATTAATTTGAGAACTTCTTGTTCCCGTTGGGTGAGTTGAATATCTGAATTG
>CAZSGN010000226.1:0-4496 GCA_964606415.1 uncultured Bacteroidales bacterium
ACAGTGTCTTATATCATTTAAATATTTAACCATTAAAATAAGAGTAGAACCATATATATTATCTCAGCTAAAAATGTGCCAAATTTAAACTATTTTAGATATGTTCTAAATAAAATGTTTATAAATTGAGCATCTTTGATTTATAAAAGAAGGAAAGTGGTGGCGTTGGTCAGCATTCACAAATGACCATTTTGATTTGATAAAACACTTATGATATTAATCAGGATTGGAACACAACGCAAAAAAACCTTAATCAAGCAAAACGATCATCATTAGGTTTGAAGGTAAAATAATCCTAAATTTGCAATGAAAAACTATTTATATCAAACAAATGGCACTGATCAATTTTTTCAAATCACCACGGCACCGGCAATTTAATTATGAACCGCTTTATTACAATGAGCGCAAAGAACAATTAGATCAACGGGTTAAAGAGATTGAAGCTGAAATGAGCAGAGAGAAAGATAAGCCTTATTCTTCTTTATTGCGGCGGGGTATGAAAAAGGGTTATTTTAGTGAACTTAAAAGAGCAAAGAAAAAATCGAACATCCGTTTGATTATCATTTTGTTGTTTTTGATCCTTATTTCTTATTTGCTTTTTTATTAAAAGTTATTTTTGCATGGCGGATATTATTCAGTTATTACCGGATAGTGTAGCAAATCAAATTGCGGCAGGAGAAGTTATCCAGAGGCCGGCATCAGTCGTTAAGGAATTAATGGAGAATGCTGTTGATTCCGGAGCCCAAAAGGTGCAGGTTGTGCTCAGGGATGCAGGAAAAACGCTGGTGCAAGTTATTGATGATGGTTGTGGAATGTCTGGAACAGATGCCAGGCTTGCATTCGAAAGACATGCAACCTCCAAGATCAGAGACGTGAATGATCTTTTTGCTATCCGGACAATGGGTTTTCGGGGTGAGGCGCTTGCTTCTATTGCTGCTATTGCTAAAGTAAATCTGAAGAGTAAGAGGAAAGAAGACGAGTTAGGAGTAGAAATAGATATTTCGGGATCCAGAATTGAAAAGCAAGAACCTGCTCAATGTGGAAGTGGAAGTAATTTTATGGTTAAGAGTCTTTTTTATAATGTCCCGGCAAGGCGGAAGTTTTTAAAAAAGGATACCACAGAGCTAAAGCATGTGGTTAATGAATTTCAACGGGTGGTATTAGCGAATCCTTCGGTTGAATTTAAGTTAGTGCATAATGATAATGAAATTTATTCATTGCCGGTATCGAAACCCAAACAGCGTATTGTTAATGTTTTTGGTAAAAATATCAATCAAAACCTTATTCCACTTGAGTCTGATACAGAATTAATTAAAATAAGTGGTTATATTGGAAAGCCAGAAACAGCCCGTAAAACGATGGGGGAACAATATTTTTTTATTAATAACCGGTACATGCGGCATCCTTATTTTCATAAAGCCATTACTAATGCTTATGGGACGCTTATCGCCAATGATGAAATCCCTTCTTATTTTTTATTTTTTGAGACTGATCCTTCATCTATAGATATTAATATTCATCCTACTAAAACAGAGATTAAATTTCAGGATGAAAGAGCAATATGGCAGATCTTGAGTGTGAGTATCAAGCAGGCTCTTGGTAAGTCGAATATGATGCCGGCCATTGATTTTGATACAGCAGGTAAAATTGATATCCCTGTTGCCGGGAGTAATACGACCCCTCCATCTATACCAGAAGTCCGGGTTGATCATGGTTATAATCCGTTTAATGATTCGGGATCCAGTGGGGGAGGTCATGGAATCAGCCGCAAAGAGCGGAATGATCTTTCTAATTGGGAGATGCTCTATCATGGATTTGAGAAACCTTCGGTTATGAACAGATCCTCTGAAACCTCTATGGATACATTATCCGGAGAACAAGGAGGACGCAAGGGTTTAAGCCAGTTTAAGTTAAGTTATATCATGACCCAGGTTAAATCTGGCTTGATGTTGATTGACCAACAACGCGCACATGAAAGAGTCCTGTATGAGCAGTTTATCCGGTCTATGAGTCATGAGCAGAGTGTGGGGCAGCAAAGCCTCTTTCCAAAAACCATTCAACTTGATGCGCATGATTATCAAATTGTAATAGAGCTTGCTGATGATTTGCTAAAAATGGGATTTGATATACGTGATTTTGGAAATCGTTCTGTTGTCATTCATGCAATTCCGGCTTCTTCAAAAAATGAAGATCCGGAGAAGATGTTGCAACTTTTAGTGGAAGAATATAAAAATACGGAGAATGATTTGAAAGAGAGTGCAAAAAAACGATTAGCAAGGTCACTGGCATCTGCTGCTTGCGTTAAGAGAGGCGTTTTTATGTCAGAAGAATCTTTGCAAGAACTTTTTGATCGCCTTTTTGCCTGCGAGGAACCGAGTTATTCGCCGGGGGGGAAAACAATTGTTCAGATTATTTCCCTTGATGAGATTAATAAACGTTTTACTAATTAAATTTTTGTGATGCTACAATCAAGACAAATGTTTACGCCCCCTGTGGTCAAGTACCTTTTAATTATTAATATCGCAATGCTTGTTTTATCATGGATATTACCAGCTATTGGCATTGACATGTATAAGTTCTTTGCATTATACTTTTTTAAGTCAGATTTATTCAGGCCACACCAATTGGTCACGCATATGTTTATGCATGCCAATTTGACACATTTGTTTTTTAATATGTTGATGCTTTGGATGTTTGGCCGTATTCTTGAAAGTGTTTGGGGGAGTAAACGGTTTTTTGTTTATTTTTTTGTAACCGGCCTGGGTGCTGCTTTGTTGCATACTTTTGTTAATTATTTACAGTTATCATCTATGCTGGAAGCAGCCAATCAATTCCTCAATTCGCCTTCGCCTCAATTATTCAGGGAATTTGTGAAAGAGTATATCAATGATCCTAATGCTGGTATTTTTGATTTTTTGATGCGTTGGGAAGAGTCTCCGGATAGCCAGAGTCATATTGCTCATGCTACACAGCAAGTACGTGAGTATATTGGTATGCGGATGGATGTTCCGACTGTGGGGGCTTCTGGGGCTGTCTATGGCGTGCTGCTCGCATTTGGCATGTTGTTTCCAAACACCGAGTTAATGCTTATATTTTTACCATTTTATCCGATTAAGGCTAAATATATGATTGGAATGATGATTATTGTTGAGTTGATGCTGGGTTTATCTATGCCAGGAAGCAGTATCGCTCATTTTGCTCATTTGGGTGGCATGCTTTTTGGTTTCTTACTGATCAAGTATTGGAATATAAATTCTCAAAATCCTCATGGGTAAATAGACAACAATGGATATTGGACAGGAAATAAAATCTTCTTTCAAGCAGGGCAGTAATCTTACCAAGTTAATTTACTTTAATATAGCCATCTTTATTGTTGTTAATTTGGTTGTGGTTTTCTTTTTCTTTTTCAATGCTAAAGATGAAGCCACATTGCTTGTCAGGAACTGGTTGATGGTACCCGCTTCTATTGATAAGTTGATAACCCGGCCATGGACGATTTTGACATACATGTTTCTGCATCTTGACTTCCTGCACATTTTATTTAATTTACTGTGGTTTTATTGGTTTGGTCGGATATTTTTGCATTATTTTAATCAGAAGCAATTGGTTGGGGTTTACCTTTGGGGTGGTCTGGCCGGTGCTTTATTATATATTCTGGCTTTTAATCTTTTCCCGGTTTTTAGTGAACACCTCCCTGCTTCACATGCGCTTGGCGCTTCTGCTGCTGTGATGGCTGTTGCAGTAGCTATCTCGTTTTATGTGCCGGATTACACGCTTAATCTTATTTTCTTAGGGCCTGTCAGGATTAAATATATCGTTCTCTTTTTTATTATTACTGATATATTGACCATTCCATTAAGTAATGCTGGCGGACATATTGCCCACCTGGGAGGAGCTTTTTTTGGTTATTTATTTGCTTCCCGTTATAAGCAGGGTAAAGATTTAACGCGGGGGATTAACCGTTTGATTGATGGAGTGGTTACATGGTTTCGGCCCAGGACCAGGATGAAGGTGTCGTATGGGAATAAGCGGTCTGCAAGAAGCACTTATGTCCCGAAGGATGATCTGGAATACAATAAACGGAAAAAAGAAGAACAAAAAGAGATTGACCGCATTCTTGATAAAATAGCCAGTTCTGGTTATGAAAGCTTAAATAAAAAGGAAAAAGAAATTCTTTTCAGGGCAGGAAAATAAAAAAAGCTACCCACGGGTAGCTTTTAATGTAAGCGGAAAGAAGATGGGGAACAACATGTTTCCGGCATCTTCGGATTAATTATTAAACAGTCATGATGTCTTCTTCTTTATTATTAACGATTTGATCAACTCGTTTCGTATAATGATCGGTCAATTCCTGTATTTTAGCTTCTGCATTTTTGGTTTCATCTTCGTATAATCCTTCTTTCTGGAGTTTTTTAAACTCCTCGTTGTCATCCCTTCTTTTATTTCTTATACTGATTTTTGCATTTTCACCTTCTTTCCGAACTTGTTTAAAAAGA
>CAZSGN010000227.1:0-4458 GCA_964606415.1 uncultured Bacteroidales bacterium
ATAAAGAGGTTTTGGTCCTCTTTCTCTTGTCTAATCGAAACCATTTCTGTGTCTTCGTAGGTGCGGATATCTTGTGAAGATAAGGATTCAATTAAAAATTGATGTTTGGCAATAGAGTGACCGGCCAAAGCCCATTTGGTATCTTCTTTTAACTGAATATCAATATTAAGGAAATGTTCCGCATTGTTTCTTTGATCATTTTTTAAACGGAAAGCAACATTTTCTTTTTCATTTGGGGGTGTATTTAGTGATATATCCTGGCTTTTGATCACTTTACCATTAACAGTTTGTGAAACAACCAGGCGGAAAATATCCATGTTCGTGAAAGGATAATGATTATTTATGCTAAATTTAAAATATTCACCATTGTCAGAGATCTTTTTAAAACCGACTGATTGATAGATCGTTTTAACTTCTTTAAGTGCTGGAGTAATACGGCGATCTGCATGGACTAAACCATTCAAGCAAAAGGAACTATCATTGGGCTGGTCACCAAAATCGCCTCCATATGCCCAATATTCTTCTCCATCGTCGGAGAATTTCCTTAAACCCTGGTTGACCCAATCCCAGACGAAAGCTCCCTGCATACGCTCATATTGCCGGATTACATTCCAATAATCAGCGATTCCACCAACACTGTTGCCCATAGCATGAACATACTCACAAATGATTATTGGACGCGGGGCAAACTGATCATGAAGTTTGATCAATTCTTCAGGGGTTGCGTACATGTTAGAAATAATATCGAAATGAGAAGGACTTAGCTTCTCGTATCTATGATCCCGGTCTTCATAATGGACCGGACGTGTCGAATCATAGGCTTTAATAGTGTCATAGAGATGATAGAAATTAGCGCCAATACCTGCTTCATTTCCCATGGACCAGAAAATAACAGAAGGGTGGTTTTTATCTCTGTGTACCATAGACATGCCACGATCCAGGTGGGCGTCTAACCAATCTTTATGGTCAGCACAATAAGGCCTGAGCTGATGACTTTCAATATTGGCTTCATCCATTACATATATACCATATTGATCACATAAGCTGTACCAAAGTGGACTATTGGGGTAATGAGAAGTACGGACAGCATTAATGTTATGCTGTTTCATCAGAACAATGTCCTTGATCATACGCTCTTTTGATATTACACGGCCTTCATCCGGATCAAATTCATGACGATTAACACCATAAAAATAGACAGGCTTGCCATTAATGTGAACTTTATGGTCAATGACCTCAACTTCCCTGAAGCCAATTTTTGAAGGAATGACTTCCAGCAATTGATCATTTTGATATAGCAATAGGTTTAAGTGGTATAAATAAGGGTGTTCGGCACTCCATTGTTTTGGCTTTTCCACTTTTTGGGAAAACGATTTTTGAATAGATTGATTCAGGGATATTTGCTGGTCTATTTGCAACTCCCGGGAAAAAACAGTATCATTTTTTGCATTCAGGAGTTGGGCGATCACTTTAATTTCTTTTTCCTTAATAGAATCACGGTAATTATTGATTTCCATATCTAGATGGAAAGTAGCGTTCTGGTATTGTGAGTCAAAATCTGTTATTACACGATAGTCCCGGATATGATAATCGGGAACAGCCATTAGATATACATCCCTGTAAATACCACTCAGCCGCCAAAAATCCTGGTTTTCAAGATAAGAGCCGTCTGACCAACGGTATACTTTTACAGCCAGGACATTCTCTTTGTCCTGTTTTAAATAGGGTGTAATATTAAATTCAGCAGGGGTCATGCTGCCTTCACTATAACCAACTTCTCTGCCATTGATCCATAGTTCAAAAGCGGATTGCACCCCGTCAAAGTGGATAAATATGGTATTGTTATCCCATTCTTCAGGTAAAGTAAACTTTTTGCGGTATAAACCAACAGGGTTGTCTTTTTTAATATAGGGTGGTTCAGCAGGAAAAGGGTGTTTAATGTTTGTGTAAATAGGAGTTCCGTACCCTTTTAATTGCCAGTTTGATGGAACGTATATTTGGTCCCATTGGTGATCATTATATTTTAATGAATGAAAATCTCCAGGAGCATCCTTATGATCCCCGGAATAATGAAAAGCCCATTTCCCATTTAAGAGATATAGGTAATCAGAAGCATAACGGTTGTTATGCTTCTGTGCCTTTTCTATACTTTTAAAGGGTGTTAGGGTGGTATGCGGCTTTTCTTTATTAATTCCGTTAACGGTAGGATCTTCCCAATAATAAGGCCCCTGGTCATCAGGGCCTTTGCAATTAGCCAACAAAAAAGTTAACAATAAAAGAAGAAAAAAAGCTTTTGGCATATTTATTTTTTTACTTCATACAATTGTTTTCCTTTTTCATCGAACCATTGCAAGTGAAGATAAGGCTCATCCTGATCATATTTTAAGGTAGTTATAAGAAATCCACCGGTAGGCTTCTGATCGGTATATGGTTGTTCGATCAATGCTTCCGGATCGGTGCCTTCACCAGGTTTAACACCAATTCTGGAATTACCATCAACCAAAGCACCACAACTGAATTCTTCAATTCCATCTAAAATACTGTGGTATTTCCAGTGACGATCGCCACATAAAATATAGAAATCTTCTTGATGCAGATTATGCTTTTTAACCCAGTTAAAAAACGAATCCCTTTCATGTCTAAATCCTCCCGTATTACAGTGATTATCAATTTTATGGGTATCATCCGGGCCAATCATGGGAGTAGGAGAGATCAGCAATTTATATGTGGCATCGCTTTCAAGCAGTGTTTTCTTTAACCATTTTTTTTGTTCGGGTCCCCAAATGGATTTTTCCGGACTATCTTTCATGGTATTAGGTGATCGGTAATCCCTGTTTTCCAGGATCCAGATTTGTAAGTCTTTACCCATTCTTAGGGTTCTGTATGTTTTTTTATCATCCTCTTTAGGATCGTGAATCGGGGTTTGTTCGAGGAATAATTGTATTCCTGTCTCTACGGTAGGGAGAGGAATATATTCATCGGGCTTATTATAATTGGTGGTGTCGGCATCATCATAACGGAAATCATGGTCGTCTTTTAACCAGTATGTTCCGGTTGTAAGTAAAAAGGATCTTAGCCTGGGCATGCTATATAAACGGTGCCAATGTGCTCTTAGTGAATCTTTTTGGGTGTTGGCTCCATTGGGGCGATGATCATAATAAACATTATCACCGTTACCAATAAAATAATCGGGATTGATTTCCTCAAGGGACTCATAGGCAGGAAAACCAAGTATTGAGTCTTTACTTGATGGCGCGGGAACACCACGTTTTTCTATGTTGCCTTTCCAGAAACGATAATGGTGCATGCCTGTTACCATTGCAAATGATATTTCTTCTTTTGCTGATGAAGAAGGTAGTGTCTTGAAATGGCCAGCAGTACTATAAAAGGTATTATTAGTATCAAGTCCGTATGCCAACCTGTAATAGTATTTTTTCCCTGGCTCTAAGTCTGTTACTTGCTCTTTGATGATAAAATCATTTTCTTTTTCAGATTTCATCCATTTTGTTTGTTTACACTGATTAAAATCCTGATCAGTGGATATTTCAAATCTGCCTATGCCAGCTTTACCCGGGACATCATATTCATCAACCAGGCTATCTGTTTTAGTGGTTCTGGCTTGTAATACAGCCGTGTTTTGCGTAACCTCACCGACAAGTAAAGGTTGTACATGAATTTTTACATTCTCTTGCTCTTTACCTGTTGGGTCTTGACAAGCAGTCAGTGCAAGGAAAAAAATGAAATAAAAAAGAACCTGTTGTGTTTGTTTTAAATTTTTCATTTGTATATTTTTTAATTTTCAATTGCTGATGGAGCTCGACATGATTTTGAAACCCATGTTTTACGACATATCATAACTTAAAAAAATCATCAAAATGTGTATGTCAAAAATATTCATGGCTCGGTTCATCGTTTAATATTGTTTTTTTATTTGTATGCCATTAAGAACTGCTCCGGCATTATAAGCATCAAAATTAATATTAATGCCTTTATTTTTAACCTGAATAATAAATGTTTCCCGGACAGCCCGGAGTTCTCCAAAATCATTGGCTATATTTAGATTTGGTAAAATTATGTCACCATTGATGCTGATATCAAAGACCCGCTCAATAGCCTGTTCCGTTTCTTCGTCAGCGCCAAGGTTATATACCAGTTTTTTCATGGTTTTATCAGTCATTAATTCTGCAAAATGAAGTGTGACTTCATACGTTCCGGCTGGCACATCAATGTTAAATTGTTCAATGCTGTCTCGTTGGGTTTGATAGATAGGATCATTTTTTGTCCCCAGTATATTTCTGTCACTTCCAACTACTGCTCCGCCCCAACGCTTAAATTTATTCCCGCCGATGTATCCGTATGTTCCTTTTCCATAAGGTTTTTCCGGAAGCCAAATACGTCCATAGTTATCAAGAAAATGATAATGGGCACCCATATTAATATTAATCCCTTCATAAGGCA
>CAZSGN010000228.1:0-4442 GCA_964606415.1 uncultured Bacteroidales bacterium
GAACAACGAACAATTTCAATATTCAAAAGGCAGATAAACTTTATCAATCAATTCATTGTATTCTTCTTCCATAATGCTTTGGGCTGTAATGCCGCCTCCGCTTTTAAAGACAAGATGTCCGTTTTGTTCCTCGATATACCGGATTATAACAAAACTTTCAAGGTTATTGCCATCAAAAATACCAGCAATGCCAGTGTAATAACCGCGCGGACTGATTTCGCTTTCTTTGATAATTTCAAGGGTCTTCTGCTTAGGCGCTCCGCTTATAGAGCCTGCAGGGAGCATGCTATACAGAACATCTCCGATTTTTTCTTTATAATTGGCAGGTAACTTTCCTTCAATAGATGAACTCATCTGTAAAAGAGGCTTATTATTGGTGCTGATGTGATCAATATACCGGAATCGCCGGACTTTTACATGATTGGCAAACAGACTCATGTCATTCCTAATCAGGTCAACGATGGTGGCATGTTCTGCATATTCTTTTTGGTTGGACAAGAGTTTTTCCCGGGCATCGGGAATAGTTGCATCAATCGTTCCTTTCATCGGATAGGACGATATTTGTCCATTTTTAATTCGGATGAAAGGCTCGGGGGAAAAAACCACGAATTTATTTTTGATGAATAATTTGTAGGGGGCTTGGCTTAGATGGTAAATATTGCTGGTTGTTAGATTGCATTCTATCGGTGTAGGGAATGTCAGGTTGACAAGATAAGAATTACCATAACGGAGGTGTTGCAGGACTTTGTTAAAGGCTTTTTTATATTGCTGAATGGATATGGGCGTTTTTGAAAAAGATATATTCGCGGGAAAAGATTCTTTCTCCGGGGTGTTGGTCTGTTTTCCAATTGTATATTTGATATCCTCTCCGTTTATTTCATCTAATGGAATTAATAATGGTTTTTCCATCTCAAAATCAATCACGAATAAGAAAGGCACACCTTCTTTGCCCAGCTTATTTATTCTTTCTCTCATAACCATTTCTTTCGTCTGAAAAACCATAACATGGCTAACGCAATGATTGCCATTAATGAAAGTGCTGCCGGGTATCCATGATGCCAGTTAAGCTCGGGCATGTGTGCGAAATTCATGCCATAGATCCCGGCAACAAAAGTAAGTGGAATAAATATGGTCGCAATTATTGTAAGAACTTTCATAACCTGGTTCATTCTAAAACTAACCATCGACATGTACATGTCTTTTTGATGACCGAGCATTTCGAACTGATTTTTCATGATCATATTAAGTTGATTCAGATGATCAATGACGTCAGTAAAAAATGGTTTATTTTCTTCGTTGATTAAATCACTCTCTTCTTTGATTTGCCTAATTATCTTGCTTAATGGCTGGATGGCATTACGAACAAAAACCAGGTCACGTTTCATTTCCTGGGATCTTGAAAAAAATTGGTTATCAGAGGCGTTCATGATTTCATCTTCTATCTTTTCCAGTTGATGATTCGTGAAATTTAAAATCTCAAAATAATGATCTGTTATAACATCTATTAAAGCGATTAATAGATAATCTTCCTGTTTTTGGCATATACGGCCTTGTTGTTTATGTATTCTTTCTCTTATTGTATCAAAAAGGTCTCCGGGTTTTTCCTGGAAGGAAACGAGTGCATTTTGGTGCAGGATGAAACTGACTTGTTCAGTGTCGATGATCCCATCTTTTATACGAAGCATTTTTAGGATAATAAACAGATGATCATCATCCATTTCGAATTTAACAGGGTGGGATGTATTTAGTATATCTTCCTGCCAAAGCGAATGGATACCTAAATACTTTCCGGTTTCTTCGATTATTGATGCTTTGTGGACGCCATTGATGTTGATCCAGTCTGATTTTTTCTGATCAATAAGCGCCCAGGCTTCATGGAAGGTTGATGTTTTTAATTCTTCATATTCTTTTGATTGGTACCCAATGTATTCAATTTCAATGGGATGATTTCTTGGCTCCCCTACGAAAATGAGTGAGCCGGGTGGTAGTCCTTTTTTATTTGATAGTTTTGATGGGAATATTTTAGATATCATATTGTTTATTTTTTTGGTTTGTAGTGTCTTTTAAGCCATTGAGCCAGTCCGTCAAGTCCGGGAAAAAGGATGCGTTCGGTGATGTTGGCCTGATCAAGTTTATCGCGTATCTCCCATTTAAGTTCTTTGGGTATAATAAGCCGTTTGTAAACATCCGGATGACTAACCAGCCATTCATCCATAATCATTGTTGCACTGGACATGACACTTGAAAATGCAAATTGATTGATAATTCTTTCATCAATACTGGGGGGTTCATAAAATAATAATAGTTTACCTGGATCCAGTTTATCAAAGGCTTTAAGGCCTTTAAGTGCTTCTTCCAGCATTTCAACTGTAAAGGTATTGGAGCCAACTTCGTCAAGCACTTGTTTAAGAGGGTTGGGCAGCATTTTGTTGATCTTGACAAAATCGACCAACCAAATAGCCCCGTCTTTATCGTATTGCTCTGTTTGGTAGGTGGCAAAATGGGCAGCGACGAAGGGTGAATATGTCCAGTCAATTAGGCGGGTGGGCAAGCTGTAATGTTGAGCGATGGTTACTAGGCGCCATTCAGACATGCTGGTTAAAGAATCGTTAAATCGTCCGTATTTCCTGAAGTTTCTTAATATGTGGTATTCAAGGTGGGGAGCGCAGTCGCAATTTCGGATAAAACTGTTTTTCAGTTGGTAGTTTTTGTCCGAAAGTCCTCTGAAAGCATAATCTGTACGAAAACGTTCAAGATCGTCTTTCCAACTATCAATATAAAGCTGATTGCAAAGATCGCCCCAGCTTTGGACAATGATGTCGTTTTGTGCGATTGCTTTTTGGGTCATGGCAGTATATCGTGTTTTTGGAGCGTATTCCTGATTATTCAGGGTTGATCAATTAGTGATATTTATGGACGGGTTGTTTTGTCTGCTTAAATTTAAGTGATTAAATGCAAAAGAAAAATTATGGTATGGGTAAATAAATTATTTTTCTGTGCTTATAACGATTTGACATGCTTCTTTGTTTTTGATTGAAATTTTAAAATGATCATTTGATTCTTTTATGACCTGTGCTTGATAGAGATCGCTGCTGGGAATAATTGGCTTGCCTATTTTTTTTGGCCATTGAATGACCTGGCTCCCCTGGTCTCCTGTAATATATGTTAGATTATTATTTTCATCAAATTGCGCATTATCCAGCCAACAGGTTGATTTTTTGATGCTTAATCCATTTATGGGAGATGGGAGCAAAAAAGCTTCTCTGCTGTCATCAGGCATTTTAAAAACAAAAGGGATGGAGAGAATACTGTCTTTGCCGGAATAGCTATGGTTAAGCACAGCAAGCAAATGATTTGTATTGATTTTTTCTTTATGTGTATAGGCCTTTGCAATACTGCTGAAAGCAATTATTTGTCCGGCTGCCTTCTTTTTATTGATCATGGTGTATATTTCAGGCGAGCCTCCAACAGGGCCTTTTATTGTTGGGTTGCCTGGCGTAATATAAGGAAGGATGCGTTTGCATTTTCTTACTTTTTTGCCTACTCGTACTCGTTGTTGGTGATTCATATCCTCAAGATTTCCCCAGAAGCCGTATCCTGAGATTAACGAGCTGTTAACGTTATAGCGTTGGGCAAAAAATGGCCAGGGATTATGTGGATAGTTGGCATAAGTGAATATTTCCAAAGGAAGGTATTTGGCAAAATGGTTGGGTATGGCACGTGTTGATTTGGCGCGGTAAGTGCTGTAATCCCCGTATCCTGATGCCCCATTATTCATCCAGAAGAATTTTCCATACTGGAGGGGAGCTAATCCAACCATGGCTCTCCGGGCTTCTGTTAAATCGATTTCAATAACCAATTCCGGTTCATATTTGGTAAGTTCCTTCATGGCCCGGGAAACATAAATCGGAAGCAAGTATTCGTATCTGGCCCGTCGTTCTTCTTTACTATACTTATCTGATCCATGATGGAGGTTGGCAAGTGAACTGTTAAAAGTGTTGATAGCATCCCATTTGAAGAAGCGCACTCCCTGGTCAACTAGCCATTTGCAATCGTCAATAAAAAGCTCGTAAAAATCACTGACAAAGTCAAATGCTGGATGCCCCCATTGTGCGCTGATTGGTTCTCCTTTATCATCTTTAATGACCCATTCGGGATGGTTTTTGTATCTCTTTGTTTCTTTGGCGATGCCCATAGGTGATAACCAAATGCCCATTTTTATGTCATGTTGTTCAAGGGCTTTTCGAATGGGTTTAAGTCCTTTAGGCAATCTTTCCTGATGAGGTTTCCAGGTACCCTGACTGATATTCCATCCATCGTCCAGCACAAAAAGATCCACGTTAAGTTCAGCGGTTCGTTCAATCTCTTCTAAAAGACATTTTTCTGTTAATATTTCCCTCAGATCATGACTTTTGCTGGCCATATCTCTTTGCATGCCCCAT
>CAZSGN010000229.1:0-4434 GCA_964606415.1 uncultured Bacteroidales bacterium
CAGGAAATCATCCGTTACGCTGAAAAAGCGAATATTCCCTACAGAGAAGATGCTAGCAATGCCTCTGTCAAATATAAACGGAATTATATCCGTCACAAGATCATACCGAAAATGCAGGAGTTAAATCCCAACCTAAACGAAACGCTTTACAAAAATGCAGCAAAAGTCCGGCAGGCCAGTCAACTAACCAATCAACAAATTCAACAACATAAGAAACACCTGATCAACCATCCTGAAATAGGGGTTTACACAATTAACACACAAGAGTTATTGTTGTCCGGTCAAATGGAGCTTATAAGCCATGAAATTCTCAAAGATTTTGGTTTTTCACCCGAACAAAATGAACAAATAACCCGTTATATAAAAAATAATAAAACACAAAGCGGCAAGAAATTTATTTCAGATGAGTTCATTCTTGCATTTGACAGGGAAGAGATTATACTAACTCCCCGCATCCCCATTGTCAAAGAAAATAAACATTACATTAATTGCATTCCCTGCCATATAAATCATCCTTTCAAAGTGGATTTTAAAGTGATTCCCTGCAAACCAGATCTAAACATCCCAAAAGATTCGACCATTGCCTTACTGGATTATGACAAAATCGAATTACCTTTGATCTTGAGAAAATGGCAAAAAGGGGACCGTTTTTTCCCGCTTGGAATGGATAATTCTAAAAAGATAAGTGATTTTTTTATTGACCAGAAAACGCCAATATACCTAAAAGAAAAAGCCTGGCTATTGATATCCGGTCAAGAAATTATCTGGCTCATGGGATACCGTATTAGTGAACATTATAAAATAACAACCCAAACAAAAACAATTCTTCAAATACAAATGAACCTTCAATAAATAAATTCAAACCTATGGCAAGAAAAAAAAGCAAGCGCAAAATTGATTCCCGCGAAACCGGGTTGGTTATCGGGCTACATTTTCTGAATTTTTTCCTGAAAACCGATTATCTTCATTATGGCTATTTCGATGATAAACTTAAAGCTGACGCCCCTAACCTTAAGCAAGCCCAACAAAATTACGAATCCTTTCTTCTCTCCAAAATCCCGGAAGGCGTATCTTCTATTCTTGATGTTGGATGTGGATCCGGAAGAACCGCTTTTAACCTTGTGGAAAAAGGCTACAAAGTGCAAAGCCTTTCCCCAAGCCCCATGATGAATAATTATGCAAAAGAGCTGCTCGGCGAAAGCGTTCCGGTACATACCGGGAAATTTGAAGAATTTTCTACGGATGAAAAATTCGATTTAATCCTTTTCAGTGAAAGCTTTCAGTATATTCCCATGCAAGCTTCTTTTAACAAAGTGAAAGACTTATTAAATCCAGGGGGCTATATCATTATATCTGACTTTTTCAAAACAGACGCACCTGGGAAAAGCCCACTAGGCGGCGGTCATAAATTCAAAGAATGGGAAGAACACAAAAATAATATGCCTTACCAGATCATCAAAGAAGAAGACATTACCAAAAATACAGCACCTACAATGGATATTGTTAATGACTTCTCTCTTGATGTGCTTCAACCAGTTTGGAAACACCTTTTTTTATTACTTGAAGATAAATACCCGCGAATCACAAAATTTATAAAGTGGAAGTTTAAAAAGAAACTGGCTAAACTGGAAAACAAACATTTCAAAGGCGAGCGAAACAGCGAGAATTTCATTAAATATAAGAAATACATGTTCTACTTGCTGCAAGCGAAAAACAATTAACCTGCAAAATAATTGGGCCATATCACATTTATAGCATCGGGGTAACCGCGAAACATTTAATTGCTATTTATCAATCCATAATGGCACGATTTTGGTTTATGTCAAAAAACGCGATAAAAAAATAATATAAAAGCAAATGAACCGACAATTGAAAATTAAAAAATAAACAGATAAAATTCATATAAAGATCAAAGTTCATGGCCCATTTCAATAATATAAGCCACTAATTTCTTATTTTTATACCTGAGTTAAATAATAGTGAACAATCTCAAGTGCTTGCACTTATTCACCAAATACTCGCTAAATGGCGAAACAATTTAGAAATTGTTGGATTTAACCGAATAGTTAAAATGATACCACAACAATTCCTGAATTCCCAAAAAAACAGGACAAATAATAAGCAAAAAAACGCCCAGTTTTGTTAAAAATCAATAAACCCTATAAAACTCAAGTAAATGGAACGTGTTATTATTGTATCAAACAGATTACCCTTAAGCATACAACCCGAAGAAAATGATGAAATACAGGTAAAACCAAGCGTTGGCGGCCTGGCAACAGGCATGAAATCTTTCTACAAAGATTATGATAGTGTATGGATCGGATGGCCTGGCCTAAACCGGGAAGAGGTAGGCCCCAAACTTGAAGAAAATATCCGGCACGAACTGGACAAAGAAAAATGTTTCCCCGTTTTTCTTGAAGAAGAGCTTATAGAATTATATTACGGGGGCTTTAGTAATAAAACAATCTGGCCGCTATTTCATTATTTCACTCAATATACCGAATACGAAAAGGATACCTGGGAAGCCTATGTAAAAGTAAATGAAATTTTCGCCGATAATGTGCTACAAAATATTAAAGGAGGTGAAACCATCTGGGTGCATGATTACCACTTGCTTTTACTTCCAAAAATGATCAAAGACAAACGTCCCGATGTAACAATTGGCTTCTTTCTGCACATCCCCTTCCCTTCCTATGAGGTGTTCAGGATACTGCCATGGAGAAACCAATTAATCAACGGGATGCTGGGCGCTGACCTTATCGGATTTCACACCTTTGATTACGCCCGTCATTTTATGAGCTCCATCAGGAGGCTACTTGGCTATGATATCAATTTCAACCAAATTGACCTCAAAACACGAATAGCCAAAGCCGAAGCTTTTCCAATGGGCATTGATTATGATAAATTCCATAATGCAGCCGTTGAACTGACTCAAAAATCAGTTAAAGACAAATCAAAATTGCACAAAGAGATTGAAAAATATTTCTTAATGTCACCGGAACAAAAATTGATTCTTTCTATCGACCGCCTGGACTATACAAAAGGAATACCTCACCGGTTGCTGGCTTTTGAAAAGTTTCTTGAGACATATCCCGAATACCGTGAAAAAATAACACTTGTTATGCTTTGCGTCCCATCCAGAACAGGGGTAGAACAATACCAAATCATGAAAAATGAAGTAGATCAATTGGTTGGGCGCATCAACGGCTGCTTTGGCTCTATTAACTGGACCCCTATCTGGTACTTTTACAGATCAATGCCTTTTGAAAACCTGATCGAACTCTATAACTCTTGTGATATTGCACTAATCACCCCGGTACGTGACGGAATGAACCTGGTGGCTAAAGAATACATTGCCTCCAAGACCGATCAGAAAGGCGTGCTTATATTAAGTGAAATGGCTGGCGCTTCACGAGAAATGAGTGAAGCACTTATTATTAATCCTAATAATATGGAAGAAGTAGCTGAAGCTATTAAAGACGCCATCAACATGCCCGAGGAAGAACAAATTGAACGAAACACTATTTTGCAGGAAAGGCTTAAACGCTACAATGTGGTTCGTTGGGCACATGACTTTATCGATAGCCTGATCAATGTTTCTGAATTTCAAAAGAAGTTAACAGCTAAAAAGATTACAGCTGCAACCATTAAAAAAATCCGGAAAGACTATCAAAAAGCAAAAAAACGAATCTTTTTCCTCGACTACAACGGCACACTCATCAATTACAAAAAAAACCCGCAAAAAGCCAAGCCGGATCAGGAGCTATTGAATTTACTGGATCAACTTGCACTGGATAAAAATAACAATATCGTCTTAATCAGCGGCTGGGATCGTGATACATTTAATGCATGGTTTAAAAATAAAGATTACCACATGATCACAGAACATGGCAGCTGGATCAAAGAGCCAGGAAAAGACTGGAAAATCATACAGGAAATGAATAATGACTGGAAAGCGGTTATGCGCCCCATTCTTGAACATTACGTGGATAGTACCCCCGGGAGTTTTATAGAAGAAAAATATTTCTCGCTTATTTTTCACTATCGCAAAACAGATCCGGAACTTGGAACAATGCGCTCCATCCAGTTGAAAGATGAATTGAGCAGTATGATCGCTAACCAAAACTTTGAGATCCTTGAAGGAAACAAACTGATTGAATTAAAAAACAGTGGCGTCAACAAAGGTACTGCAGCACTCAAATTATTTGAAAGAGAAGATTTTGATTTTGTTCTGGCTATTGGCGATGAATGGTCTGATGAGTATATGTTTGATCAACTGCCTGAAAATGCTTACTCAGTGAAAGTAGGAATCGGACACACGCAGGCTCTTTACAATATCGATTCTCCTGATGATGTCAGAACACTGCTTAGCCAAATTGTAAAAGATGAATCTTAATATGTTTGATCAATCCTATCATCATTATAAAAAAATAG
>CAZSGN010000230.1:0-4432 GCA_964606415.1 uncultured Bacteroidales bacterium
TTTTTTTGCCTGAGTTGAGGCGATATGAGTGATGTGAAAAGCTTATATTTTACAGCCCCGAAAAAAAACCGGGAAAGTTGTTTGAGCGGTTTCTGATAAGAATCACTCATTTTGGGTTAGGTGATTGATTGAAAACAGGTGATACTGTGTGATTATCTATGGGGATTTGTTGATTTGATATTCAGTAGTAGCAATCGTGAATATTTTGGAATTATTGTAAACATTAGATATTGACATGACTAAAATGTAAATTGTTGATAGTATCTGGAAAATAATTGTGAAGGGGAATATCTGTGTTCCTCTTTTTTTAATACCCTCCCTTAAAAATGAATGAAGCGATAAAATACATTATTGCCTTAAGTCTTATACCCCATGTTGGAAGCATCACTGCCCGAAATCTTATTGCTTATTGTGGTTCTTTCGAGGCTATTTTTAAAGAAAAACGCTCTGCGCTTGAAAAGATCCCCGGCATAGGGAAATTCATCGCTAATGCAGTCTATAACTCTGATACACTTGGTCTTGCGCAAAAAGAGATTGAGTTCGTCAATAGGAAAAATATTGGCGTTATTACTTATCAAAGTGACCATTATCCTTTTAGGCTTAAACAAACTCCTGATCATCCGCTCCTTCTTTTCTACAAGGGAAATGGTTCCTGGAATGCTGATAAAATGCTTAGTATTGTTGGAACACGTAAAGCTACAGACCATGGAACGGAATATACCCGGAAGTTGGTGGAAGGAATGATGCAGATGAGAATTGATGTGTCAATAGTGAGTGGTTTGGCTTATGGAATTGATATTTGTGCGCACCGGGCTGCTCTGGATTATCAATTACCAACCATTGCGGTACTTGGCCATGGACTGGACCGCGTTTATCCTGCAGATCATGTTAAATATGAGAAAAGAATTTGTGAAAATGGGCTGCTATTGACTGAGTTTGGGAAATATTCCTTGATGGACAAAAATAATTTCCTTCGAAGAAATAGAATCATTGCTGGTTTGACGGATGCAACACTGATTGCTGAGTCTGCAATTAAAGGTGGTGCACTGGTGACTGCTGATATTGCAAATTCATATGACCGGGAGGTATTTGCTTTTCCCGGAAGAGTTAATGACATTTATTCACGGGGATGCAATAAATTGATTAAAAATAACGAGGCTCGCTTGATCGAAGGCGCCGAAGATCTGGTCATGGAAATGGGCTGGTCTAAGTCTTCTCAGCCTTTACAACAAAAGCTATTGTTTGACCTGAATCCGCAACAGGAAGAGGTGATCGCTTTGCTCAAAGATCAGGGGCCAATCAGCCTGGACGACCTCGCTAAGTCATTGGGTAGGACCGTTAGTATCATTCATGCACAGTTACTTGAACTTGAATTTATGGGGGCGGTTAAAACAATGCCTGGTAAACAGTATAAGGCGGTTTAGCATTTTCCGGAAAATGAATAAATCAGTAACTCGAGCATCCTTTTTCCGGCGGCTGCTATTTCGTTTTTTTGTACGAATCCAGGTGGCGTTTAACTTTATCAGGGTACACATCTTCAATGGTCACCAATATCCCTGTCTCCAGTACTTCTCCGAAATGTTTATTAATACTCGTCCCAAATGTCCGCATTGTTGAGGAGAGATTCATGTATGCATTGATCAGCGGGGGTACGTTTTCTCCAAGTTTCCGGACAGCCTGGGATAAGTTTTTATGATCTTTGGTGTAGTCTGAGTCTTTTAAGATGGATTCAATTTCTTCCTGATTGGTTTCAATGTGTACAGGTTTTTTGGGATAAAGCAATTTATCCGGATCCGGGAAATGTTTTTCCATGAATAAATAAATTAAATCCCTGGCTTTATGATTATAAGAAGGATAAATGGTAACCTTTCCGAAAAGATATTTTTTTTCAGGATGATCAACGACTAAAGATCCAAGTCCGTCCCACAGATTGTCAAGGGCAAATATGGCTTTCCTGAATTTATTGGTCGATTGATAGTCGGGTTGAACAAAGGAACGCCCTAATTCAATGGTATAAGGCAGATATTCTTGTTTAAATGTTTCCGAGAATTCAAACAACTCAGAGGTGGCTAAACGGTTTTGACATTCTCCTTCTGATTTATCACATAAGTGAAACCGGTATCCACCAAGAATTTCTCTTCTTTCAGGATCCCAGACAATAAGTTGTTGATAGGGGTTCTTGCTGCTGTCATAATCGTCAATGTCAACAGATTTTCCGGTGCCTCCTCCTGCATAGCGAAAGGTAACTTCACGTAATCTGCCTATCTCCTGCATGATAGAAGGGGAATCATGATAATTGATGATGTATACCTCGTTTTTGGCCATATTAGTATGGCGCACAAATTTATCCTTTGTTAATTCTTGTATGATCTTATCTCGATCTATGGGGGGGATTATTTTTTCCATAATACATTATTGCTTGTCCTCAAAAATAACAAAAATCAATTGAATGCAGGGAATGGTCTGTCCGGATTCTCAGGTAAATGATAAACATGTTCGCGTAAAAGAGAAACCCATTTCTGGTAGTTTTTGTCTTTACTGAATGTCCCAAAGGGGATTGGTTGTCCAAAATATAAGTCAAGCTTTTTGTTCTTTTGTTTGAAAAGTTCATCAACGAGAAAAAACATTTCAATATTGGCTTTTATCCCAAATCGCTTCCTTATATTGGCAAGGTTGTAAAAGAAATTAGAATTTTTTCCTGAAAAATATATCGGAACGATGTCCCTTTGATGTTTAACTGCTTTTAGCAAAAAATTTTTTTTCCAATCGAGATCAGTGATGGTGCCCTTTATTTTTCTCGAACATAAGCCGGCAGGGAAATATAATATTTGAGAGTCTGATGCATAGGCATCTTCTATTTTTCTTGCATATTCAATATTTTGACGGCCATGTTTGTTTACTGGTACAAAGATAGAGGAAAGATTTGGAATATTCATCAGGATATCATTAACGATAAATTTAAAATTATTGAGATATTGGCTGACCTCATTCATTAGTATTAAACCGTCTAACCCACCTAAAGGGTGATTCGATATAAAGATATATCTGCCTTCGGTAGGAATGTTTTTTTCCCCGTGGACAACGTAATCGATCTCAAAAGCATCCAGGTTTTTTTTAACAAAATCAATGCCCTCATAGTTTCTGTTATCATATAATATTTGATTGAGTTCATCTTCATGCAGGATTTTTTTGAAGTACTGAATGATGAAACCCGGTAGTATTCTGGCCAGTGCTTTGTTTTTTGATGCAATGACTTTTTTGATATTGATCACTTTTTTTTCTTCTTCCATGATGCTTTTTTTGCAAAAATAGTCATTAACCTTATTCTTATCATGTTTGACGGCTTGTTTTTATTTTCCTACCCGCTAACTACTTGTAATTTAGCTATTTGATTTTTTAATTTGATCCATTGTGTTATTTGTTGGGTGAAAAGTTTTCAACAATGTGGTAAAAAATGGCTTAAAGTGTCATAAAGTGGAAAATTATTCCTTATATTTACGATTGTATTTATTAACAGATACTTATGACTACATTCATTGGTGATTATTCCTGCAGGGTCGATGCGAAAGGCCGTTTTGTCTTTCCTTCGGTTTTTAAGAAGCAAATGGATGCTTCTTCTGGAGGGCGGTTTGTGGTTAAGAAAGATATTTTTGAGAATTGTCTTGTATTATATACAATGGATGAATGGGAGCGGCAAGCGCATCTGATTCGTAAACGGTTGAATCAATATAATAAACAGCATAAAGAATTTTTGCGTGGTTTTTACAGGGGGACAGCAGAGCTTGAGCTTGATGCCAGCAATCGTCTGTTAATACCCAGGCGCTTATTAGATCAGGTTGGTATCGAAAAAGAGGTTGTGCTTGCAGGGCAGGACGGACGCATTGAAATTTGGGATGCCGGACAATACGATCAAATGGAGATTGATGAGAAGCAATTTGCTGATCTGGCTGAGAATATTTTAGGAACAGAATCTTTAAATGAGGAGGAGTAATGGATTATCATAAACCAGTACTTCTCAGGGAGAGTGTAGATGGGTTGAATATTCAATCTGGCGGGGTTTATGTGGATGCGACTTTAGGTGGAGGGGGGCATGCCAGGGAGATATTAAAAAGACTTGACGGGGGTTGCTTAGTGGCTTTTGATCAGGATGAAGAGGCGCGGTTCAATCTCCCGGAAGATGAAAATAATCGCATCGTTTTTGTCAGGCATAATTTTATGTTTATGAAGAATTTTCTTAAATATGGCAACTTGATGAATGTTGACGGCATTATTGCTGATCTTGGGGTGTCTTCCCATCATTTTGATGATCCACAAAGAGGATTTGCTTTTAGGTTTGATGCTCCGCTTGATATGCGCATGAATCCTGATAAAGGGATGACTGCAGCAGATGTCTTGAATCAGTATGGTGAGGAAAAGTTGCGGTTTATTTTAA
>CAZSGN010000231.1:0-4342 GCA_964606415.1 uncultured Bacteroidales bacterium
ATTTCACGACATTATAAATTGTTTTTATGCTTTCATAAGTTATTGATTCACAACACTAGGATCAGGAGTTCTGATCATAGAGCTATTCTGAATGCTGGATGCTCAGAATTAATTTCCACTTAAATGGCAGTAGAGCCAATTTTTTATGCTTTATTATTTAAGGAATAGCGTTAAATATGATTATTTTTGATATGTTAAAAAAAAGGAAGATATGCGTTTTGGAATAATTGAATTTAAGGGATCTTATGGCGTTTCTGATCTGTCTTATGTCTTACAGCAGATGATGAATTATGATGTTAATCGTATATGGTGGGAAGATGAAGATCCGGATTTTTCTGATATTGATGCTTTGATTCTTCCTGCAGGAGCTGCTTTTTATGATTATCTGAGGCCGGGGGCTTTTGCTGCCCGTACAGAAATAATGAGACATGTTATTGATTATGCTGCTAAAGGAGGTTTCGTTTTTGGATTTGGTAATGGCTTTCAGATTCTTTGCGAAGCTGGATTGCTCCCGGGGGCTTTGCTTAAGAATAAATCAGGTACTTTTGTCAGTGGCAATACCTGGGTCAGGGCTGATAATAATTATTCTATTGTTAATGTTGATTTGGATAAGACCAAGCCTGTAAAATTGCCTGTGGCTCATTTGTTTGGGTGTTATTTTGTTGATCAGGAAAAGTTGATCCGGATGCGCATGAATGACCAGATTTTATTTAGATATTGCGATAATAATGGCCGAATATCAAGAAGGGTATGCCCTGATGGAGCCATTGAAAATATAGCCGGGATTTGTAGTGACCAGAAAAATGTAATTGGAATGATGCCATTGCCAGACAGGGCTGTAGATGATGAAACGGGGAATACTGATGGGTATAAGATTTTCAGAAGTATCCTGAAGAATTTTGTCGTGCTTTAATTATTCTTTTTTCGGGAATGGCAAAGTTGAGATATGTTGACCATTTTTTTAACCCCCAGGTAGTCAGGTAAGCATTAATAAACGAGCGTTTTTTGCTCATGTGGAAATGACAAAGTATTATTACAGGGATTATAAAGGGAGTAACCATTTAAATTGAATCATATTCAGTTGACTGTGAGGATAAATAAATTTAATTATGAAGATACAAACGTGTTTTTTTATATGGATTATTTTGTTGCCGGGTATATTAGAAATGAATGCTCAAATATCTGCAGATGATAGAGTGCGTTCGTCTCACCCCCGTCTGAATAATTTTTTTGAACAAATGCATCGTGCACAAAGCGGGGAGAAGATGGAGCAATATGCGGATTCGGTTGTTCATTACCTTGATTCTTTCTTATTGTTCAGAAAATCTTTTTTTGATCCTTTTGATCAAATCCGGATGGGCAAGGTTTATGCGCCAGATAGTTTATTGCGGGTTTATTCATGGAATATTCATCTGGGCGATGGTCACTACCGGAATTTTGGTTTTCTTCAGCGCCTGGATACAGCCAGAGGTGAGATAGACCTTTACCGGCTGGAAGACCGGGAGGCATCTTATTCCAATCTCGAGGATACTATTGTTAGCGACTCGAATTGGTACGGGGCACTGTATTACGAGGTAGTTGTGAATGAATATATGAATAAAAAATATTATACGCTTTTGGGTATTGATTTTAATGATCTTTTTGTACAAAAAAAGATTATTGATGCACTTCATTTTAAAGATGGCCAGCCGTTATTTGGGAAAAGGGTTTTTCAGGATGAAGATGAAGGATTTAAAAAACGGGTTGTTTTTCAATTCAATGCACAAATCACCATGACCCTGAAGTATGATCATGAACTCGGGATGATTGTTTTTGATCATCTTTCCCCTTCTGATCCTTCTTACGATGGGTATTACGAGTATTACGGGCCTGATGGATCTTATGATGCTTATGAATACAGGATGGGATATTGGTACAGGAAGGATGATATTTCCCTTGATAAACAATAAAGCCGGATTGTTTTATTGTTTGAAAAAAAGGCAGGTGATGTTTTTGAAGGGTGCCTATTTGTCAGGTTATAAATATTGGCATATCCTTTGTAAGTTAAGGTGCGTCATGTTAAATTTAAAATTGATTTAGTTATGCAAAAAGGTCATATTAGTGTTACTACGGAAAATATTTTTCCGATTATTAAAAAATTTCTCTACTCGGATCATGATATTTTTTTGAGAGAGATTGTGTCGAATGCGGTGGATGCAACGCAAAAAGTTAAAACACTGGCTTCAGTGGGTGATTACCAGGGTGAACTTGGAGATCTGACTATTCATGTTGATGTTGATAAAGAAAATAAAACCATTACGATTTCGGATCATGGAATTGGCATGACAGAGGAGGAGATGAATAAATACCTCAATGAAATTGCTTTTTCTAGCGCAGAAGAGTTTTTAGAGAAGTATAAGGATAAAACCCAGGCTATTATTGGGCATTTTGGATTGGGTTTTTATTCTGCTTTTATGGTTTCAAAAAAAGTGGAAGTTGTTTCAAAATCCTACCAGGATGATGCAAAACCGGTAAAGTGGTCTTGTGATGGCACGCCCGAATTTTCCATTGAGGAAGTTGACAAAAAAGAGCGCGGAACCGATATCGTGATGCATATTGATGACGAATCTCAGGAGTTTTTGGAAGAAAGTAAAATCCAGGAACTGCTAAATAAATATTGCAAGTTTTTGCCTGTGCCTATTGCTTTTGGTAAAGAAAAAGAATATAAAGAAGGGAAAGAGGTTGAAACAGATAAGGACCGGATCATTAATGATCCCGAACCTTTGTGGACAAAAAATCCTAATGAAATTAAAGATGAAGATTACCAGCAGTTTTACCAGGATCTTTATCCAATGCAGGAACCACCTTTGTTCCATATTCATCTTTATGTCGATTACCCGTTTAACCTGACTGGTATTCTTTATTTTCCTAAAATCAAGAATAATATAGAGATTCAGAAGAATAAAATTCAGCTTTACTGTAACCAGGTTTTTGTTACTGATTCAGTCGAAGGAATTGTGCCTGAATTCCTGACGCTTTTACATGGTGTCATTGATTCTCCTGATATACCATTAAATATTTCCAGGAGTTACTTGCAAAGTGATGCTAATGTTAAAAAGATTTCTTCACATATTACCAAAAAAGTTGGTGATAAATTGCAGGAATTGTTTAATAAAGATCGTGCTGATTTTGAAAGCAAGTGGGATTCATTGAAGATTTTTATTGAATATGGTATCCTGACTGAAGAAAAGTTTTTTGATAAAGCACAGAAATTTTCACTTTTAAAAAATACAGAAGGAAAGTTTTTCACTTTTGATGAATATCATGCTATTATTAAAGAAAACCAGACAGATAAGGATAATAAGGTTGTTTATCTTTATGCTACGGATGCCGAAGAGCAGCATAGTTTTATCGAGGCAGCTAAAAGTAGGGGGTATGATGTTCTTGTGATGGATGGCCAGCTTGATACGCATTTGGTGAATCAGCTTGAGCAAAAGTGGGAGCATTCAAGATTCGTGCGGGTTGATGCAGATATTGTAGATAAATTAATTCCTAAGGAAGAACAAAAGAAAACAAGTCTTTCGGAAGAGCAACAGAATATGCTGCGCCCTGTTTTCCAGAGCCAGTTGCCAGATAATAAGGGGCATTTCTTTGTTTCTTTTGAAGAACTTTCTGAAAATGATGACCCGCTAATTATTACCCAGTCTGAGTTTATGCGCCGGATGAAAGATATGGCCAGCATGAGCGGAGGCGGCATGAATTTCTATGGCGAGATGCCGGATAGTTATAATGTGGTGCTTAATACGGCACATCCGCTTGTTAAAAAGGTCGTGGATCAGACAGAAAAAGATGCGGGTGAGAAGCTCAGTGAATATAACGAAAAGTTAACACCGCTTAAGGAAGAAGAAGAAAAACTGAAAAAAGAACAAGAGGGTAAAAAGGATGTGGAGATATCCACTGAGCAAAAGGATCAGTTTGAGAAAGTCAATAAGGAAGTTGCCGAGGTAGAACAGGAAAAAAACAAGGTGCTTGAGGAGTATGGTAAGAATAACAAGGTGGTTAAGCAACTGGTTGATCTCGCGTTATTAGCAAATAATATGTTAAGGGGTGAGGACCTGACCCGTTTTGTTAAACGGAGTGTTGATATGATCAAATAAGTTTGCATGTTTAAATATATATGTAAAGCATAAATTTCTCTTTGTTCTGGGATAATTTGTTGTTAAAAAGAAAAGAGGCTGCCTTTTAAAAAGACAGCCTCTCTTTATAGATAGGGGGTTGTGGGTGACAAAGTTGTGATCATAGTTAACAGATATTATAGTGAATAAAACAATGAAGAACACTATCGTTTACGGCGGTTCCCGGT
>CAZSGN010000232.1:0-4285 GCA_964606415.1 uncultured Bacteroidales bacterium
AAAAGACATCCTTGACCAGGCTATTCATAGCGTCCACCAGGGACGGAATTATTATTCTCCCGAGCTTTTTGAATTCTTTACCAAACAGGTTGCCCGTGATGATAAATCAGAAAAAAAGACCTCTATAGATCTTACTAAAAGAGAAAAAGAGATTCTTCAGTTATTGACTGAGGGGCTTAATAACCAGGAAATCGCGGATATATTACACGTTAGTGAGCGTACAGTGATCGGGCATAAATCCAATTTAATGGCTAAGACCGGATGCAAAAGCACCATTAGCCTGCTTGCTTATGCCATCAAAAATAAATTGGTCATTGTTTAACCATTGTTTCTTTCATTCTCTAAATTGGCATTATTTATGTAGACTTTATGCTAAACAGTATAAAGACCGGAGAATATGAACCATCAACCAAAGGCATTAATTACAGGGGCCAGCAGTGGTATAGGCGCTGAATTCGGGCGGCAATTATCACAAAAAGGTTATGTAGTAACTGCTGTTGCCAGGAATTCACAGAAGCTCAAAAATCAGGTTGCTACATGGGGTGAGGGCCATCGTTGTCTTGTTGCAGACCTAACTGTCCGGGAAGAACTGCAAAAGGTCAAAAGGGAAATGAATGAGCACCATTATGATTTGCTTATTAATAACGCGGGCTATGGCGCTCATGACTATTTTGAGTCACAGGACCTGGATCAGTTGGAGAAGCTTATGTTTTTAAATATGAATGCTTTGGTTCATTTAACATATCAGTTTATTAAATCTGCCGGAAAAGGGGATGCCATTATTAATGTTTCTTCTGTTGCTAGTGAGGCTCCCGTGCCTGGGGGTGCCGTTTATTCTGCAACCAAGGGATTTGTAACCAATTTTTCAGAGGCATTGTGGTATGAAAATAAAGAACGTGATATATTCATCATGGCATTGTTGCCGGGAATGACCAAAACTAATTTCCAAAAGGTTGCGATGAGCAATTACAAGGAGCAGTTATCTTCTGGCGGATATGATCCCGAAGTGGTTGTTGATGAGGCCATAAAGGAACTGGAGCGAAGAAAGACGCCAAAACTCATTAGCGGGCCTAAATACAGATATCTCCTAGGAGTGGGACAACGTGTTTTTGACCGGAAATTTATGATCAATACCCTCGCTCAATATAGTCCTGCTGTGAGGGAAAGAAAGCGGAAAGTTGCAAAGGAATGGTCTATGGCCTCTTTCTCCCCTCTTTTTTTTCTTGATGTATTGCGAACCTTCTTAAAATCAATTTGAATTTAATGGATCGACCCGGTTGAAAAAGGATGTTGCTGTGTTTGTTGGTCAGTGAAGCGTTGATGTATTAATTGTTATCTAGTGTTACAACATGCTAAGGTTGATTTTTTTAAGTTACTCATTAATCTTTAAGTTTTCTTCAAATGGTATAGCAAGATATTGTTATCATCTGAAAGTTCTCCTTTTGCTGCTTTTTTACTTATTTTTTCTCAAAATGTTTCGGACAGATGCATGTGTGGGCTTCAATATTATTTTTTGAAAGCAGTCCGGAATCTGCAAAAGAGAAAAGTTTTATCCAGATTCGCTTTTGACTCAATTCAGTTAATTATGGCAGGAATATTACTATATTTTATCCTTTATCAATTCCTTTGTTATATTTGAGGAATTTTTTTATTATTACCATAAATCAGGATTATTTATATTTATACATACTGATAATTTTTAACTTTTTATTGATTTTGATATGACGCGTTTTAATGGATTGTTGCTGATTCTTTTATTTATTTTTGCTGCTTGTCAAACCACCCGGAAGGAAGCGGATGTACCACATACTAAAACTGAAACCCAGGATGGAGCATTTACTTTATTCAAAGGTGAATTCAATGTTAGTGGTGTTTATCCGCATTTAACAACATACTCGCATGCCCGGACAAATGAGGTGCATAGTTATGCCGGTATGCAGGATCGTTCTCAGCGGGAATGCGGAATAGGAGCATTGGCTGTGTGGAACAATAAGCTTTATATGGTTAATTATGCTGCACATGAACCTCATGGAAGTGAGCATAAATTATATATAGTGAACGAAAATTTTGATATGGAAGTGTTTCAGGAAAGTGTTGGAGGGACGCCGGCTGCAAGAATGATCCATCAGGAATCCAATCAATTGTTTATTGGGCATTATGCTGTTGACAGCGCGGGGAATATAAGGGTGATATCCATTGAAGATATGCCTGGCAGGATGACGGCCATTGCTCGTCACCTGGACGATCCGGAAAAGAAAGTTTATTATTATGATATGGAAGGCATGCTTTATGAATTAGATGTTCATTCTTTGGAGCCTGAATTACTATATAAAAATCCTTTACCCGGGTGGCATGGCAAAGGTGCTTATACCAGTCAGGATAAGCTGGTGCTGGCCAATAATGGTGAGCATACAGGAGATTTTGAGCCGACCGGGTACTGGAAGGTTGATTCGCAGGGTATGTTTGGACCTGATAAAAATGGGGTGCTGGCTGAGTATGATGGTGAAAATTTTTCGATTATTGAGCGTAAACAGTTTACTGATGTTACAACCAGGCATGGCGTTCAGGCTGTTCCCGGTGATGATTCGCCACTTTGGGCAATTGGCTGGGATCAAAAATCCCTGCGGCTAAAAGTAATGGAAGAGGGACAATGGTCTACTTATCTGTTGCCTAAAGCGACTTATAATAATGATCCTACTCATGGCTGGTTTACTGAATGGCCCAGGATAAGAGAATTATTTGATGGACAGTATATGATGGATATGCATGGTACATTTTTTGATTTTCCGGCTACTTTCTCTTCGGATAACTCAGCAGGAATTACTCCTATATCTTCGCATCTTAGGTATGTGCCTGATTTTTTAGGGTGGAACGGGCAAGTTATTTTGGCAACTGACGAGACCAGCATACAAGGAAATCCTTTGGCAGGACAGCCACAGTCTAATTTATGGTTCGGTTCTTTTAATGAATTATTCGAATGGGGGGCCTGCTAATGGGTATGGTTCTGTTTGGATCGAAGAAGAGGTGGCCCCGGGAGAACCTACCTCACCTTATCTTTTTAATGGTTACCAGAGAAGGATGTTGCATTTATCCAACCAGGGAGATCAAAGTACTTCTGTGCAAATTGAGATAGATAAGCAGGGAAGCGGTGACTGGGAATCTTTAATGAAAATTGAGCTGGATGCCGGGCAGTATGCACACCATATCTTTAAGCCTGGGGTGAAAGCACAATGGATAAGGTTATCCAGCAGCCAGCCAACAAAAATGACGGCCACCTTCCATTATACAGAGGAAAGAATGCCTCGGAAAGATAAGGATAGTCAAATTTTCCAGGGGCTTGTAAGGGCTGATAAAGATGAGGAATTACTTTACGGACGCTTATACAGCAATCATGACAATTTCAATCTTTCTTACCATAAAGGCGAGGTCCAGGAAGAAACCTTTAAAAGAACAGCCACCCTGGAACTCGATAAATTTCGTTTTGAGTTCAATAAGGGGCTGAAAGATAGCAGTTCACTTAAAGCAATGGGTAATCATATGATATGGAGCGAGGATGATGCTTCTGTTATTTTGGAAGCAAAGGATAAGATTTACCGGCTTCCAAAGGCAAAAGGGTCATATAATCCTGCAATTATAAGAAATGAACGTGAAGTACAGTCCGAACGTTTATTAGCAAATATTCATGGTACTTTTTTTGAAGTTCCTTTGTACAAGGTTGGCGAAGCTCCTCTTTATGATATGATGAGGCCTGTGGCAACTCACCAAAGAAAGATTATTGATTTTAATACATGGAATGGCTTGTTCGTGATGACAGGCGTCAGGAAAACATCAAAACCTTCGAAGCATATTCTTAAAAATGAAGAGCATGACGCGGGTGTGTGGATTGGCGGCATTGATGATGTATGGAAATTCGGAAAGCCGGTAGGCGAAAGGAGGCCCGTGGAAAGACACGAAGGTTCGTGCAGGTGAGTTGTCGGATCCTTACCTGATGAAAGGATATGACAACAAGAGGCTCAAACTCTCTGCCGATAAAGATGTAGAAGTTTCCTTGTTTATTCATCATATTCATTATTCCGAAAAAGCTGATATTTTTAAAACCTTTAAACTGAAAGCAGGGGAAGAAAAAGAATATCATTTCCCGGAAGGATTCAGCGCTCACTGGGTGCAGCTAAAAGCAGGTAAGGATTGTGAAGCGACAGCCTGGTTTACCTACGATTAGTTTTCTATTTCTCATGTGCAATTATTATTGATAGTGGTATTCTTTTATATAAGTTTGAGTGGCCCC
>CAZSGN010000233.1:0-4277 GCA_964606415.1 uncultured Bacteroidales bacterium
CTATAAGTTACTGTTAATTTATTTACCTCCTTTTATCGTAATTAATCTTGATTATATATAAAAACCACTTTGTGAGGGTTTCTCAAATTCACTGGCCACACACACAAGAAAATAAAATTCAATCTTAATTAATTTACTGCTAAACTTGAATAATTTAATAAATGTAGTAAAAATAATTAATTTAATGAAAGAGAAAATAAAAAAAAGGTTGGATAATATTTCATTATCCAACCTTAAAGAGATGTGATGATATTGAAGCTTATGGTTTTAATTCATCATTTTGATGGTTCCGTTACCGGATCCTTTTTCAATCATTTTGTTTGCACCGGATAAGTAATTGTCATTTAAAATGATTTTATCACTATCCCTGACTTTCAGGAAAGAAGTCGTTCCTTCGAATACAGAGCAATGTTCAATAATGGATTTTTCAACATTGTTATATTCCATAAAGACTCCTTTATTTGTCGGGGCCTGGGTACCACAAAGTTTATCAATCCGTAACCCTTTTATATCATTAAACATAAAAGCATTACGCCATTTAGGTTCAATGCTGTCTCCTTCCCAGAAAACCTGCACATCACTCAGACATAAACGTTTTACGTCATGAGCTTCAAAAGCATGGGTGGCACGTTTGTCAATGTAGTCTTCCGGATACATATAGAATTTAATATTATTCAATTTAATACCTTCAAGGGATTTAGCCGGATCTTTTTCATCGCCAACAAAACCTTCAATTTTGCTAGTTCCTTGTCCGTGAGCAATGATATTTTCAAAATTAATGTTTTTGATCATTCCTACTTTGGAGTTATCCCTTCTTTTTTTAAGAACCAGCCAAATGGGATCTCCATTGCCCCACCAGTTAAAATGCTTGCGGTTGGTTTCAATAGTGATGTTTGAGAATAATACATTATCAACGGTAGCACCGTCTCGTACCACAATGCTAAGTCCTCTGTTTGTATTTCTTATAACACAATTATTAAAGGTGATGTGTTTAAAGTCTCCATAACTTTCTGTTCCGAGTTTCAGCGCGGTGGAAGTAGAGGTTAATACACAATTAGAGACTGTTATATTTTCACAACTGCGGTAATCAGGTTGTGTCATTGTTGTTTTGAGAACGATCGCGTCATCCCCTGTCGATATGATTGAATTGTCAACCACGACATCATGACATCCGTCTATATCAATACCGTCAGCATTAACGCCTTCTTCCAGGCTCGATTCAATATAAATATTGTCAATGAAGATACGGTCACTCCATTTAAAATGCAAGGTCCAGTCTGTCGATTCAATAAATGATACATCACGAATGGAGACATACTCACAGCTTTCAAGGAAAACCATGCATATAAAGGGTGGTACTTTGTAATACATTTTCATTTCGACGCCGGCTTCCCTGGCGTTTTCAGTAATGTCGGCAATAAATCCGTCGACTTCTTTTAGAGGCTCGTAGGTTCTGCGTGCCTGGCCATGGATGGTTCCGTTTCCTTTAATACTGATGTTGTTGGCATCTTTGGCATATATAAAAACAGGGGTTTCTCCTTTGCCTTTTTTCCCACTGACATCTTTTTTTATGACTTTGAATTCTGTTTTATAGTCATTGGTATCCTGGCTGGCATAAAGGGTCGCGCCTGTTTCAAGGTAAATATTAACATGATCTTTCATGACAATAGTCCCGGCCAGATAGTCTCCGGGTGGAAAATATACCCGGCCACCACCATTTTCATGGCAGGCATCAATGGCAGATTGAATAGCTTCTGTGGCTTTTTGTTCTTTTTCTCCACTGGCGCCGTAATCCATCACGTTAAATTCATTGGGATTGGATTGATTACAGGAATGCAGCATAAAGCTTGCAAGCAGCAAGGCCAGCAATGCTTGCAGGATTGATGTTGTTTTTTTCGTTTTTTTCATAGGATTTCTTTTTTATTTGAAAAATTTGTATTGTATACCGGCACTAAGGGTTACCATGGATACTTTTCTTTTAAATTCAATATTTTCTGTGTTTTCATTTTCTCCATCTGTTGAAATTTTCCGGGTTGTAAATTTCATGTTGTTTTGTAGATAATCAGCCATGATCTGGAGATTAAAACGTTCGGAAAAGTTAAATTGGAGTCCTCCGCCAAATAACAGGGTTAATATGTTTTCTTTGGTTCCGTATTGGAATTCTGCGTAAATTTTATCAGTATAGCTCATGGTAGCTTCTATTTCAGGAACGGATAAGCTGAAATTTCCACCCAAAAATCTTGCTACTACTGTATAATTAGGTTCTTTAATGTACAATACAGGGCCTATCATAATTTGTTGCCATTTATATCGCCCGAAATCCATAGAATAATTGCCGTTTACGGGCTGGCCTGATTCAATTAATGATTTTTTGATATCATCGCTTAATATATCTTCCCGGAGATTGTTGCTTCCTGATGCATATTGTACGTTGATGCCAATATAGGGTTTTATTAATTTAATGTAACTGGCACTAAAAAAGGTGCCGGTATTGGCGTAACCAGCTTCCGGTTTTTGATCGTTGGCTGAAGCAAAAGCCAGACGTGGTATCCCAAATCCAAATCTGAATTCAATAGCACTGGAAACGGTATCCTGCTTTTTGATTGGATATTCTTCTTCCTGCCCGGATAGGATCACGGGAAGTAGGAATAATAGAAGTATATACCAGCAGGACTTTTTATTCATGGAAGGAAATATAGGGTTTAATCGACTAATTTGTTGATCTTGATTTCGTCTATAAAAACATAGGTTTCATCACCTTCTTGTTTATGCCATTCGGGTACGGTACCTACATTTTTAATTTTTAAACGAATATGAGATATTTCATTACTATTTACTTCACTTGATATTTCTTTAGTAGATAATTGATATTTAAGTGCTTCTTCTTTATAATCAGGCTTAACTATTTCCGTTGTTTCGTATTGTTTCCCGTTTTTAGATACCTGAAAAATTACTTCTTCTGGCAGAAATATGGCCCATTTATCTTGTTGGAAATTAGCTGTAATTGACTGGATATTTGTTCTTTTAGCTAATTCAATAGTTATTTGTATGTCATCATCAAAGCCAAGCCAGTCTTCATTATTAATCCCTGGTTTACCATAAGCACCATCCATTAAAGCAAAAGTGTCCTCAGGGGTGTATTGTTTCATTGGTGCAATGCTATAATCAATTTTTTTGGCATTAATAAAATTGAATGTTTCTGTTTTGGAGAAACTATTGTTATTTTTAGTAAAGGCCATAGCCTTTACCGTTGTTGTTTCAGTCAATTTCAAGGGCTCTTCGTATACAGGGCTTTCTTCCGTTGGTATTGAACCATCTAAGGTATAACGTAAAACAGTATTTTTATTGTCCGAATGGAGGCGGATTTTGATTGGGGAATTAAATTTCAAACTTTCATATAATATATCAGGCTTTGCAATATAATCAGGTGGGTATTGGTAAGTACGATTTTGGTATAGTTCCCACTCATTTTGTTGTTGGTTAAATGCTTTAAGCCAGAAGGAGAAGTGTAATTCTTCTGCGGGCAAATGATAAGGTTCAAATGTACCCGGGCCGCATGTTGCTGTGCCCAATCCAACCTGCCGGTAATCCGTATTAAGGGTCATCCAATCGGCCTTTTGAAGATCATGAATATGCCTGGCTTTCTCGATATTATTGTCATCGTAAGGATAAGCACTAGCATGAAAAGGTTTCCCGGAGGTAATGAAAAGACCTTTGTTTTTATTATTTTTAACGGAGAACCAACGAACATCTGAACGGTTACCGCTTTCCTGCGGCACATCATAAATGTGAAACATCTCTTTAGCTGTTTTAGCGTATTCACCTATCAGCCCACTGGTTTTCCTGTCCGGATATGTTTCATGAGGTCCTTTTCCATACCAGTGACATTTATTAAATTGTTTTTTGATATGCCATTGCAGCCCTGCTTTTGCCAGGTAAGTTAGTTCAGGAGAAATAGGATTAACCGCGATGGTAGTCCAGATGGAACCATCTCCATGTATCGTGTATGTTTTTTTAGCTTCAAAAATGGTTTCCTGATCATTGTTCTTTAGTTCTAAGAAACAATGGATTCGTTTAGCTTTTTCTTCCGGTTGGTCAATACGAATATCACTAACATATGGTTTAAGGTTATCCAGGCTTGCTGCTTTCCATTGTCTATAATGAAGCTTGTCTTTTAAATCATTCTCTGTAGGAGGGCGGTAAAAATTAATTTGCGGAGATGGATTGGCCAGGTATTCTTCTCCATCAATTTTCATAGAAATGAATTGTCCTGTATT
>CAZSGN010000234.1:0-1107 GCA_964606415.1 uncultured Bacteroidales bacterium
GGATTCTTAGCTTCATGCGCTCCCCAGCTAAGCATTCCCTTGTATAAACGATTATCCATCCACCAACGGTTCCAGGTAAGCAATTTATCAAAAACCTTTTCAACAAACCATTTTTCCGGATATTTTTTATAAATCTCTCTAACCATATAAGACCCCACAGGCGGCTGAGAACGGTCCCACGTTTTACGTCCATTTCCCTGTGAACAATTCGGGATAAAACCCTGTTCAGTCATATCATTCAAATGCTCAATAATATTGGCATAGGCCAGATCTTTTGATTCAAGGGCTGCAAGGTATGAAAGGAAGAAATTATCCCAGCCGAAAAAACTGTATCCACCACGTTTCGTGTTCCAGTCACGGCTCACAGTAGTGAAAGCCCTGTCATTTTGCGGATCATAGATGGTGTTCCATGCCACACTGGTAACAATTCCTTTATAAGCAGCAGCATAATCACCATACCTGGATGCTTTTTGTTTAAATTGTTCTTTTCCGGATTTAATAATGTCCTTTATTTCTTCCAGCGAACGTTGTTTGCCAGTAGAGAATCCATTCTCCTCATTAACAGATAACACAAAAAAAGGCACATTAGACTTGACATTATAATCACTGACCGTTTCAGTTGCAGGATATACGTTAATCTCCCGATTATCAAATACCCCGCCAATATAATCCTCTTCTTTTTTGAGTATCCCTTCCTTATTCCAAAGGATGCCAGATTTAACAACCATGTGAGTAGGGTATTTTTGTTCTTCAGCAGGATAAACCCACAAAACAAGATCCTCATTATGTACAGCCGTCTCTATAATAACATGAACATCCTGCCAGTCCACTGCCATTTTGGTATACTCGCCATCAATATCATGAGCAAGGGGCCTGATTTTGGAATCTTTCCATGCTTCGCCCTCCCAAAAATGAGAATTAGACAAATACCCGGCAAAAGCCTTTCCCTGGTACTTAAAATCAAGGTCTAACTCAAAAGCCTCAGGCATATGCACATAAGATAGCACTGATTGGGTATTGAAAGTTCCCCATCCTGACAATATATTTTTTTTTACTTCCCTATAAGGTTCTTGCTTTTCATTTTCATTCTCATTTTTGATTGATTGA
>CAZSGN010000234.1:1117-4275 GCA_964606415.1 uncultured Bacteroidales bacterium
ATTGATCCTGACATGAAAAAAGAAACAGAACCGCTGGCATTATTAAATAAAAAAGTATTTTCAACATTTTATAACTTTTATTAATTCATAAATAGCATTATCAAACCATACAAGATTAACTCAGGATTCCACGAGAAAAAAGGGAATAATGCTCCCGTAAATCATTTGCATATTGTTTCAAAATCTTAGCCCCTTCTCCTTTTTTATCGCCAGCCATATACAATCCCCTGGCCAGGTACAATTCGATCAGGCAGTGATTTCTTATAGATGTATCATTCCAATCGTTTTTAACAACAAAATAAGCATCTTTCAATGAAGTAACTGCATGGCCTTTAACTCCGGGCATATTTAAAAGATCGTAAAATACATCTGCTGCCTGGGAAGTAGGCTGCAAATATCCGAGTGCTACCGAAACAGCTCTGAAATGACTGAATTCACTTCCAAGCTTCAATAAACGTGCCTTATCCAGAATAGTATTCAAGGCTTCATTTTTCTTTGTTCGTCCAAGAGCAATAATCAAACCATCCAAATAACTCATCGACATGCCAAACTGGCCCATACCAGTATAATTCCAACCTTCGTCCCAATAAGAACGACGTTTAATTTCTTCATTCAAGACTCTCCATCCATCAGCTAACCCATAAATTCCAAGAATAAAAGCATAATTTAACCGCGCCTGATCTTCTTCAGCCTTCTGAAAAGCTTCTTTTACCATAGGAATTGCTTTTTCATCATTCCATAAAAGCATCGGCAAAGCATCGAAATCATGAGCAACCTTTTTTAAACTATCTTTAATGACCGATATATCCGGCGGGAAATTATCTTCCGCCTGAAGCATTTCAGGAGCCAGATGGCCAATATCAACCAATTTAAGCTGCAACTCACTAAGATCAGACTTCCGGTACTCTTTACCTTGTCGAATACTCATCATAGAAAAGAGTCCTGCAGCATATCCCTGGTTTTGGACACAAGGCTGCATTCTAAGCACAGGCAAGGCATCCCGGTGAGCACTGATTCCCAGGCCTGTCACAATAATATTTTTGATACCTTTAGGTAACATAGCTCTCAAGGGCACATATGCTTTTTCGATCTTATGCCGCTCCTCTGGCGGCCGAAGCATGAAATAATTTGATATTGTAAACCCGTGAGTATCAAATGAACTAATATGATAAGAAAAAGCATCAGAATAAATGCGTCCATTATAAACATCCAAAACAGAAACCTGGTAATCACCTACAATGCGGCGTCTCTCCCTTACCTGCAATAATTTACCAGTATCATATTCATTTTTAAATTTTTCAGCAGCATTGACAAAAGACCGGGTAATATCAAAAACATCGGAATCACTAATAAAAGCCCAGTCGGTATTAATATAATCCCTGCCAAGGATGTGAGGAGGGACACCGGCACCCTGAACGGCGACAGTACTGCCATCAGTATAAATATAATCACTTCCTGCAGCAATAGCAACATCACCACTACCTGTTGAATCAATGACCCTGTGCGCCATCACCACACCTTTACCATGAGGTGTAGATACAATAACACCTTTAATGGTCTCATGCTCCATCAAAGCTCCACAACACACAGCCCCCGACCATATTTCACCACCAGCCTGCTGGTAAGTCCGTCTAAACCATTCCATTTTCCATTCACGCACCCAATGGCTCAATTTCTCATGCTTACGCGAATGATTTCCACCTAATTCTTTAACCCCCATATCTACCTCACGTGTAAAGCCTTCCCGGAAACCATCCCAGTACCTGGATATGAAGCCAAGCGTACCTGTTCCACCCAGGCCATGAAGATTTTCAATAATCAAAGACTTACCTCCCTCACGTTGAACACCAATACCTGCGGGAGCACCAGCAGTGCCACCTCCTGCAATCACCACATCATAACGTCCCCAAACAGGCAATTCCTCCTTATCAAAAGTAACAATCCCCTTTAAGTGATTATCCCTCATCGGGTTTAAGTGATAATGAAAAACCTGCTCCTTTGATTCTCCTTTTTTATCCTTCCGAACGATTTCATTATCAGGCAACTTTGCTACTTCCTGAGCAACAAAAGCACCCATCTTTTCACCAAGCAGCATCATATCAGGAGGATTATTCAAACGAGCCATCTCTTTTCTGGAAACATCAGCATAAGTATTTAAGAGCATAATATCCTGCGCTCCGGACGGAATAAAAGAATCGAAATCAACATTATCAATATCCACCTTTTTAACCGATTTTTTAGCGGAAATTTGATTAGGAGACAACCATGAAAAATAATCAGCAGCGTCCACCTGCCCCCTGTCCCATGTCAGTGCTCTTATTTTTTGTTCAGCACGGGTAAAGGTATTAAATTGATCATCCTCAATATCTAACTCAAGGCTATATTCAATCGCCTTATAATCTTTATTTTTCTTCTGAACACCAACACTAACAGACTCATCCAAAATACGGTAATCCATATTGTTTTTCACTGATTCACTGACAACAACAAACCTGAAAGCATGTTTGCCAGCATTAAAAGGTGTAAATTCAACATTGGCAACACGTGCCACAGAAGCAAAGAAAGTTGCATCAATCACCTTTTTTGTCCGGATGACCTGCTCACCAGAGCGATTAGCAATAACAATACCTGCTATTCTTCCATTTTTATCATAAAGCACTGCAGATGGAAAACTACTAAACAGGAAAGGAATCTCAGCATCTATCAATTGTTTATTAAAAAGTCGCTTAACTTTTCCCGGTCTCCTGTCTTCATCTGAATATATAGTTTTGGCAAGCTCAGTATTTAATCTCTCCATTTTATCCCATAGCCTCAGCCCACCACAAACATCCTCTCCCAAATACGGATCAGCGGTAACCAAAGAAACCTTTGCACCATGCTCTTTCGCACTTAAAGCAGCTGATACAGCGCCTGAAGAACCTCCCACAATAACAACATCCACCTCATCAATCACAGGAATTTCAGAACCGGTGCGTGGACAAGCCATCACTTCATACCCTTCTTCATTTTTACGCGTAACCATGCCATACGAATACATTCCTGATGAATAAAGGAATGCAGAGCCGATAGACGCTTTCTTAAGAAAATCTCTTCTTTTCATAAGTTAACCCAAGTTGTTACATAATAAATATAACTAATTGATTTACATATAAATACAG
>CAZSGN010000235.1:0-4268 GCA_964606415.1 uncultured Bacteroidales bacterium
TACAACATATAAACGACCTTAAACCATATTTTATCTACATATAAACAAATTGCAAACTTTCATTAAATTAGTGGTAGAACCTTATTTATTTACGAACAGGTGATAAAAACATGCCTATTTGCTTTGTTCGCAGCCTGTTCATTAAAATCAAACAAACAAAAAGCTCCACGATTTTTTCGTGGAGCTTAATTTACAAAAATAAGATCAATTATGCTTTTAATTCGTTGGGTTTTTTCCCTTCCAGCCAATGCTCCTCAATCTTTTCAAGCGATACTCCCTTGGTCTCCGGAATAAAACGATATCCCCATATCAAGCCTAAGACACCAATTCCGGCATACAGCCAAAATGCGCCGGCAGCAGTAAGAAAATTAATCAACGAAAGAAAAGTAAAAGTAACCAGCGCATTAAACAACCAGTTTGCAAGCGCGCCAATACTCATACCAAGTCCCCTTACCTTTAAAGGATATATTTCAGAAATCATCAGCCAACCAAGCGGCCCCAGGCTAATAGCAAAAAACGCAATATAAAGCAATAATATTAAAACAGTTGCCCATTTCATAGCATCACCCATTTGTTCCTGGAAATGAAAAAGCATACCTAAACCAATCAAGGTGACGATAATTCCACTAAGGCCAAGGAAATAAAGCTTACGACGTCCCAACCTGTCAACCACCATCATAGAGATAATAGTAAATAAAACATTCACCACCCCCACACTGACAGAAGCTGCAATCTGCGCAGTAACGCCCTCGTAACCGGCCAGTTCAAAAATCTCGGGTGAATAATAAATAACAGTATTAATCCCCACAAACTGTTGAATAAACATTACTCCAATACCAATAAACAAAGGCATCCGCAACCAAGGCTTAAACAATGTTTTAAAGCTGCTGGCACTTTGCTCTTCCAGAGCAATATCTTTCTTCATCTTTTCAATCTCTGGCTCGACAAGGTGTGGTTCTTCAAGTTTTTGAAGAATTTCCCGGCCTTTTTGTTCTTTGCCCTTGCCTATCAGGAAACGAGGTGTTTCGGGGAGAAAAAACATACCAATTAATAAGATCAAAGCCGGAATAACACCAACAAGGAACATGGGCCTCCATGATTCCAGGTCACTTTCATCAGCAAAGCCCAGGTCACTGAGATAAGAAACAAGAATCCCAACCGTAATTAAAAGTTGAAAAGAAGAAACCAATGCGCCACGATGCTTCGCGGGAGCAATTTCCGCGATATACATCGGCACAGCATAAGAAGATATTCCAATAGCAATTCCTAAAAACAACCTACCAGCAAAAAGACTTCCCGGACTACCAGCCCAACCAGTCCACAATGCCCCGGCAAAAAAGATTGCAGCAGCAAAAATAATAACAATTTTGCGCCCCAACACATCAGTTATTCGCCCACTGAATGCAGCGCCAAAAATAGCCCCGATCAATCCGGCTGTCGTAATCCATTCAACATCCCTGTCAACAAGTCCCCAGAATTCACGAAAAAGAGGCTTTGCGCCTGAAATAACGCCGGTATCAAAACCAAAAAGCAAGCCCCCTGTTGCTGCAATTGCTGCAATGATAACAACCAATGATTTATTCCTCTGTTTTGTAGTCATAATTATATTTTTTTAGATTAAAACACGAATATATTAAAAAAAAAAGCTTATAATCTTAATTTACTATTTCCCGGTACTAATAAAGAACTATCTCCATAACTCAAAAAACGATAATCATGAGTCAGTGCATAAGTATACACCTCTTTCCATGCTTCACCAATAAAAGCAGAAATAAGCAAAAGTAAAGTGCTGCGGGGTTGATGAAAATTAGTAATTAATCCGTCACACATCCGAAATGAATAACCCGGAACAATCATTATGGAAGTTGAAGCCTTATACAAATCCTTACCCGATTGATCGAGATAATCCAGCAATGCTGTACCCGCCTCCTGAACAGTCAAAACAGGCATCTGGTAAGACTCCCATTGATTTAAACAGATATCTCCCTTAGGCATCCAGCCTGATGCATGTTTGACCCCCAGCCAATAAAGACTTTCAATGGTGCGCATGGATGTCGTACCCACGGGCACAATTGGCTCCCCAGAGAAAAATAAATGCATCACTTCCTCCCTGGATATTGAAAAGGGTTCCCGGTGCATAAGATGCTCAGAAGCATCCTGTTCTTTGACAGGTGTAAATGTGCCCGCACCAACATGCAAAGTGAGCGATGAAATATTTACCATCCTGGCTTGCAATGACTCAATGACACTATCTGTGAAATGAAGGCCGGCCGTAGGCGCAGCAACAGAACCTTCAAACCTGGAATAAACAGTCTGATACCTTTCCTTATCAATCGCCTCCGAAGCCCTGTTTAAATATGGAGGAACAGGCACCTGGCCAAATACCTCCAATACATTACTAAAGAGGATATGAGCAGGCGACCAGGTAAAGCGAACCACAACCATATCATCTTGTTTCTCTTCCAATTCAGCTCTTAACTTTATTGTTTGTTGGTCAAATAAAATATCAGTCTCCAGTATTTCACCCTTCCACTTCTTCAGATTGCCAACTATACACTTCCACGAGCAAGATCCGGTTGATAAAAATACCTCATGGTATTCAGCTGGTTCAAATGGTTCTATGCAAAATATTTCGATTTGTGCACCCGTTTTTTTTAAAAACTTCATTCTTGCAGCAATAACTTTTGTATCATTAAAAACCAAACGGGTACCTTTAGGTAAAATATCCGGTATAGAAGAAAAAACGCAATCCGTAATGTTTCCTGAATGGTAGACCAACAAACGTGATGCTGCCCTGTCTTTTTCCGGATACTTTGCTATCCTGTTTTCAGGCAAACCATAATCATAATGATCAATATTAATTTTTAAAGGACCTTTTTCCATAAACAATAAGTGGGCCGTAAATTTAATTAAATTTGTACTCACTTTAAAAGGAAATAATATGCAGAAATTCAAAAAAGGAGATAAGGTCAAGTTTTTAAATGACGTCGGAACAGGGATTATCACATCAGTAAAAGATGACCAAACCGTGATGGTTGAAAGCGATATGGGTTTTGAAATCCCTTATCCCATGAAAGAATTACTCATAACAGAAAAAGAGGAAGAAACAATAGATGATATAGCAGAAGCTGATGTGGAAGAAGAAATTCCAATGCACGAAGATTCAACCGAAGTGCCTTTCAGAAATCCGGAAACCAACGCTCCACCAGCAGGAAATACTAAAAAAAGTCAAGATCCCGAACAGGATGAACAAGAACCCACCGATATCCAGCTTCTTTTTGCTCTTGTGCCAAAAGAAGACGACATAAAAAGCGATCAACTTGACGCATATTTAATCAATGACAGCAATTACCATGTTCTTTTCTCTATAGGCCTGTTTGAAAAAGAACATACCCAGCCTGTCCTAAATGGTTCTTTGAACCCGGACACCAAGATATATATCGACCAGCTAACCCGCGAATATCTAAGTAAGCATGCAGACTGGTCTTTCCAATTCATATTATACCGGAATACCAATTATCGCTTTCTTAACCCAGTTGTGTGCAAAGTCAATTTGCAACCTTTAACCCTTTTCGAAGGTAAATCATACCAAAAAAATGATTACTTTGATCAAAAAGCATTGATATACAGCTTACATTCTCAAACCTTCCAGGATTATTTAGATCTGCTGTCCGGGGATGACATACAAAAAGTCATAAAAGAAAAAGAAGTACAGAACAAAGTTGTTGACACACCCAGTAAAAAGCAAGAAAAAACTAAAAACACCCGCGAAATAGACCTTCACATTCATGAATTGGTTGAAGACGAAACCAGTCTTAGTGATGGAGATAAATTAGATCTTCAATTACATCATTTTAAAAAAGGACTGGAAAACGCCCTTGAAGATAACGAATCAAAAATCGTTTTTATTCATGGTAAAGGAACAGGGAGGCTGAGACACGAAATTCGCAGGATTCTTGAACGAGATTATCCGCAATATAGTTACCAGGATGCTTCTTTCCAGGAATATGGCTTCGGAGCCACCCTGGTTTTATTAAAGTAACTAAAGAGAAAAGGAAAGTTGGTGGTTGGCAGGAATAAATAACAAAAGTTTCGCAATAACATATAAAACACAAATCATTAAAACACAGGGGTAAATCATTGATTTCGTTTATTTTTTAATACTCCATTTATAAAAAATATACCTGAATTTTATCCTGAAAAAACTTGATTCAACGAACCAAAAAAATCCCGATATATGTTTTGTAGCATTTTTTTAAAATGCCCAA
>CAZSGN010000236.1:0-4262 GCA_964606415.1 uncultured Bacteroidales bacterium
ACTGACGGATTCTTTGTTTCTTGTTTTGGGTATCATCAAATGAATTTTTTCTTTTTTAATGCTTTCAGGGTATCCTGATAACCAATTTCAAACATTTTCGGTGCATTTTCAAGATCAAGAATGTGATAATTTGTTAACTCAAGTGGTTCAATAAAAACATCACAATCTTTCCGCTGCTCCTGCACCCCTTTGCCGGCACTTAAATGGAAAGCCCGTTCAGCGCCGTTAATAAGATTTTTATACTCATTGACTGGTCCCGTTGGATTTACATGTGAAGCAATAATTCTTCTTGAAATTCTTTTTACCGGATCAATAGGTAAATTATCAAGAATACCTCCATCCATATACAATTCATTTCCCAGCTTTTGTGGCTCAAAAAAAATAGGAATGCTTGAGGAAGCAATAACCCTGTCAAGTAAATCTCCTTCTCCCAGGTATTCGACATGCCCTTGGTTGTAATTGGTAACGCCCACAAACAAATCAATATTCAGATCCTCAAAAGTTTTGGATTTTAAATGATGATCAATAAGATCTCTTAGCCCTGAAATTTTAAATAATCCACGACGCGGAAAACTAACCTTTATCAAATTAAGAAGACGGCTATTGCTAAACAGTTCCAGTATTTCATCCGGAGATTTCCCATCTGCATAAAAAGCCCCAACAATAGCACCGGCACTAACACCTGAAATAACATCCGGTTTTAAACCATGCTCATCAAGCGCTTTTAATACACCAAGGTGAGTAAATCCCCTTGCAGCTCCACCACTGAGCACCAAAGCCAAATTATATTTTTTTCTTGAAAACACCATATTTTATATATATTTGATCAAAGATCATAAAAATAAACCTATTGGCCTGTTCTTTGTGAAATTTTTTCGCAAATTTACAAGAGTATATCAAAAAAACATCTATGAGTAAAAAAAAGAAATCACCTAAGGATAACCAGTCAGTAAAAAAAATGAATAAAAAAGAGCTCCGCCACAAAATCCTCGGCATTTTTGCTAATAACCCACAAAAAACATACAACTATAAACAAATAGCTGCCATTCTTAAAATAAAGGACGCACACAGCAAACAACTCCTTATTCAAATACTGGAGGAACAAAACCAGCAGAAAAACCTGGAAGAAGTCCGCAAAGGAAGATATCAACTCAAAAGCCGGACAGGTTACATCACCGGCAAAGTTGACATGGCCCATGCCGGTTTTGCATATGTTGTAACAGATCAAGTTGAAGATGATATTTTTATTGCCCAGCGCAATCTTAATCATGCACTTGACGGAGATATGGTCAAAGTTTATATTTATGCCAAAAAGAAAGGAGGCCAGATAGAAGGAGAAGTCGTAGAAATTATTAAAAGAGCCCGTAATTCTTTTGTTGGTACGCTGGAGATATCAAAACAATTTGCATTCCTTGTGCCTGATAGTAAAAAAATGCCTTTTGATATTTTTGTTCCTTTGGAAAGTTTAAATGGAGCTAAAGATGGACAGAAAGCCATTGTTGTTATCCAGGACTGGCCACAGCGTGCAAAAAATCCATTCGGGAAAGTTACCGAAATACTGGGTTACCCCGGTGAACATGAAACAGAGATGCATGACATCCTGGCCGAATTTGAATTACCTTTGCATTTTCCTAAAAAAGTTGAAGAGGCAGCGCATGAGACTGAAGAGAAAATTTCCAAAGAAGAAATCAATAAACGAAGAAATTTCAGAAAAACAACCACATTCACCATTGATCCTGCTGATGCCAAAGATTTTGATGATGCCCTCTCTTATGAGAATTTGCCCAATGGCAATATAGAAGTGGGTATCCATATTGCTGATGTCACGCACTATGTAAAGCCGGACACCTTACTTGACCAGGAAGGTTACAACAGGGCAACATCCATTTACCTGGTTGACAGGGTGGTTCCAATGCTTCCGGAACAATTGTCCAATAAAGTTTGTTCACTCAGGCCTGATGAAGACAAACTCACCTTTTCTGCCGTTTTTGAAATGGATTCTTCTGGAAAAATTCATAATGAATGGTTCGGGAAAACCATTATCCGCTCAAACCGCCGTTTTACATATGAACAAGCACAGGAAGTGATTGATGAGAAAAGTAATGAACTGGGTGAAGAGATCAGAACGCTACATGCGATAGGCCAAAAGCTGCGAAAAGAAAGACTTGGCCAGGGCGGGATTGACATGGACCGGATTGAAGTGGAGTTTGAAATTGGGAAAAGCGGAGAGCCTTTAAATATCTTATTAAAAGAACATACCAAGGCAAACCAGTTAATCGAAGAATTCATGCTCTTAGCCAACCGGAGAGTAGCCGCACAATTTAAAGCACCCAAAGGCCAAAAAAACAAAACTGCCAAAAAATTTGTATATCGCATACATGATTTTCCGGATGGCGAAAAACTCGAAAAATTCAATTATTTTGTGCAAAAATATGGTTACAAATTAGACTTTACCAACAAACAAACACTTTCTAATTCGCTCAACAATGTATTGAATCAGGCCAAAGGAGAAAAAGAACAGGATCTTATCGAAACCCTGATTTTGCGTTCTATGGCAAAAGCCAAATATTCTACAAAGAATATAGGACATTATGGCTTATCGTTTGAGCATTACACCCATTTTACCTCCCCCATACGAAGGTACCCGGATATGATGGTTCACCGGTTGCTCGAGATGCATTTGAACGGAGAAGACACCAATAAAGTAAAAAATCTGGAGCAGCAATGTGAACATTGTTCGGATATGGAACGGCTATCCATTGAGGCCGAAAGAGCATCTATCAAATACAAGCAGGTAGAATACATGAGTGACCGTATTGGTGAAGAATATGATGGTATTATCTCGGGTGTTACATCAAAAGGATTATATGTTGAAATGATCGAGAATAAGTGTGAAGGTATGATCCCGGTTAGTGAACTGGATGATGATTTTTACGAATATGATGAAGATCATTTTTGCCTTATCGGAAGAAAAAAGAAAAAAATATTCCAACTTGGTGATAATCTAAAAGTTAAAGTAACCCGTACTAATATTATTAAAAGGTTCATCGATCTCGAACCAATTAATTGATTAACAGCAGCCTGCATTATTTAAAATCAATTTAAATAATGTGAATTTATAAGCACACAAAGCATTTCCGAAATTATTTTTTTTTAAATAGATTTGCATTGACAATAAAAATATTCCTATATTTGTAATCAACTAATTCTAATTACTAACCCTAAACACTTTTCAATTATGAAAAAGTTAGTTTTAACACTTTTAACCGTTGCCGCATTCGGCTTAATTCTAAATGCTCAGGATGAAGAAGGGCAACAGCAACAGCAAGATGATTTAACGAGTAAAAAAGGAGTAGCTATCCTACCTCAATCAGGTGACATTGCCGTAGGTATTGATGCAGATCCTTTAATCCAAACCCTTGGTAATTTTGTCAAAATTAACAGTGGTGCTGGAATGCCTGCAATTCCAAATTTATTTAATTCACCAGCAGCTCCAAGCATTTATCTGAAGTATTTCATGGATGATAAAACTGCCGTTCGTGCAAGAATCCGTATTGCAGATAACATTGACCTTAACAAAGGTTTTGTTCAGGATGACAAAATAATGGATGATAAAGGTGCTGCTGATTACAATGATTTCGAAGATGACGGTGTTGACAAACAAAAATTGAACAACGCTACAATTTCTTTAATGGGTGGCCTTGAAAAGCGCCGCGGCTATGGAAGATTACAGGGTTTCTATGGCTTTGATGCCGGTATTATTTATACAAGAACTGCTGAAAAATATACCTGGCACAACCCACTTAGTCTCAACGACGATGGGATTACACCAAGTACTGACACAGCAAATTTTGCAGGAACCAATGCTCCTGTAGCCTTAACTGATGGTTCGGGCACCGGCCGTGTATTGGATTATTCAACTTCAAATTTCGGCATCATAGCTGATGCATTTGTAGGCGTTGAATATTTCTTTGCACCAAAAATTTCTGTTGGTGGCCAGTTTTCCTGGGGCTTTGATCTTTATTTAACAGATAAAGCCAAATATACTTATGAAGAATGGAATGGCACTGATTCCAAAGTAGAAGAAACGGAAGTTCAGTCTTATCAAAATTCCAATGACAGATTGGATCTCGATACAGATGCGACCGGAAGTATATTCCTTCTTTTCCACTTTTAAGAAATAATCAATTTTCTATAAAAAAAGCTGCTTCATTTTGATGAAGCAGCTTTTTTTGTTTTACTCCTCCTACAAATTCAGGACT
>CAZSGN010000237.1:0-4240 GCA_964606415.1 uncultured Bacteroidales bacterium
TCATAAAAATTAAACAAAGTTTAGAATTTTAGCAACACAAACTAATTTATTTTAAATAATGTATTTAATATCTCGAAAGATTGCCATTGTAATCCCTTGTTTATTGATCATATCATCTTTAAAAACAAAGGCTCAAGAAACACATCCCGCTGAATGGCACCGGAACAATACAGATGAATTAGCCAACGGAGAAAAGGTCGACTATTGGGCCCCCCGGCAATTAAAATTCTCAAATACCTACCACGTCAACCAACATCATCCACATGCAAATGACAGCAACCCCGGTACTCAGGATGCTCCTCTTCTAACAATATCTCAGGCCGCTAAACGTGTGAAAGCTGGCGAGCAAGTCCTCATACACCAGGGCACATACCGGGAAAAAGTCATATTGCCAAGAGGTGGCAAATCACCAAAAGAAATGATCTCCTTCGAAGCCATCGAAGGAGAAACCGTTGTTATTAAAGGATCGATACAAACAGCTACCGAAAAATGGAAAGAATCCGAAGGATGGCAATTCCAAAAAGAGAAACAACACAAAGCAATTAAAATCTGGCAATACACCTTTTCGAACAAAGAGCTAAGCGGGTATAACCCTTTCGCAATGAGTAACTTAATGCATGACCGGGCATGGCTGCAACATAAAAAAGAAGTAGATATGTGGCCTCACTTTAAGCGTCGAGGCACTATCTTCATTAACGGAAAACCCCTCAAGCAAGTAAAAAGATCTGTAGATCTGGCCGGTGAAGAAAAAGGCGCATTCTGGCCTGAGCATAATGGAAGAAAAATTCATGTAAAATTCCCCAATGAAACATCCCCCGAAGACCACACCATTGAATTAACCACGAAAGAGCAATTATTTGCTCCTGAAAACTATGGGACAGGATACATCAGAATAAAAGGGATTCGCTTTAGCCAGGCAGCCAATGGCTTTCCGGTTCCACAAAGAGGAGCCTTATCAACAAACCGCGGACATCACTGGATTATAGAGAATTGTGTGATCGAATGGGCTAACTCGGTAGGCATGGACGTGGGAGAAGAAATGTGGGGTACGCGAACCAATATAGAAACCGGATATCATATTATCCGGAAAAATATCATCCGGCAATGCGGTATCTCCGGATTACAAGGTATGGCGGCAAAGCAACTGATTATTGAAGATAATCTGTTTGAAAACATCGGATGGCAAGATGCCGAATTAGCCTTTGAATCAGGAGCTATCAAAATTCATAACACACACAACACCCTGATCAGAAGAAACATCATACGAAATATTTCTTTCGCTCCTGGCATATGGCTCGATTATAATGCAACAAAAAACTGCAGGATTACCCAAAACGTCTTTAGTGACATCACCACTGCACGCGGAGCTGTTTATCTTGAAGCCAGTCACAACCACTCACGTGTTGATCATAATATTTTTCACAAACTCCGCAGTCAATACTGGTTAAGCGGGGATTATGGCGCCGGTGGATCTGCACTATACACAGATGGCACAGACAGTATCGATTTTGATCATAACTTAGCCATAGATATTGAAAATACTGGTTATGGCGCATACCTAAATGCGGAACGAATTGTCGGTGACCGGGGAGGCATTACCCGCTGGCACGATGTACAACATAATATTTTTTATGACTGTCAAAAACATTCTATTGAATTTGCTAATCATTTTAATTTCACTGACTACAATCTTTTTGTCCAATACCAACCAGGATATATAAAAATCGGAAATCCCGAGCCACCACTAAAATTAAATTTACAAGCTGCCAGTGATATTCATGAATGGAGTAAAAACAGCATCACCAGTAAAAAAGGAATGAAAATTGAATTGGACGATCAAAAGATGATTTTAGAATTAAATATCTCAGACAAACAAATCCCTGATTTTAAAGCCGGACCAATTAAACTTCAAACTGGAAACACATGGCTTAAAATTGACCCAAGAAAATAAATCATAACAAGATGGCCCTCTTATCAACACGAATCCAGCAACTAACCGCATCTCAAACAGTTGCTATGAATCAACGAAGCACAGACCTTCGAAATAGTGGCATTGATATCATTAATTTAAGTGTTGGTGAACCAGACTTCTTCACCCCAAACAATATAAAGGAAGCGGCCAAAAAGGCCATTGACCAAAACATCAGCCATTATTCACCCGTCCCGGGTTTTTTAGCTTTAAGAGAAGCGGTCTCACATAAAATGAAAAGGGATAATAACCTTAGCTACAAAACAGAAGAAATCATGGTGTCAAATGGGGGGAAACATGCCCTGTCAAATGTCATAACCTGCCTGGTCAATCCTGGTGACGAAGTCATTATTCCAGCTCCATACTGGGTCAGTTATATTGAGCTGGTCAGATTAGCAGGCGGAAAACCTGTAATTCTGCAAAGCCAATTTGACAAAGAATATAAAATAGATGCACAGGAGCTTGAACAAGCGATTACAAATAAAACAAAAGCCATCATCCTATGCTCCCCTTCTAATCCTTCGGGCGCTGTATATGATAAAAAAGAATTATCCCGTTTAGCCTCGGTCATTGTTCATCACCAAAACCTATTTGTCATCAGTGATGAAATTTATGAATATATAAACTTCACAGAACAACATGAAAGCATCGCACAATTCGATGAAATCAAAGACCGGACAATTATCATAAACGGAGTATCCAAAGGCTTTGCTATGACAGGCTGGCGAATTGGTTACACTTGTGGGCCTGAATGGTTAATTAAAGGCTGTACAAAACTTCAGGGACAACAAACAACAGGCGCCAACTCTATTGCTCAAATGGCCGCCGTTGAGGCACTCAATAATAAAACCGATGCACCAGCAAAAATGACCAAAGTCTTCAGGGAAAGAAGAGACCTGGTTATAAACAGGCTTAACCAGATTAAAGACATCAGGTATGTAGTCCCGCAAGGGGCATTCTATATTTTTCCTGATATCAGTAGTTATTATGGCAAAAAATATCAGGAAAAAATGATATCCAACTCCACCGAAATGTCCTATTACTTATTAGAAGAAGGACATATAGGGACTGTTATGGGTGATGCTTTTGGCTGTCCCGATAACATAAGAATATCCTACTCAACCTCTGATGAACGCCTTGAAGAGGCTATGGGGCGAATGAAAAAAGTCCTTTCGAAATTGAAATAAACAGAACAATATAACAAACTAACAGCCAGACCCAATAAAATCGTTAATTTTACTTTTAAAACTTTAACAAACAATGAATATCCTAGAGGTCCGTGATCTTTCCCTGGTTCTTGGCGAGACACAAATTTTAAATAATCTCTCTTTTGATCTTTGGCGTGGTTATGTTCATGCCATCATGGGACCCAATGGCTCCGGTAAATCAACACTGGCCAGTACCATCATGGGTCTAAACGGGTACAACCATTACACAGGTGATATATTATTTCAGGGAAGCTCTTTAAAAGACAAAGGGGTCGATGAAAGAGCTCAAGCAGGAATCACAATGGCCTGGCAGGAGCCAGCCCGTTTTGAAGGACTACCCGTGAAATCATTTTTAGAAGCATCATCACAGCAACCAGACCAAAAGGAAATAGAAGAAGTACTAAGCCAGGTCGGCATGCGGCCTGCAGAATACCTTAAAAGAGCAGTAGATAAAACCCTCAGTGGCGGAGAAAGAAAAAAAATTGAACTGGCCTCTCTCCTTTTGATGAAACCGAAACTGGCATTACTTGATGAACCAGATTCCGGCATTGATATTGAATCCATCAACAAAATATTTGATGCGATCAAAATACTCAAACAACAAGGCACCACTGTCGCACTAATCACCCATAGCCTGTCCGTTTCCGAGCAGGCAGAACATGGCTTTCTGCTTTGCCATGGAAAAATCGTTGACAAAGGTAATATCAATAAAATCAACCAGTATTTTAAAGATGAATGTCAACTTTGTATAGACAAAGAACCTGAAATAAAAGGAGAATAAAAACAATGAACAAGGAAGACCAAATAATTAATTCATCCAATCTTGACCCCCATGATGTGAAAGCTAAAAATGTAGCCCGACTCATTATTGACGGCAATAAAGTGATTAAAAGCCAAGGGATTGAAGGCCTTGATGTTAAAACAAAAGAACGAAAAGATGGCGTTGATATCTCCATTCATCTTCAAAACAACGTAATTATTGAAAAACCCGTACATCTTTGCTTTGGCGTGCTTCCGGAAAAAGGTCTTCAATGCCCCATGGAGTAGCAACTGATAAAAAAAT
>CAZSGN010000238.1:0-1199 GCA_964606415.1 uncultured Bacteroidales bacterium
TCATGACTTGGTTCATTTTCAAACCTCAAAACATATAATAATGACCCGCATTTATGGAATTGGCGAAATAGTTCTGGATATTATTTTTAAAGATGATGCCCCGGCAGGAGCTAAACCCGGCGGGTCTGTCCTTAATGCACTTGTTTCTCTTGGCAGATGTGGCATTCCGGTATCATTTATTAGTGAACTGGGCGATGATCTTGCAGGGGGGATGATTACGCGTTTCCTCAAAGAAAACAATGTCGACACACAACATATCCTGCATTTTGATGATGGAAAAACAGCGATCGCTATTGCATTCCTTGATGAACATAACGAAGCCTCTTACAATTTTTACAAACACTATCCCCGTCAACGATTAAATGATAAACTCCCTCAAATCAATTCCGACGATTTCTTTGTATTTGGCTCCTTTTATGGCCTTGACCGGGCTGTTCGCTACCGGGTCAAAGATATGCTTGAAACCTCTCGAGAAAATGATGCTTTGATTTATTACGATCCAAATTTCCGGAGCTCCCACCTCCATGAGCTACCAGACTTATACCCATTCATTAAAGAAAATTTTGAGTTTGCAGACATCATCCGCGGATCAGATGAAGATTTTAAAAACATATTGGGAACCCAAAACGGAGAAGATACTTACCGGGAAATCAAACCCTACTCCAACTATCTCCTGTATACAAGCAATAAAAATGGTGCTGAGATCTTCACTCCTACTAACAGAATCCATGTACCCGCTCAAAAAATATCGCCAGTAAGCACTATTGGAGCAGGAGATAATTTTAACGCGGGTGTTTTATATGCCCTTTATAAAAAAGGAATCAATAAACATTCTTTGGATCAAATAAATAAGGAAGAGTGGATCAACATTGCAACAAAGGGCATCCATTTTGCATCCCAGACCTGTTTAAGTCTGGACAACTATGTTTCTCATTCTTTCGCTCAAAACATAGCTAAAACTGATCAATGAGTTCCCATTATAATAATTACTACACCAGTCAAAAGACCCAGTAAGACCAATAATTTAGGTTTTATATTAAACTCCTTTAAGAATAATGCTCCCCAGGCAAAAGAAACCACGACACTACTTCGCCTGACCACAGCGATCAAAGAAATCATAGAATCTTCATAAGAAAGCGCTTTAAAATACATGAAATCTGCCAGAGCCAGGAATATTCCAATCATCGGGATACTCCAAC
>CAZSGN010000238.1:1209-4221 GCA_964606415.1 uncultured Bacteroidales bacterium
AGTTAAACGTCAGCTTTTTCCTTCTTGAGGGCTTCCATAGATATAAAAAGACAGGTATCTGCAACAATACCACATAGATATGAAAATAAGCCTGAACAGTTACACGCGGGTAATGACCAATCAAAAATTTATCATATAAACCACTAATTGTACCCAGCAAAGTAGCTAAAAAAACAAAAACAACCCATTTATTTCTCCGGAAATGAATCCCTTCTCTTAAGCCAACAATAGAAAACAAATACAAAAAAATAAAAGTCAAAAGAACACCAATTAATTGAAGTGGATTTAATTTTTCCGCAAAGATAATGACAGCCCCGATCAGTGTCCATAAAGGAGCTGTAGAACGAATGGGAACAGCAATTGTCAGGGGCAGGTTTTTAAGTGAATAATACCCCAACACCCACGAACTGGTTACAATAAAAGCTTTCAGCAAAATTTGCAAATGAACAGAGATTCCAACAGGCTGAACATAAAGCAGCTCAACTTTTTCAAAGCCAGGCATATATTTTGAGATCATGATCAGCCCAACAAAAATCCCGGCACTTGTTAATGCCGAAAAAAATAATACCGGCACAACATCATTAACTTTTAAAGCATCTTTCCGAAAGATATCATACACACCAAGCAGAAGAGCCGACATCACGGCCATTACTATCCACATCATCAATCCCAGGGTTGACTATTATTTCTTCGCACATTAATTTCATCAACCATTGCCTGACCTTTAAAATGAATAAGAAAATCAACCAATTCGGCAATTTCCTCAGGTTTAATCAGTCCCTCCGGATCGAGATCCGGGCGCATCGTTTTCACCATATTCGTATATACACCTCCCGGTGCGATAAGATGCACCCGTATACCATTTTCTCTAACCTCTTTAGCCAGCACCTTAGTCCAACCAGTCAAAGCATGTTTAGAAGCCGTATAAGCCGCCTGTCCGGCATACCCCTTTCGCCCCACAACAGAAGAAATATTAATAATGGTTGCGTTAATTGCCTGTTTCAATAAAGGCAACATATGCTGCGTTAAAAAAAAAGGTGCTTTGGCATTAACAGACATAATGCTATCCCAATCCCTGCAGGTTGTTTCTTCAAAAGAAGCGGAAGAAGCATAACCAGCGTTATTAATCAGATGATCAAGCCGGTTGAAACGTTGTTGAAATGCATTCAGTATTATAGATGGCGCTTCCGGATCCATAAAATCAACCAGGCAATAATCAATAAAGACATTGTAAACAGATAATTCATTGATCAAATCCCGCAAATCATTATCATTTCTTCCCGTCAAAAACAAATCCATCCCTTTTGCTGCAAGGCGCCGGGCTATCGCACGTCCAATCCCCTTAGACCCCCCTGTAATTAATGCAACTTGTCGTTCCATGCTTACTTGATCAAAGATAATTTAAAAACCAAATTAATTGATTATACCCTTTATCATAGGATTAAATCTTACAAACAAATTACTGTAAAAACAAGACACCTCAACAAACAAAGCTTATAAAGCAGCAGCATGATCAAGCAGGTACTTTTCAGCCTCTACACTCCAAAGTCCATTATTGGCTTTAACAAGACGATCCAGTTCAGCAAACAGCGGATCCGTCTTGCCTTTTACTTCAAAATCAGTAATGGCCGTTAATTCCATTTTAATGTTCGTATACACCAGCTTCTTGCCTCCCGGGATATCAGGCAAAGTCATGGTTGTAGGTATAACAGCATTCAATCCGCCAATATGAGTAATCATTGAAGCAGGGTTAATATACCCTTTACTCATCATCTCAAGCGACTCTTTCATGTCATCGGTGTTTCCACCACTTGTGCCAACAATATGGGTTGCAGCATAATGAACATTATAAAAATTGAATTCAGCTTTAAAATCCGTATTAGAAGGCCCGGCAAAGAAGTTAAGACAGCCATCCCGTCCCAGTATCTGATCACCTTGTTCAATAACAGGCCTCACAGGCGCAAAAACAAAAACATCATCAAAACCATTGTTATCAGTTATGCTCTTTAGCTCAGCAACCGGGTCATTAACATTCGCCGTATTGATATAATATAATTCGATGCCATTTTTTGCCGCTTCTTCCTTAGAATAAAGTTCTTCTGCTCTCTTTAACCGGGCATCATCAATATCAGTAACAACAAGCTTAGAAGGCTTCCGCTCTCGATGAATGGCGTAATCAATAGCGCCAAGTCCCATTGGCCCAACGCCGGCAAGGATAGCCATGCATCCACCCTCTTTGATATCCATTTCATGTTCATAAATCCCTGGTTTAGTATGATAATTGGCATGAAAAGCACCAATGATACAAGACATTGGCTCAGATAGAGAAGCCATAAAATAAGCCTCTCCTTTATAAGGAAGCAAGCAATCCATTTCCATAACCTCGTTGGGAATAATCACATAAGTAGCATCCCCTCCGATATATTGATAACTATATCCCGGCGCATCAAGACTGCCTTTATAATTAAGCGCTGGTTGTATAGAAAATTTTTGTCCCGGTTTAAAACTACCTTTCCATTTCGCACCCACCTCAACAATTTCCCCACAAAACTCATGGCCTATCATTGTCGGATTTTTCGCTACATCATCCGGCACTCTCTTATGGTCTTCTCCTTGTTTAGAGGCTTTATATGAGGACATACAAATGCTATCGGAAATAACATGTGCCAGAATCTCATCTTCTTTGATAGCTGGCAATTCAAATTCTTCCAATCTTAAATCATCCTTCCCGTATAATCGTACTGCTTGTGTTTTCATAATTAAATATTTACATTTTAATAAAAACCGATGGCATTCGCCATCATTATCATTGAATTTTTTAGATAAATTGAGTGATTCTTATTGGAATCATAAAACTTTCGTTTCACTCTATATCGCTTAACTTAGATTTTATTATCTATACAGGGTTTTCTTTATCTATAAAAATTTCTCCAGATTTTTATGAAACAGATCAAGATCCTTATGCGGATCAAAATTAGGATTTTCTTTCTTTTTTCCAGTACTTTGATCAAG
>CAZSGN010000239.1:0-4194 GCA_964606415.1 uncultured Bacteroidales bacterium
AAACAATAATCGGGACGTGAATTATGGCATCCACACAAGCCATGGCTACGCCCTTCCCTTCCCAAATTCACTGGCCACACGCACAAAAAAATTAAAGTTAGTAACAATCTTTAATCCTAATTAATTTGCGAAACTTTAATAAATTATTAAAATGATTCAAAATAAAAAGAAAATCAATTTTACGACATTATAAATTATTTTTATATTTTTTATAAGTCATTGACCAACAACACTATAATCAAAAGCTCTGAGATTAAACAGTTTAAAAAAAGGTGGGGAGCATAAAATCCCCTGCCCTTTCTTATAAGAATTATCAAACCTTATGCCTTTAACCTTATTAACCAACCAACTCTTTAATATCTTCATCAACATTATTGATCCCAGCGATGCCAAATTTATCTACAAGCACATTGGCTACATTGGGAGAAAGGAATGCCGGCAGACTTGGCCCCAGGTGTATATTCTTAACGCCAAGATATAAAAGAGCCAGTAAGACAATAACCGCTTTTTGCTCATACCAGGCGATATTGTATGCAATCGGCAACTCATTAATATCATTCAATTCAAACACTTCTTTTAATTTAAGCGCAATAACAGCAAGCGAATAAGAATCATTGCATTGTCCTGCATCAAGGATTCTAGGTATACCATTAATATCCCCCAGGGGTAATTTATTGTATCTGTATTTGGCACAGCCTGCTGTCAGTATTACCGTATCACCGGGCAATTTCTCAGCAAACTCAGTATAATAATGACGATCTTTCATTCGTCCATCACAACCAGCCATGACAATAAACTTACGGATATCACCTGCTTTAACAGCATCAACTACTTTATCAGCAAGAGCCATCACCTGGTTATGAGCAAAACCACCTACAATAGTTCCCTTTTCCAGCTCTTTCGGTGCATCACACTTTTTAGCATGTTCAATCAACCGGGAAAAATCTTTCGGCTGTCCATCTTTCCTGGCAGGAATATGAGTGCAACCTTCAAAACCCGCAGCACCGGTCGTATAAACACGCTCCTTATAACTATCTTTAGGAGGCACCAGGCAATTGGTTGTCAAAAGAACAGGCCCGTTAAAGGCCTCGAATTCTTCTTTCTGAGCCCACCATGAACTTCCGTAATTACCAACAAAATGATCATACTTTTTAAAAGCGGGGTAATAATTAGCCGGTAACATTTCACTATGTGTGTAAACATCAACCCCTGTTCCTTTTGTCTGTTCAAGCAGCTCCTCCATATCTTTCATGTCGTGCCCACTAATAAGGATGGCAGGATTATTCTTCACACCCAGATTCACCTCCGTCATTTCAGGATTTCCATAACTTTCAGTATTGGCTTTATCCAGCAAAGCCATTACATTAACACCATACTGGCCACACTCGAGCACAAGCTCCACCAGCTCATCAGCAGAGATATCAGCACTAAGCGTCTTAGCCAGGCCTTTTTCCATGAAAGCAAACACATCCTGATCTTTGTAGCCAAGGTTCCACGCATGTTCGGCATAAGCAGCGATACCTTTTATACCATAAGTCAGCAATTCTTTTAAAGAGCGGATATCCTCGTTGCTCTCCAAATCCAAAATACCAACCAGGCCACTCTTCTGAATAATCTCCCCGTCACTATCTGCACGCCATTCGATATTAGCAGGTTGAGGAGAAGCCAAACTGACACCCTGTTGATCAAGTTGCCGTTTTTGTTCATCCTGTACCTTAAAACCCTCTTTTATTTTGGCAATAATCTTATTTTTATCGAAATTGGCATTGGTTATGGTAATAAAAAGTGAATCAAACAAATATTGATCAGCCTTTTCATTAACAATATTATATTGCCTTCCGGTATTTGCCAGATAAGCCACTCCTTTAGCCACATACATTAATAAATCCTGAAGATTAGCTACTTCATCAGTCTTTCCGCATACCCCTTTAATAGTGCATCCGGTTCCTTTTGCTGCCTCCTGGCATTGATAACAAAACATACTCATAATTTTCTGGTTTTATTGGTTATACATTATTATTTTTCGACATAAAAAAGAGCTAATTAATCACGTCAATTATTATGCCCTAAATTAAAAGTTAAAACAGCTTACATCCATTCATTAGAAAGTATATCCCCCTCTACCCCTACAATAACTTGCTTAACCGGCACTTTGCGACCAGCCATAGATAAAGCCCGGCTAACCATTTGTGCCAGACCTCCACAACAAGGCACCTGCATCATCATCACCGTAATGGTATTCACTTTAGCCTCATCAATCAACGCACGTAATTTTTCAATATAAATATCCGCGCCATCATCCAGCTTCGGACAAGCAATGGCAAGTGTCTTATCTTTTAACCATGTTGCATGAAAATCCCCGAGTGAAAAAGCCACACAATCAGCCGCCAGGAGTAAATCCGAATTTTTGAAATAGGCTGCACCAGGATGAATTAAATGCATCTGAACAGGCCACTGTCGAAGTTGAGAAGCCCCCGAATGCATGGTTGCATGCTCCTGTCCCGGAGACTTGTCAAAAGACATACTTTTAGAACCCGGACAACCACCACCATGATGATGCCCGCCTTCCTCAGAAGGTTTCAACCCCTCGATGATTTCATTCAAAACAAAATCCAGGTCTTGTTCATTTTTCCTGATATACTCAATGGCCTCCTTAAAAAAATCAATCTCGTCATGATCTTTAAGATGCTTTAAATGAGCAATGACTGTATTTTTCCCTTTTTCACACATTAATTTCATGACTTTAGTTTCATCATATGGCTCTGCTTCCCGTCTCTCGATAGAAATGGCATCCTGGGGACAATGTCCCAGGCATGCGCCCAATCCGTCACACATCAGATCACTAACCAGGCGAGCCTTACCATCAATAATCTGCAAAGCACCTTCATGACAAGCAGGCACACATTCCCCACAACCATTACATAAATCTTCGTTTATCTTTACAATTTCTCTTTCCATATCCAACTCTTTTTTATAAATGTTATTACATTCTATTCAATCAGAGGATGTTTGCTTATTTTTCTCTTCAGATGATTCCTCATGATCATCTTGTATTCAAGTACAATTTTACTTGATTTATATTTAATAAAATGTAACATATGTTACAAAAGCTCATTTTTTTTTAAGAAAAATGATCGGCTTGAAACCAAGCTTATCAGGAATTGAAGCCCGGCTTTTTTCTCAAGGCTTTTTTTTCTGCATGCTTCTTTTTATTATCCAGTCTTTTTTGCCGGGCCTTTTTCCCGGGTTTGGTAGGTTTACGCTTTTTTGGAACGAACAATGCCTCTTCAAGTAAATCATAAAGCCGCCCGAGTGCATCATTTTTATTCTTTAACTGGCTTCGGGAAGCTTCATTGGTAACAATCAGATCACCATCCGACGTGATGCGGTTTTCTAATTTATGAAGGATTTGACTGCGCTCTTTCTCCGTCAATGTATCTGTCGCCTCAACAGGAAAACGAAGTTCAACCTTCGTATTCACTTTATTTACATGCTGTCCACCCGCCCCACCACTTCGGGCAGTTTTAAAACGAATGTCTTTTTCTATGTTACGGTTGTATAATTTATTTTTAATACTCATCGGTAATCAAAGGGTTATGAAATATGCAAAACTTTAATCACTTACCAACAACCAAAATAATGCCAGTGGGGTCAATCCATTAGCATTTTTAAAGCATTCTTATTAAGCATTTTAATTTGTCTGCCCTCCATAGCGATCATGCCTTGTTTCTCCAGGTCACTCAATGCCCTCGCCAGCGAAGGCCGTGTAACACCAAATAAAGAAGCCAGCGAAGTCTGGGACTCCGGCAGCTCAAACTGATCTGTCAGGGCTTGGTCATATAACTGAAAGAGGTAATGGGCAATCTTACCTTTGATGGTTCTAAATGACAAGAACTTAATCTTTTCAGATAAAAATTGAGCCCTTGAACTGATAATATTGAGATAATTATGCAAAATACGCTCGTGCTTCTGTAAAAGCTTAACAAATATAGCTTTAGGAATAATCATCACCCGCGCATCATCCTGGCAATAAAGATTAACCGGGAAATAATTATTGCCACCAAAAACAAAAGCAGTAGCCAAAGGCCTGGGGCTATATATATCTTCGATTTTAATTTTCTTATCGTTGACATCCACCATCTCTCCTGTTACAATACCATCCAGTAAAATATACTGCCCAGACAATTCATCCCC
>CAZSGN010000240.1:0-4187 GCA_964606415.1 uncultured Bacteroidales bacterium
AAAAGAAAAAATTCATTTGATGATACCCAAAACAAGAAACAAAGAATCCGTCAGTTGACGGACAAGCAAAGAATCCGTCAGTTGACGGACAAGCAAAGAACAACAAACAAGGAACAACGAACAAAGAACAAAGAACAACAAACAAGGAACAAGGAACAACGAACAAGGAACAACAAACAACGAACAACGAACAAAGAACAAAGAACAAAAAACATGGATGAGCTATTTTTTTATAATACACTGACGCGCGAAAAAGAGGTCTTTAGTCCGCTTAATCCTCCTTATACCGGTATGTATGTTTGTGGCCCTACTGTTTATGGAGAGGCGCACCTGGGGCATGCAAGGCCGGCTATAACTTTTGATGTGCTTTTTCGTTTATTAAAAAATATTGGCTATAAAGTACGCTATGTCAGGAATATAACGGATGTTGGCCATCTTGAGAATGATGCTGATCAGGGTGAAGATAAAATTTCCAAGAAAGCAAGGCTTGAACAGTTGGAGCCCATGGAGGTGGTGCAGTCATACACCAACAATTATCATGATAATATGAATCAATTGAATGTATTGCCTCCGAGTATTGAACCACGCGCATCCGGGCATATTATTGAGCAACAACAACTGGTCCGGCAAATACTGGATGCCGGATATGCTTATGAGGTCAATGGATCGGTGTATTTTGATGTGGAAAAATATCATCAACAACATCATTATGGTAAGTTATCCGGACGTAAAATTGAGGATTTGCTAAGTACTACACGTGAACTGGAGGGACAGCAGGAGAAAAAAAGCCCCCTTGATTTTGCACTGTGGAAAAAAGCTGAACCACAACATATTATGCGCTGGCCATCCGAATGGGGAAATGGTTTTCCCGGATGGCATCTCGAATGTACTGCTATGGGAACCAAATATCTTGGAGATGTTTTTGATATTCATGGGGGAGGGATGGATCTGCTTTTTCCGCACCACGAATGTGAAATTGCGCAATCAGTGGCCGGGAAAGGCAAAGAAGCGGTTCGCTATTGGTTGCATAATAACATGATTACGATTAATGGACAAAAAATGGGTAAGTCCCTTGGTAATTTCATTACCCTTAATCAATTGTTCTCAGGGGAACATTCATTGCTGGAAAAAGCTTATTCTCCTATGACCATTCGCTTTTTTATCCTGCAGGCTCATTACCGCAGTACTTTGGATTTTTCCAATGAGGCACTCCAGGCTGCTGAAAAAGGCCTTGACCGTATGTTTAAAGGTATTGATATATTGAAAAAAATAAAAGGAAATAAGGAATCTTCTGTTGATGTGCAGGCTATTGAAAATAGGTGCAGGGAAGCGATTCATGATGATATCAATACTCCTTTGGTTATTTCGGCTTTATTTGATGCAATCCGGATGATTAACTCAGCCAAAGAGGGCAATCAAACCATGACGGTTGAAGATATCAGAAAGCTTGATCAGATTTTTAAAACATATTTATTTGATATACTTGGCATCCGGACCGATCAAAAAGAAGATCATCAGGCAGGTGATGCAGCCGAATTTATTAATTTATTGCTGTCCATAAGGCATGAGGCCAAAAAGAACAAGAATTTTGCTCTTGCTGACCGTATCCGGGATGATTTGTCAGAAAAAAATATCCTGATTAAAGATACCAAAGACGGGTTTGAATGGGAATTTAAATAGAACCAGGCCATAAAATCGCTTTTGCCGTGTAATATCTAACGACTGAAGGGGGGGTAATAACAAAACTTCCGCATTAATATTTTTTAGGATTGAAGGTTATTTTATTTTCAATTTTTGTGTGTGTGGCCAGTGAATTTGCGAAGGAAAGGGCGTAGCTATGGCTTGTGTGGAAGCCATAATTCACGAGTATTTTTTTTTGGTTCGTTTTTTTTGTTACGAATGACAAAAAAAATGAACAAGTTTATAGGCGCATTAAAACCTATAGTTGAATCAAGGTTTCAGGATAAACCGAGCCATGATCCGCCGGCTGGCGGAATACAAATATTTTGATGATTATTTTGGAGTTATGATATGTTGTAAAACTGGTTTTTATAATCATGGCGAGCTCTATCTGACAATTAAAAATATAAATATAAAACAGATAAAATTCACGTATATTTTTTATAAAAATGGAATGTTCAATTATAACTATATCAATAACTTAGCCCTGTGCTTTAATCTGCATAGTCTTAATAATTAGTGTTTTATATGTTACTGCGAAACTTGACTTCTATAATATGAGTATATATCAATCCGGAAAGCTGATTATTGGATCACTTGAATTAGGTGGCGGTGCGCCTGTAAGGATACAATCCATGACCAATACGGATACCAATGATGTGCAGGCTACATCTGAACAGGCAAAAAGGATTTTTGATGCAGGTGGTGAGCTGGTGCGAATTACCACGCCTGGCATGAAAGAAGCGGAGCATTTTATTGAAATAAAAAGGTTGTTGCATGAAGAGGGCTATGATTTTCCTTTGATAGCAGATGTCCATTTTAGTTCCCGGGTAGCCGAATATATGGCTCAAAATGCTGAGAAAATAAGAATTAATCCGGGGAATTACGCCGATAAAAAAGCTTTCCGGAAGTTTGATTATTCTCCGGATGAATATCAAGCTGAACTGACTCGTGTTCAGGAACGTATCAGGCCACTACTGGCTGCATGTAAAAAAAATAACACCGCCCTTCGCATCGGCGCCAACCATGGTTCATTGTCGGATCGTATTATCAGTTATTTTGGAAATACGCCCGAAGGTATGGCGGAATCTGTGATGGAGTTCCTGCGCATGGCTGCCCGCGAGTCCTTTTTTAATATTGTTGTTTCGATGAAAGCCAGTGATACAAGGGTCATGGTCAGTGCCACTAAAATACTTGCAGAGAAAATGCGCCAGGAGTCTTTCAGCTTCCCTTTTCACCTGGGTGTTACCGAAGCTGGTTCTGGCGAAGAAGCGCGTATTAAATCGGCTTTGGGTATAGGTGCATTATTGATGGAGGGGATCGGGGATACTATCAGGGTATCATTAACAGAGCTTCCTGAAGAAGAAATTCCTGTTGCCAGGAAGATCGTTGAATGTTTCTCTGGTATAAGAAGATATGATGATGGTGGTTTTAAACCTTATTCATTAATACAAAATCAAAAAAGAAAAATTTATATTGTTTCTTCGGGCCGCGATTCAACCGCCGCTGATTTAATATTTGATGATAATACAAATAGCATGTATAGTTGCAAGCCGGATGAAAGCTTCGGCAAAAAAGGTTTAACGGTTACCTTTGTTAAGCAGTTGGATGATCTCATTTCGCTTAACGAAAAAGTTGAAAAGCAGGCCCTCGTTATTGATCAGAATAATGTGCATACGGTTCAGCTTATCCTTGATGCTTTGCATAAAATGGAAATGAAACCTGGTTTAATTATTTTAAAACGGTCTTATACAGATAATCTGGATTATTTCCAGGTAAAAATTGCTGGTGAGGTTGGTGTTTTTTTAATGGATGATTTATTAGATGGCATCTGGATTGAAAATGATCATTTAACAAAGGATATGGTTGACAATACCATCCTGACGCTCTTGCAGGCAACCGGCTCAAGGGTTAGCCGTGCAGCGTTTATCGCTTGCCCGACTTGTGGAAGAACCAAATTTAATATTACCGGTCGCTTAAAAGAAGTCAAAGAGAAAACAGGGCATCTGAAAGGACTTAAAATTGCTGTGATGGGGTGTATTGTTAACGGGCCGGGGGAGATGGCTGGTGCGGATTATGGTTATGTCGGGGCTGGCCCTGGTTTAGTAACACTTTATAAAGGCCGGCAGATGATCCGTAAAAATATTCCTGAAGAAGAAGCATCGGATGCGCTCGTAGATCTTATCAAAGCGCATAATGACTGGATTGAGCCGGAGAATGAAAAATGATGATTATTTATGATGTTTGAGTAATTCCTGATAAGAATCGTTTATTTTGAGTTTTCGGTTTTGAATGGTCTCAAAAAAACTGGCTGTGAAAATGAGCTACTATATTGGATCAATCAAAAAACGCAATATTTAAACAATATTTAAACTACATTTCAACTACATTTACAACAATATTTTAACAACTAAAGTTTCGCAGTAAATTAATTACGATTGAATTTTGATTTTTTTGTGCGTGTGGCCAGTGAATTTGGGAAGGAAAGGGCGTAGCCATGGCTTGTG
>CAZSGN010000241.1:0-4173 GCA_964606415.1 uncultured Bacteroidales bacterium
CAGCAACACAAGTTGCAATGGCACTAGGAATCAGGTCAGAGTTGGTAAGCCGGTGGAAACGAGAATACGAAGAAAACAAAGAAGGCAGCTTCTCGGGTCATGGTAAACCTGTAATGACAGATTCAGAAAAAGAGATAGCCCGTTTGAAGAAGGAGCTTAAAGAAGCTCAAACAGAAAGGGATATCTTAAAAAAGGCAGTGAACATCTTTTCCAGGAGCAACAGCAAAAATACGAATTCATAAAAAGGTATCAGAAGGAATTTGCTGTTGAAAAGATGTGTAAGGTGTTGGGTGTTGGGAAAAGTAGTTTTTATGAATGGTTGAATAGAAAGCCCTCCAAAAGGAGCATTGAAGCCTGCCGGGTAGCATCTGAAGTGATTCGGATTTATGACAAAAGTAAGAAAAGATATGGCAGCCCTAAAATTGCTATAGAACTGAATAAAATGGGCATTAAAGCATCACGTCCCAGAGTGGCCAAAATTATGGCTAAAAACAACTTAAAAAGCATTATTAGAAAGCGATACAGAGTGACTACAACAGATTCGAAGCACAATAAGCACATTTCTGATAATGTATTAAATAGATGTTTTATTCGCGAGAAATCATCGCAGGCCTGGGTCTCTGACATTACCTATGTCAGAACCATGCAAGGCTGGCTATATTTAACGATTATCATGGATCTTTTTGACCGCAAAATTATAGGCTGGTCTCTATCTGATAATTTGACCACTGAGGCAACAGTTCTTCCGGCATGGCGAATGGCTACTGTTAATCGCTCTGTAGGGAACGAAATGATTTTCCATTCAGATCGTGGTGTCCAGTATGCATCAGAAGCTTTCAGAAAAGAATTAAGCCGCTATGAAATTATTCAAAGTATGAGCAGAAAAGCCAATTGTTGGGACAACGCTGTGGCTGAAAACTTTTTTAAAATATTCAAATCAGAGATGGTAAATCACAACAATTATCAAAGTTACTTTCAGGCCCGAATCGACATATTTGAATTTATTGAGATTTGGTATAACAGGCAAAGGCAACATTCATTACTGGGGTATTTAGCTCCTGAGGAATTTGGAAAATCAACAATCAGACAAATTGCTTAATGTTTTGTCCGGATAAAGGTTGCAAATCCACATGATTTAAATCCCAGATATAATAGTCTTCTATTTAGCTTACTCGTGTTGTGTGTGTGAAAGGATATCCCCATAAGGTCTTCCCGGAAATGATCTTAAGCTTTTGACAAGCTTTTCTTTCATCTCTTTTACTTTTTCGGGATTGTTTTTAGCTATATTTTCATGTTCTTTCGGATCATTTTTCAAATCGAACAACTGATTAGAATCAAAATAATGCTCATTCAACAACGCAGCATAATAACCGAGGTGAGTGTTACGGATATAATAAGGCCGTTTATATTCGTGACCATTCCATCCCGTAAAAACTTTACCTTCTTTGATCTGCTGTTTTGATTTTTCATCATAGCGGACGGTTATATACTTCCAATCTTTTGTCATCACACCCCGGGCAAACCCTAGCTCAAAAAACAAATAATCATGAACATGCTGTTGATTGCCTTGCAAAGTTTCCTTCAAACTAACACCGTCTAGTTTTACCTGGTTAATATCTAAGCCGGCCAAATCTAAAAAAGTAGGAGCAAAATCGATATTCTGCACCAATTCATCATAAGTTGAGCCTGAATCAATTCCCGCAGGCCAATACATCATTAAGGGAATCTTAACACCGCCTTCATAAAGCGTTGACTTGCCGAAATTGTAATTTCCATACTCAGCGGCTACATCTCTTAACGTATTTTCAATCCTACCCTTTTCTTTAAGTTTATCAACTACCGACCCCACAGCATGATCGAACCATGTTAACCATGCATGATCAGGATTTTTACCGGCTGTTATTACTTCCTGCTTGATTTTTTCACGAGCAGGCATGTTTTCAAAGTTGCATTCCACATACCCTTCCCCGGTAAAATGAGGATTAGAATCGAGCCCGTACACATATTTGCCATCTCTTTTTATCCAGGGCGCCGGCCCATGGGGAACTGTTTCACTATAATATAAATAAAAAGGCTCATCATCGGCTTTATCAATAAAATCAAGTGCTGCTTTATTTTTCCACTCAAGATTATGTACGTTAAGTGAATCATTATACAATTCTCTCAAGTTTGCAGCATAAGCCCCGTTGACATAATCGAAACCAAAATCTTTAATGCGATTGGCCCAAAATTTGTGGTTATGTTCCATTGCTTCAGCAACCTCCGGGTCCCTGGGGTCTGCGTCCTGATCATAACCTTTCAATCCCAATTCATCCCAGTCCTCTTTATTATTGAGGATATGGTGATCAACAATATGGCTTTTCCCAACAAATCCTGTCCGATAACCGGCTTTTTGCAGAAGACGAGGTAAATTGTCTTTATCTTCTTCCAATTCTGTATTATTCTCTACACGGGTCATTTCACCTTTCGGAAAAAGCTTCGTAAATCTCGTTCCTTCACAGCGGCCGGCATACCTCCCTGTTAAAGCAGTGTATCGACTGGGCGAACAAACAGAACTGGACACGTAAGCTCTGGTGAAAATCATTCCATTTTCTGCCAATTCATCTATAATCGGAGTATGAACTTTTCGATCTCCATTAAAACCAAAAGGCCGTGATTGTACGCCCATCACATTCCCATTTGCTAACTCATTTTTAGCATCTTCTTCAATTGGCACAATTGAACTTTGATCGTCCGTCATTATAAAAATGATATTGGGTTGCTCCTTTTGTGCTTTGACAGTTTGACCTTTTATTGGTGATATTAATAAAATCACCAACAATATCGTAAATACTTTCGTGGACATTGTTCTGTTTTTTAAAGATTAAAAATAATTGCATTCTTTCCCGTTAAAACTGCCTGATCCCAGTGGTTCACAAATATTAGAAAAAACCCTTCAAGCAGATTGGGTCACAAAGCTTCTATTTATAGACAGGCACTAAATACAACAATAGCATGAAAGAACATATACATGTCCTTTTGTGACAATCCTTGTCATGCTTGTTTCAATCATTTAAATTAAAGTCCATGGCCTTTCGGATTGAACTCATTCCAGAAAAAACCGGACTGACCGATGTCATTTGAATTGCTAAAAACCATATGACATCACTACACTCTTGCCTAAATGTCTTACTAATGGGAAATAATTAACAATTTTATATGTTATACAATCATCTATAATACGCAACAATTAATGTCCCCGATAGAGTCAAATAGTAAATTTTACATGAAATGCGCTTTGCAATATTCCTCTCATATAAAAAACATATTAATTATTTTTTTCTATCAGTTCGTCCTTTCCGGTAGAAGGTGTATTTTTAATAAAATGATCGAAATAGGCCCGGAGGGTGGAAATTTCTTCTTGATACCCTCGATCTTCAATTTTATTATCGACCTCCATGCGGTCTTTCTTCATATCAAAAAACATATCGCCAAAGTCTCTATAATCCTGATTTTTATGAACATCATGCGGATCCAACATTATTCCCATTTTATAACGATTAGTAATGACAGACGCTTGTGCCCAGCTTTCAGAGACAATATATTCCCGATTCAGGGATTCATTTTTTAACATAAGATTAGCCAGTGATTTTCCCTGCATAGGATATTTTGTTTCAGGAAGTTCTAAGTCCAGCAAATCAACCAAAGAAGGAAGAACATCGGCAAGCGTCACCAGCTCAGCTGTGCGTTTTCCATTATTTGAATTTCCGGGGATTTTTACAATTAACGGAACATTCAAGATATCCTCGTACACATTTTGTCCAGCAGCACACTTCTCTACCATTCCATGGTTCCCCACAAAATCACCATGATCGGAAATGTACATCACAATGGTCTCATCTTCTATACCCGCTTTTTCAACAGCTTCTAATATTTCTCCAATACAGTGGTCTATCTCCGTAACCAAAGCATAATAAGCCCCAATATAATCTCTCCAGATTTGTTCGTCATCAAAAGCTTTATCCATGTTCCAAACTTTATTACCACCATTCCGCTGGCTTTGAAGGAGTGGAGGCAAATTCTCAGTGGGTTCATAAAAATTTTCAGGTTTCTTAATAGAGCTCCTATTTTTAGTTCCTTCTCCCCATGCCGACACATCGTACATTTCCACATATTTTTTCAAAGGAGTATAAG
>CAZSGN010000242.1:0-4163 GCA_964606415.1 uncultured Bacteroidales bacterium
TAAAAAACCATGAAAATTATGCAAACCTCTGCAAAAATGAAATATCATCTAAGACTAATGACAAAAAAATGAAGAGGCTACCGGGAAAACCAAAAATGAATCGTTTATGAAAAAGTTTTTAGGTTATCGAGTGACCGGCAAAATAATGATCTTGTTATTTGATTGAAATACAGATGTTTAACCAAATATATATTGTAATGAAAACCTCACCATAAGGCTTATAAAATGGGAGATCATTGATTTAAAACAAAAGGGCATGAACCGAGCTATGACTATATTTTTAATACACACATTTTGATGATTATTTTTAAGTTATGATATGCGCTGAAGCCTGGTTTTGAGAATCATGGAGAGCTCCATCCCGCCTCTGGCGGGACAGGTACTGACCGATTAAAAACAAAATATAAACAGATGAATTTCTGGATGAAAAAGGTAGTTTTATTTACGGTTCTTATTTTTACTGCTGTCTTTGCCAAATCACAGGGTGTAGAAAGGCTGGTAGAACAAGAAACGAATTATTTGATTATTGCGGATAGTCTTTTTAATCAAAACAGATTTATTGAAGCCATTGAATTCCTGGAGAAGGCAAGCCAGCACCGTGTTAACAGGAAAAATCCTGTTTTGATTAAAAAATTGGCCGATTGTTACCGGTTAGCCAGAAAATATGATACGGCAGTTAATTATTATGACCAGCTTTTGGAAAAGGCTCCGGATAAATATCCTGATGCTGCTTACTGGAAAGGTCGGATGTTGCAGTCAATGGGGGATTATCAAAAAGCTTACCAGCAATTTGAGGATTACAGAAGCACAGCCGACCGGTCCTTTGATCAGGAAGCCCAGCTGGGTATGGAGGCTTGTGCTTTTGCAATAGAAAAACAACTGGAACCTCATCAACAGACCATAGATGAATTGACAATAAAGGGTGTTCAGAGTCCTTCTTATTACGGAGGCTTTGTGTTGGATGATAAAATTTGGATGTCTGCTTCTATCCGGATTAAAGGGGAGAAAAAGTTGCAAATCCAGGAAGTATCAGGTTTGTATGATCAGTATTATGTGGACCGGCTTTATTTTGCCAGTTTAAATTCTGATGGCAGTACAAATCAGGGAAAAGTTGTGGAGAATTTGTTTTATAAACTTGATCATAATTATTTGCCGCCAACTTTTTCTCCTGATCAGCAAAATGTTTTTTTCTCCATTTGCCCTAAAAAAATTAATTCTTTGTGCCAGGTTCGTTATGGTGATTATATATCAGGAAAAATAAGTAATATCAGGTCAATGAAAAGTCCTGTTAATAAACAAGCGGATGGGTTTTCTTCCAGGGATCCTATGGTTACCTTAATTGACAGCCAATTGGTGATGTTTTATGCTTCAGGACAGCCTGATGGTTCAGGGCGCCATGATATTTGGTATGCTTTGCTTGATCAAGAATTGCAGCCAACCGAAGCCCACCCTTTAAAAGGGGATATCAACACGGTTATGGATGAGGTTTCTCCTTTCTATGATCCTGAAAAAGAAAGGCTTTATTTTGCCTCGGAGGGACATCCTGGCTTGGGGAATTATGATGTTTTTTATGTTCAGGGTTCGCCTTTTGATGGATGGGGAAAGGTTATTAATGCCGGAAGACCAATGAATAGCAGATTTGATGATTATTATTATGCTGAGTCAAAGAGATATGAGGAGACCATGAGTTATGTCTCTTCTAATAGGCATGGAAGCCATTGTTGTGATAAAGTTTATAAAGTAAACTGGTTATTTGAGGAAATTGAGATGATTGTTTCTGTTTTTGATAATGAGACTAAAAAACCAATTGATAAGACCAGGATTATTCTTTATGAGGATGAGCATCCTGTTAATATATTGAATACAGGAGACAACCATAAGGCAGCTATGAATCTCTATCAAAACCGGCCTTATAAGATGAATGTGGTCAGGAAACCATATGATACAGCGACTATGTCTTTTGTGATTGATGGGAATAATCGTGTTTTTGAAAAAAAGGTTTATTTGGATAAACAAATTGAAGAGCAAAAGGGTGATGAAGAAAAATCAAAGGCAGATAAGCAAGATGAAATTACCCAAAAAGAAGGGCTTTATCTTCCTACTGTTTATTATGGATTCAATGAGGCTTTGATTTCTGAAAATCAAAAAAATAAATTAAGGGAACTAGCCAGTATGTTGATTAAAGAGTATCCGGAAAAGTTTGTGGTTGTTGCATCGCATACAGACAATATTGATCAGCGCTCTTATAATATGACACTCTCAAAAAAGCGAACAATGGCGGTTATTGATTTCCTTCAGCAAAAAGGTGTTGAAAGGGAGAGGATCTTCGGTCAATGGTATGGCGAGGAACGACCTGCTGCACCAAATCAACATCCTGATGGAAGGGATTACCCGGAGGGAAGGAAAAAGAACCGGCGGACAGAATTTATTGTTTTTGATGATTCTTCTGGTATCTCAACAGGACAAATGGTGCAGTTTTCTGAAGAAAGTGCTACAGCATCTTTTTCTGAACAGAAATCTGAGTTTCGCGCTGATAGTAAAGTGATGAATACCATTAAGAATAAATATGGGGATGATACAGCCCGGGATTTGTCTTTTAATATCCAAATCGGAGCCTTCCTGCACGCCTCCCGTTATTATGATGCCCGTATGGAAAATTATGCTGAAATTGAAAAGGCATTGAATGTGGAAATTTTTGAAGAAAAAGGAGAGAAGTTTACCCGCTATTTAATGAAAGGACCCGCTACGCTTAATGAGGTGCTTTCCTTAAAAAAGAAATTGCGGAATTTTGGATTAAATAATTCATTTATCGTGCCTTACTATAAGGATAAGAGGATCAGTCTCGTTGATGCTATTGAATTATTTGGCACTAAGAATTAGTTTTAATCATAATAGAGTCTGTTCAAAAAGCCGGTTGAGTGATTTTTGATAAGAATCGCTCAATTTGCGATAAACGGAATGTTTAATTCACGGGCTATTTCCTTTAATTCGTCCTTAACGACAGGAATGACCTCGATGCCTTTTTCCATTATTATTTGTTCATTTTCTCTTTCGATATCTCCAGGGATGAGCACCTCCGGTTGGCCAGGTGCACTTTGTGCTTTTCTGAAGGTTTCAATCCATAAATCCATTTGTTTTTTGAATGTTGTTTGGGACTGAAAAGCATCAATGCGCATAGCTCCGAAGAAATGGCCTGTTCCTTCTCCGGTTTTTTCTTCCTTTACTGGTAAATAAGCGACCGAGGGAGGGACGAAAGGGCCGAAGTTAGCTCCGGAAAGAATAGCAGAGAATATATCCACGATGGCTGACAGGCAATATCCTTTATGACTACCATGTTTGTAGCTTCCTCCAAGTGTTAACATTGATCCCCCTTTTTTTAAAATACCCGGATCTGTTGAAGGGTTTCCTTTAGCATCCTGAATATAGCCTTCCGGAACGTTTTTTCCTTGTTTTTCAGCAACAGCCAGTTTGCCTCTGGCAATAGGGGTGGTTGCGAAATCGGCTACGAAAGGGGGATGCTTGCCCGCGGGAATAGCCACCGCGATAGGATTTGTGCCAAGAAGCCTGCTGATTGAAAATGTTGGAGCAACCAGTGGATTTGCATTGGTCATGCAAATTCCGATCATATCATGTTCCAGAGCCATCATCGAATAGTAGCCCGCAATACCATAATGATTTGAGTTACGGCAGGAGACCCATCCTGTTCCATGATCACGGGCTTTTTTAATGGCCAGTTCCATGCTGAAATGGGCCGGGATCATCCCTATTCCATTGTCCCCGTCAACAACTGCTGTCGAGTTGGTTTCGTGGACTACTTTTACCTTGGGGGTTGAATTGATTCTGCCTGATTTCCATAGCTGATAGTAATCCTTTACACGGATCATGCCATGAGAAGAGATGCCCCGTAATTCTGCGGATAGAAGCACATTCGCTATTTTTTCTGAGTCCGGGGGGCTCACACCCATTCCTTCAAATACTTGCCGGGTGAAATGTTTAAGATAATGGTATGTATAAGGCATGATCATTATTTTTAGTGAATGTTATTATTTATTTTATTTTAATGGTTAAATGTTTAAATGATATAAGACGCTGTTAAAATATTGTTGTGCATGTAGTTTAAATGTAGTTTAAATATTGCGTTTTTTGATTGATGCAATATAGTT
>CAZSGN010000243.1:0-4163 GCA_964606415.1 uncultured Bacteroidales bacterium
CCCTTTATTTTATTTTGGGGGCTTTTTGTATTGTTACATCTGATAAGCTCATCTTTTTTTTTGTTAACGAACCTAAAACCCTCACTGCCATACAGACATTAAAAGGTTGGTTCTTTGTAGGAATAACAACAATCCTTTTGTTTATATTAATTCACCGGGCTGTTAAACGCAAAAACAATCTTATCAATCTTTTAGATGAAAGCAGTGAATTGTATGATAATATATTATCTAATATTTCATCACTATGTGTTTATATTATTGATACAAGTGAGCAGGTACTTTATGCAAGAGGTGATCTTTTACATCAGAAAAATACAGTTATACAGGGTGAATTGCTTACTGATGTCAGCTGGAAAAATCAGATGTTTTTTAATATTAAGGAGAAAGTGAAGTATTTGATGCAATTTGGCTGGCTTAATGAAGAAATTAAGATAGGAGATCAATGGTATATGGTCCGCGGGCGCCTACTTAAAAATCAAAACCAGGAACTCTTTGCTGTAATGTTTACCTTTATTGATGTAACCCCTCAACATCAACAAATGACGGAACTGGAAACAAGCAGACAAAGATTCGAAGAACTTTTTAAAGAGCATCAGGCAATAAATCGTAAACTTGAAAAAAATATTAGTGAACTTGAAAAAACCAACAAAGAACTGACAAAAGCTAAAAAAAAAGCAGAAGAAAACGAACGTTTAAAAGGTGCCTTTCTGGCAAATATGTCTCATGAGATCCGGACGCCGATGAATGGCTTACTTGGCTTTTCTGAATTACTTGCCAGGCCTGATATTGAGCAGGATAAAAAAACTGAGTATATACAGTTAATCCGGAACAGCGGACAGCAATTGCTTCGCATTATTAATGATATTATAGATATTTCAAAAATAGAAACAGGACAGTTATCTTTAAATTATACTTCATTCTCTTTTAATCAATTGGTTGATGAAGTGAGCATGTACGCGAAAACGCAGATTGAGCAATCAGGCAAAAATATCCACACTTATTGCGACTCCCGCTTACCCGAAACATTTGATGTCATATATTGTGACCGGGGACGATTGATGCAGGTATTGCTAAATATCGTTCAAAATGCAATTAAGTTCACAGATCAGGGAGAGATTAGGTGTGAATATGAATTGTTTAATAACGAAATGATTGAAATACGCATTAAAGACACTGGTAAAGGCATTGATGACCAAAAGCAACGGGAGGTTTTTAAACGTTTTATGCAGGGAGATATAAATGCAACGAGATCAGAAGGCGGCACAGGCCTGGGATTATCAATCTCTAAAGGGATTATAGATATATTAGGCGGAACGCTCGATTTAAAATCAACCATAGGTCAGGGTAGCGAATTTTTAATCCGTATACCATATAAAAAAGGGAGAAAGTAAAATAATACCTTCTCCCTTTTATTTTTTAACCTAACGAATTGTTTATGCACCTATTTCAACCAGGGTTACTTCAAATGTAAGGTCTTCACCGGCTAAAGGATGATTAGCATCAATGATTACCGTGTTATCTTTAACTTCGGTAACCTTAACATTAATTTGTGTTCCTTCCTCAGTTTGTGCGATCAGATCCAGGCCAACAGTCGGTTCCATATCTTCCGGAAGTGCATCTTTGGGGATTTCCTGAACAAGATCTTCTCTTACCTGGCCATAAGCATCATCCGCTGAAATATTTAATGTTTTCGTATCATCAACGTTCATACCGATAACACCAGTTTCAAACCCGGGGATGACTTGTCCTCCCCCAACGGTAAATTCAAGAGGTTCGCGGTCTTCTGAAGAATCAAAGACGGTTCCGTCTTTTAATGTTCCTTTGTAATGAACTTTAACTTTGTCGTTTTGTTTAACTTCTTGCATAATAAATTTTTTAAATAATAAAATGTAAACCTCAAACACTATGCCATTATTATTAAGATAATAAAAAGGTTAGCTGAGGGTATATTTTTGTGCAATGATAATTAAAATAAGATGGATTAAAAAATTATTCTATTTTTTTTAACCTAAGTTGAGCACTTGGAGCATAGCGAACAAGCGCTTTGCTTATCCCCCAGATGGCGAACCGGTTTAGGAAACGCATGCATTTACTTAATCGATTGAGCGGAAGCTTTAGTTCATGTTGAAAATGTTGATTTATTATCGGGGACCAAAGGGAATAATTGCTCAATTTGCGTTTTAAGGTGCCGGATTAGGATGAGATTCCTGTATTTCTTCAATATCGTTGAGTATTTCCTGATTAAGACTGAGATCAATAGAATGAATATTTTCTTTAAGCTGTTGCATACTTGTTGCCCCAATAATATTACTGGTTAAGAAATTCCTTGTATTAACAAACGCCAGTGCAAGCTGAACTGGTGTTAATTCATGCCTTTGGGCTATTTCAATATATTTTTTTGTGGCTTCTTTGCTGTATTCTCCTGAAAATCTTTGCATGAAAGGAAAAAGAGACAACCTGGCATTTTCCGGCGGGCTTTCCTGATGATATTTACCGGATAACATACCAGCCCCTAATGGTGAATAAGCCAGTAGTCCACACTGCTCACGTATAGCTATCTCTGCTAATCCCGTCTCAAAAGTACGGTTAAGTAAGCTATATGGATTCTGAATGCTGACCACGCGTGGTAAATCATGTATTTCTGAAAGTTTAAGAAAATTCATTAGCCCCCATGGTGTTTCATTGGAGAGGCCAATCATTCTGATCTTCCCCTCTTCCATCATTGTTTTTAAAGCGAGTAACACATCTAAAAAATTGTTTTCCCATGTATCTTCCGGATCGTGTTTATATCCCCGGCTTTTAAAAAAATTGGTTTTCCTTTCAGGCCAATGAAGTTGATAAAGGTCAATATAATCGGTTTTCAGTCTTTTTAAACTACTTTCAACAGCTTCCCGGATATGCTCCATCGTATATTTTGATCCACCGCGAATGTGTGTTTGCTCCGGATGCGGCCCGGCTATCTTGGTTGCAATAACAAGGTCCTCCCTCCTACGCTGTTTTTTCAACCATGAGCCAATATATTTTTCCGTTAATCCATATGTCTCAGGTTTAGCCGGAACCGAATACATTTCTGCGGTATCAATAAAATTGATCCCCTGATCTACTGCATATTGGAGTTGTTCATGAGCCTCTTTCTCTGAGTTTTGTTCACCAAATGTCATGGTGCCTAAACAGATTTTACTAACACTAACATCTGTGTTTCCTAATTTTGAATATTTCATAATGAATTCATTTTTTTTCAAAAATAAACAAAACTCAAAAAAATAATGAACCGATGTTCATCAATTATTATTAAAGTCCGGCCCCCTGAGATACTTTGTTTTTAAACAAATCTTTGAATTTGTTTATTTTGGGCTCTATGACATATTGACAATAAGGCTTATCGGGATCAGACCTGTAATAATCCTGATGATAATCTTCGGCCTGGTAAAAAACCTTGAAAGGACTAATCTCTGTTACAATATTACTGTCAAAAAACGCTGAACGGTTCATTTCATTAATGACATCATAAGCTACTTTTTTCTGTTCTTCATCATGATAAAAAATAACACTCCGGTATTGACTTCCCACATCATTTCCCTGCCTGTTTATTGTTGTTGGGTCATGTGTGCGCAGGAAAACTTCAACAATCTCCCTGAATGATATTATTTCCGGATCAAAATGTATTTGTACCACTTCGGCATGGCCGGTTTTTCCGGTGCAAACTTCTTTATACCCGGGATTTTTAACTTGTCCTCCGGAATAGCCGGAAATAACATCCCGGACTCCGTTCAGATTTTCCATAACAGCTTCAACACACCAAAAGCATCCACCTCCCAGCGTAGCAGTTTCTGTATTTCCTTTATTTTCCATCGTTTCTGATTTTACAGATTGACTAAAAGTGACTAACATGAGCACTATAAAATGAGCGATAAACATATTTAGTAATCTTTTTATTAAATAACAACGAACCAATCAGGCATTTTCGTATTTTTTTACCGATAAAGTAATTTTCTAAAAATTTGATATGGTTTCAAAACATGTTAATAACATATGTGTTAATCATCCTATTTTCTATTTATATCTGTATATTTTTAAAACGTAAATGAAAAGTTTGGTTCTATCCTTATTTAATGGTTAAATATTTAAATGATATAAGACACTGTTAAAATTGTTAAAATATT
>CAZSGN010000244.1:0-4154 GCA_964606415.1 uncultured Bacteroidales bacterium
ATGATCGATGGCAAAGGTCATTTTCTTCCCGAATCCAAAAGAGCCCTTCCCACACCCAATGTTGCCTTTTACAAAATGTTCGGGTTAAGTAAATTATTCCCCAGATCCCGGATTTTTGGACAATACCACCTCGGCTATATGGATGAAAACCAGACCCATAAAGTACCAGTACTGCCTGGCGCTTTTATGCTGCTAAGAAGAACAGCCCTTGACATGATCGGCTTACTGGATGAATCCTTCTTCATGTATGGAGAAGACATTGATCTTTCTTACCGTTTAACTCAGGCTGGTTACAAAAATTATTATTACCCCGAAACATTGATTATTCACTATAAAGGTGAAAGTACAAAAAAAGATAGCTTTAACTATGTCCTGATTTTTTATCGGGCCATGATCATTTTTACCCGTAAACATTTCCATAGCAAAATGGCCAATTTCTTACGCAGATTTATTCATATAGCCATTTACATACGGGCCTTTATATCAATTGGAAAACGTTTTTTCAAAGAAATAATCCTTCCTGCAGGAGATTTCCTTGGTATATATTTTTGCTTTTCCCTTTTTGTTCCTTTTTGGGCTCAATACAAATTTAATCAACCTGACCATTACTCACCCGGGGTTTTAAATTGGTTTATCCCGTCTCTAATCACTATCTGGATTATAAGTATTTGGAGTAATGGGGGCTACCAAAGGCCATTCCGTTTAACCAAGCTATATAAAGGTATCATCTGGGGGACATTCATTATTCTGGTCATATATGCTCTTCTGCCGATAAACATGAAATTCTCCAGAGCCTTTATCGTGCTTGGAGCTGGTGGCAGCATAATAATAACAACGCTTCTCCGTTTCTTTTTCCATGTTCTACCCTGGCAAGAATTCGAATTTGCATTTAAAACACCAAAACGCATCGCCATTGTTGGATTTACCGAGGAAGCAGAACGTGTTAGAAAAATTATTGAACAAACAACACCCCATGCTAAATTTACTGGCTATGTATATCCGGATAAAGGCATTGCTACTGTTGATTATCTTGGAAATATTGATCAATTATCAGAAATAATCAGGCTCAATAAAATCAACGAAGTAATTTTCTGCTCAAAAGAAATGAGAACACAAACAATTATCCGGAAAATGCTTTTGCTCTCCGGAGGACAAATTGAATTTAAAATAGCTCCCGAAGAAAGTTTTTCAGTTATTGGGAGCAACTCGATCAATCATCCGGGAGACTTATATGTCATCAATATCAATTCAATCGTAAAGAAAAAAAATATTTACAAAAAAAGACTGTTTGATTTTTTCAGTTCTTTATTTTTAATTATTTTTTCTCCTGTCCTGTTATTAATTCAAAAAAAACGCTCCCACTTTTTTTCCAATATCCTTCATGTTCTTTCAGGTAAATATAGCTGGGTAGGCATTGAGTTAACCAATGGAAACGGAAATAATAAAAGTATCCCCGGTATTTTTCACGCTTCTGATTTATTCAAATCAAAAAAAATAATAAAAAATTCCCAGCAACATTCATACATCAATATGGCTTATGCACAAGATTATCATGTTTTTAATGATATTAAGATCTTATTCTATAACATTGGAAGGATTGGAGCGATTAATATACACACCAACACTCTTGATTTTTAAATGAAAAAACGCATCATTTCATACATAGCCCCCTATCATCCAGAAATTTTTCCATCCTCCCATATTCAATTACTTTCTTACATATTAACAATTAATCGAAATAATATTTTTAGATTTGCATACCTGATTAGCGTTTTTCTATGATATTGATATTTTTATTATATTGCATTTTTAAATATTATTTCATATTCAAGATGACTTATTTATCATTTAACATTATCGTTTAATGCAATAAATATTTAACAAACAACGATATACCATATTTAGTCAGCCTGTTTTATTAACAGAGTTTAATCAAAATATGATGAGACCCTATTTATTCAGACCTGCAGCGTTAATCCTTTTGATCTTTTTATTCAGCTTACTTTCCAGAAGCCAGGAAAGAGACGATTATGATTATTTTAACGGAAATCTGAAGAAAATGTTCATCGAAGCTGAATCATTTCTTTTATATGAAGAATATAAAGATGCATTACATCTGTTCAAGCTTCTCAAACGCAAACAAGAAAACAACCGAAATATTGATTATAAAATAGGTTTATGTTACCTTCATGTTCCTGGTAACGTTACAAAAGCCATTCATTTTTTAGAAAAAGCCTGTGAAAGGATTAACCAGAAAGCCAGTGCTTCAAGATTTAAAGAAACGAATGCCCCGCCAGATGCATTATATGAGCTGGGCAACGCTTATCGCATTGCGAACAAGCTTGACCAGGCTATAGAAAAATACAAAGCATTCAAAGAAAAGGGGGATCCGGATGATTTTGATTTTCAAGTCGTTGATGATCAGATTCAAACTTGCAAATATGCCAAAAAATTGATGGACAACCCTATTAAGTTAGAAAAAGAAAACCTGGGTTCACCAATAAACAATGCATCCTCCAACATCAAGCCCGTTATTTCAGGTAATAAAGAACGAATGGTTTATGTAAGCAAAAAGAAATTTTATGATGCCATTTTCATGTGTACCAGGGAACCAAACGGGGAATGGTCTGAACCACATAATATCATTCCTCAGCTGGGCGTCGACAACCGTATCTACCCTACTTCACTTTCCCATGACGGGCAAACACTTTACCTTTACAGGAATGAAGATTTTGGCGGTGACATTTATGTCAGTAAATTAATTGATGACCAATGGACTGAAGTAGAGAAATTAAATCGCAAGATTAACACCAAATACTGGGAATCTCACGCAAGCATTACTAGAGACGGGAAAACACTTTTTTTTACCAGCAACAGGGACGGAGGATACGGAGGACTGGATATTTATATCAGTCAAAAAAATGAAGATGATGAGTGGGGAGACCCGGAAAACTGCGGCCCCGTTATCAATTCAAAATATGACGAACACACACCCTTCCCTGCTAATAACGGTACGACACTATATTTTAGCAGTGATGGGCATTTAACTATGGGCGGCTTTGATATTTTTCGTTCAGATAAACAAGGAGAGAAATGGACCAAACCAGAGAATTTGGGTTATCCCATTAATACCACTTCTGATGATGTATTTTTCCATCCGATAGAGGATAGAAAAACAGCTATCTATTCCATTTTCTCTAAAAAAGAAGGATTTGGACAAGAAGATATTTACCTTATCCATTTCGATTCAAAGCAATCAACAAGTTGGTTAATAAATAATAAATAACAATTAAAATTTATTAATGGCAATAAGATAAAAAATATTTTTTTCTCCTTTGTTTTTTTATATTTTTATAAACTGAATAAAAATAAATATAACTAAAACTCTTAAATTTTGAAACGAATTATTATATTGTTCATTATAGTCAACAGCTTGTTCTGCCAAACTTCTATATCTCAAATTAAAGAAAATCTTCGTGAGGTATTTATCGATGCAGAATTTTTTCTGAATCATGATGATCACGAGGAAGCCTTGTATAACTACCTATCAATCATTAAGAAAGGTGTCACCAATGCCAATATTCAATACCGTATCGGTCAATGCTACATGAATATTGAAGGTAAGAAAAAAGAGGCCATTCCATACCTGATTGAAGCATCCAAAAGTGTCACCATGGAATACAAGGAAGGAAACCCTAAAGAAATCCAGGCACCTCCTGAAGTCTACTTTTATCTTGGCCAGGCATACCAGGTAAATCAAGAATTTGACAAAGCTATTGACAATTTCAGAAAATATGTTGGTTTTCTTGACCCAGAAGATTTAAACAGAGCTTATGCAAAAAAACAATTAAAAACATGTAAAAATGCAAAAGAAGCAATAAAAAATCCTAAATCACATGTTATTGAAAAGATGTCTCAACAAATCAATAACCAGTCAGATAACATACGGCCGGTTATTTCAAAAGATGGCTCTACTTTTTTGTTTATGACCAGGCTTAAATTTTATGATGCCATTTTCCAGGTTAAAAAAGAAGGTGAAAACTGGAGTTCCCCTAAAAATATAAATAAAGAGATTAAATCTGACGGGGATATTTATATCACCGATATCAGTGCAGATGGCCAAAAACTTCTACTGGTCAGGGATGACAATTTTG
>CAZSGN010000245.1:0-4117 GCA_964606415.1 uncultured Bacteroidales bacterium
TAGTCTTGTCTTTTTTAATATGCACATTCCTAATGATTCGTGTTTTATAAGTTATTATGAAACTTTTGTAATTTAAAATCAGTAATTTATGTACTTTGCCTTATAAGTTGATTGTATTCCCGACATAAAAATGCGACATTATATTTTGATGCGGATCAGGAGTTCTGAGGTTATAAGAATATGTTTTAAAATAGATCCCTTCGTTTGCTGATTAAGAAGATTTTGATCATAGCCAATTCAATAAAAATGCTATTAATGATGGTTCATAAAACAAAAAAACGCGCTTTACATCTTGCAAAGCGCGTTTTTGATTTATTATAATTCCGATTTCGGGTAATTTATTATTTTAATTTACCTAATCTTGCTTTAACTGTTGCTTCTTTTTTAATGTAAATAGGCAAACCAATGATTGGTTTAGAAACGGTTGTTTCATAAGAAGGGTAGAAGATAACATCGTATCCGGAATTATCCTGGGTGATGTTAAACAAAGCAAAATTGCTAACCGTAGGGCGATCCACCGCATCTCCTATTACCGGAATATCGATAATAGATGGTTTGTCAATACTGGCATGTTTCTTTGTGAATAACCGATCAAAATCAATTCCCAGAATTAATTGTTGTGTAGCCTCGCCAGTTACCCGCTCAGAAAATTCAAAGTCATTCTTTTCAAATTCAACCCGGTTGTTGGGTGTTTCCATAGAGCTTTTCATTGTCTTACAGCTAGTTGCCATAACAACAACAACTCCAACTAATAATAAATTTCTAAGTGTTTTCATAAAAAAAAAAGATTAAAGGTTAATAAATAATAAAAATATTGTTCAAATATATTATTTTTTTTGAAGTGATATGAATTTTTATCATTAAAAATTTAGTTTACTATCGTATTTTTTTAAAGATTTAATTGAATTATTCATATCTGTTTTATGGGGTTTTAGTTGAATGACAAATTGTATTTGATTTTACAAAAGGATTTATATTAAATAATATGGTGATAAGTATTTGACCTAGAGTTTATAATTTGTGGATTTTAAGAAATGCATATTGTTATGACTTAAAAATGTGCGAAGCAAATAATTACTTAATTTAGATGTGATTGCTTGATTTGCGAAGCAATTTTTTTTTAAATTAGCTGACAATTCTTCATAAAAGCAAAAGTCAATGATTTGGAATGAGTATCATGAATGCATGTCGAGGGATCAACTCGCTGTATTACAAGGAGAACGATTGCGTGAAATGGTGGAAAGGATTTATTTCAATGTACCTTTTTATCGGAACAAGTTGCAGTTAGCCGGAATAGAACCTGGTGATGTTAAAGATATTACAGATCTGAAAAACTTGCCTTTTACGGGGAAGCAGGATTTGCGTGATAATTATCCTTTTGGCCTTTTTGCGGCTCCACGTAGCGAAGTAGTTCGTTTACATGCATCCAGTGGCACTACGGGAAAGCCCACTGTGGTCGGATACACAAGAAAAGATATTTCTTTGTGGTCGGAAGTGATGGCACGGACCATTAATGCCGCAGGAATCGGACGTGATGATATTATGCAGATTGCATATGGGTATGGTTTGTTTACCGGGGGGCTGGGTGCTCATTATGGTGCAGAGAAGGTTGGCTGTTCGGTGATTCCTATCTCCGGGGGGAATACAAAAAAACAGTTGCAATTGATGATGGATTTTGGTTCGACGGCATTAGGTTGCACCCCATCTTATGCTTTATATCTCGCTGAAGCCATTGCTGAAAATGGTATTGATCCGGATGACATCAAGTTGCATACCGGAATTTTCGGTGCTGAACCCTGGACGGAAGAAATGAGACAGCAAATTGAGCATAAATTGGGTATCCGGGCTATTGATATTTATGGACTCAGCGAGGTGATTGGGCCTGGCGTGGCTTCGGAATGTGTATGTCAGCAAGGATTACATGTTTTTGAAGATCACTTTGTTCCTGAAATTATTGATCCACATACGCATGAGGTTTTGCCTTTTGGCGAGGTGGGTGAACTTGTGTTTACCTGCCTGACAAAAGAAGCGTTACCACTTCTTCGTTATCGCACAAGGGATTTAACTTTTTTAAATGCGGAGGTCTGTGTGTGTGGCCGGACGATGGTGCGCATGAACAAATGCCTGGGTCGCTCAGATGATATGCTGATTATCAGGGGAGTTAATGTTTTTCCTTCGCAGGTGGAAGCTGTTCTGCTTGAAATGAGTGAAACAGAACCCCATTATCAATTGGTTGTCGACCGGCAAAATAATTTAGATATCCTTGAGATTCAGGTGGAGGTTAATGATGCATTTTTTTCGGATGAAATAAAAGAGTTAGAAGCACTTACCCGGAAAATTAGCCATAATATAGAAAGCACGTTGGGTATTTCTGCTAAAATTAAATTGGTTGAGCCTAAAACGATTGCCAGGAGCGAAGGCAAAGCACAAAGGGTGATTGATAAACGAGTTAAATAGTTAGGATAATGATTATACATCAATTAACTGTATTTTTGGAAAATGAATCCGGGCGCCTGACTGAGGTTACCAGGATTTTGGCAGAAAACAATATTAATATTTCTGCCTTTAGTATTGCAGAAACTGCTGATTATGGTATTCTGCGAATGATTGTCAGCAATCCGGAGATTGCTGTGGAGAAATTAAAGGAAAGACAATTCTCTGTTAATCTTACTGAGGTTATTTGCATGATTGTTCCGCATGAACCGGGTGGCCTGTCTAAAGCATTAAGTATATTGTCGGGTGCTGGTTTGAGTATTGAATATATGTATGCTTTTGCGGTCAGTGAAAACAAAGCAACGGTCGTTCTTAGAACGGATGATCCGAAAAAAGCGATAAAGGTACTGCAGGAGCATAAGCTGGAATTGATCAAAGCGAGTGATATTTATGAATTGTAAAACGGAGGAGGAAAGCATGGATTATCCCTTTGCAAATAGTATTCAGGATTTAAGAACATCAGAGATAAGGGAACTTATGAGCCTGGCGGCGCGGCCTGATGTGATCTCTTTTGCCGGTGGAATGCCTAATAATCATTATTTTCCGCTCGAGGAGGTTGATCGTATTATGGCTGAATTGCCACTGGATATGAAACAGAAGGCTTTTCAGTATGGCCCTACTCCGGGACTTCCTTTCCTGATTGATGCGGTAAAAGATTATTTAGGAAAAAAGGGCTTGCCTGTTGAGGAGAATGAAATTTTAATTACTACAGGATCCTTGCAGGCCATCAATATTATTGCTAAGGCTTTTGTTGATCCTGGTGATGTGATTATCACCGAAAACCCTTGTTTTATTGGCGCTATTTCGGCTTTCCGTTCTTACCGGGCCGATATCAGGCCGGTTGAGATGGATGACGAGGGGATTATTCCTGAAAAACTTGAACAGACAATTGATGAGGCTGGTGACCGTTTGAAATTTATTTATCTGACCCCGTTTTTTCATAACCCGGCCGGTATATTATACAGCCGGGAGCGAAAACAATATATTATGGACCTGGTAAAAAACAGGAATATTGTTTTGCTTGAAGATGATGCTTATGGTGAACTATGGTTTGATGAGGATGCCAGAAAGCGTGTTAAGCCGATGAAGGCTGTTCTTGAGGATAGTGAAAAAGTCTGTTATGTGGGTTCTTTTTCTAAAATATTTGGTCCTGGGATGCGGTTAGGATGGATGCTGGTGCCCCGGGGAATTTATCAGAAATGTGAACTGATCAAGCAGTCCATGGATGCTTGTTCGCCTTCTTTTACGCAAGTTTTGGCTCATCAGTTTGTGACGAGCGGAAAGCTTTATGATTATATTGATGACATCAGGAAAAAATATCGTGAATCCAGGGATATTATGGTAGAGAGCTTGAAGAAATATATGCCTGAAGAGATTGAATGGCAGATTCCTCAGGGTGGTTTTTATATTTGGTTTAAAATGCCCGGAAATATTGATGCAACTGAGGTATTAAAACCATGCCTTCATGCAGGGGCTGTGTTTGTTATAGGTAAAACATTTGATCCTGATGGCATTAAAAATAATTGTTTCCGCTTATCATATTCAAATGCGCCGGTTGAAAAAATAGACGAGGGCATTCGGATTATTGCTGATACCATCAACAAATTTCTTTAAAGGATTTTTT
>CAZSGN010000246.1:0-4087 GCA_964606415.1 uncultured Bacteroidales bacterium
TTTTTATTAAGAAAAAAGAAGAAGATTTATTTTGAAATGAAATAATTTAATATGTCAAAGTAGAATTAGGTATATATTTCATAAATGGAATATTTAAACACCATTATATCAATGATTTAGTCTTGTTTTTTTTAATATGGACAGTCCTGATGATTCGTGTTTTATAAGTTATTGTGAAACTTTTGTAATTTAAAATCAGTAATATATGTGCTTTGCCTTATAAGTTGACAGTATTCCCGACATAAAAATGTGACATTATATTTTGATGCGGATCAGGAGTTCTGAATTTTGGTAAATTTATAAAGGTATATTACCGTGTTTTCTTTGTGGCACATTCACATGTTTATTTTCAAGGGCTTCAAAAGCACGGATGAGTTTGACACGGGTTAATGCGGGATCAATAACTTCATCAATATATCCTTTTTCATCGGCCACATACGGGTTGGCAATTTCATTGCGGTATTTAACAGCAAGTTCTTTTTTAAGTTTGGCCGGGTCATCGGCTTCGTCCAGGTCGCGTTTATTTAAAATAGCAACGGCTCCTTCGGGCCCCATTACGGCAATTTCTGCTGTTGGCCAGGCAAAATTAAAGTCGCCTCCCAGGTTTTTACTGTTCATCACACAATAGGCGCCTCCATAAGCTTTTCGCAGGATCACCGTGATTTTGGGCACGGTACTGTCACTGAATGCATAGATCAATTTGGCGCCGTGCTTGATAATTCCTCCGTGTTCCTGGTTTATACCGGGTAAAAATCCGGGGACATCTTCAAAAACAAGCAATGGAATATTAAAAGCATCACAGGTTCGGATAAAACGGGCTGCTTTCATCGAGGAATCTATGTCCAGCGTACCTGCAAGCACTTTAGGTTGATTGGCGATAATACCGATGGATTTGCCATTCAGGCGGGAAAAGCCAACAACAACGCTTTGTGCATAGTTTTCCGATACTTCAAAAAATTTACCGTTGTCAACAACATGGCGAATAACGTCTTTAACATCATAAGGTTTGTTGGGGTCATCCGGAACAATATCACGTAATTTTTTCTCTGTTCTTTTTGCGGAGTCTTTGGATTCTATAAATGGTGCGTTTTCCATGTTATTGGAGGGAAGAAAAGATAAAAGTTTTTTAACCCCTAAAATGACATTTTCCTCATCATCATATACAAAATGGGAGACACCACTTTTAGTCGAATGGACGTATCCGCCTCCCAGATCTTCGTAGGTAACATCTTCATTTAGTACTTCTTTTACGACATTAGGGCCTGTTACAAACATGTAGCTTGTTTTGGCTGTCATAAAGACAAAATCAGTCAATGCAGGTGAATAAACGGCACCTCCTGCTGCAGGTCCCATAATCACAGAGATTTGTGGAATTATTCCTGATGCCTGTACATTTCTGTGGAATATCCCTGCATAACCGGCCAGACTAGCAATGCCTTCTTGTATACGTGCACCGCCTGAATCAATGAGCCCAATGATAGGGGCACCCATTTTGGTCGCCATTTCCTGTATTTTCCATATTTTAGCGGCATGAGCTGATCCCAGGGAACCGCCCATGATGGAAAAATCCTGGGCAAAAGCAAAAGTTAAACGGTCGTTTACTGTTCCAAAACCCGTTATGACACCATCGCCATAAGCTTTTTGTATTTTACCGTAGCCAGCGGCTGCTGACATTGAGAAAGCATCTATTTCTTCAAAACTGCTTTTATCAAAAAACAGGTCTATTCGCTCACGGGCTGATAATTTGCCTTTAGCATGTTGTTTTTTAATTTTCTCTTTGTTGTTTAATTGCTCTTCATAGGCTTTTTTGCGTTCCAGAAATGTTTGGAAAATTTTGCCGTTAACATCCATAAGCAATGATTTAAGTGAAAAAAGATTAAATGGATTATTATTATTTAATATGAAAAAACGAAATTATCAATTTGGTGATGAAATGAAGCCAAATTTTGGAATTATTTTTAATAGGGTAGTGTTATTATGAGTATGTATGGTTTTTGATTGGCGTATCATTGTTTTAATATTGTTATTTGTTGTCAAAAATAAACTATTTTGAGCGAACGATAAAATAATTTTTTTTACCCTTTTGGATTAGCATATATCGACCATTTAGTAAGTTTTCTGTTTGAATAATTTGCTCCTGGTTTTGCACTTTTTCTTTATTGATGGATAAGCCACCTCCTTTAATCAGTCTTCTGGCCTCGCCTTTTGATTCAATAATTCCGGTTTCGTCAGAAAGAAAATCCAGTACCGGGCAGCCTTTTGTTAGTTTATTATGCTCAATCTCATGGACTGGAACCCCATCAAAAATTTGGTAAAATGTTGCCTCATCTAATTTTTTGAGCGAATCCACAGTTCCTTTACCAAAGAGGATTTGGCTGGCTTCTGTGGCTGTTTGGTATGCTTCTTCTGAATGCACTAAAACAGTTATTTCTTCGGCTAGTTTTTTTTGTAAAAGCCTTTCATGTGGGGACTCCTGGTGGCGAATAACAAGCTCTTTGATATTTTCTTCACTTAACAGGGTAAATATCTTGATGTATTTGATGGCGTCTTCGTCCGAGACGTTTAGCCAGAATTGATAAAATTTATAAGGGGAGGTATAATTGGGATTTAACCAAATATTACCTTCTTCTGTTTTCCCAAATTTTCCACCATCTGCCCGGGTAATCAATGGGCATGTCAGGGCGTAAGCTTCGCCTCCGCATTTTCGGCGGATTAATTCTGTGCCGGTAGTGATATTACCCCATTGATCAGCCCCTCCTATTTGCACTTTACAATTTTTTTCCTGGTAGAGATGGTAAAAATCAAAGCCTTGTACTAACTGGTAAGAAAATTCAGTAAATGAAAGGCCGCTTTCCAGTCTTTTTTTGACAGCGTCTTTGGCTACCATATAGTTAATGGTGATATGCTTGCCGATATCGCGGATAAAATCAATAAAACTCATCGGGCTGATCCAGTCATAATTATTGACCATTTCAGCGCCTGTTTCAGGATCATTAAAATCGATAAATTTTTTCAGTTGTTGTTTGATCTGTTCTTCGTTATGCCTGATTTGATTGATATCAAGAAGGTTTCTTTCCTGCGATTTCCCCGAAGGGTCACCAATCATCCCTGTTGCCCCTCCGACCAGCACAATGGGTTTATGTCCGGCCTCCTGGAAATGCCTTAGCAACATAATGGAGGCGAGGTGTCCAATATGCAAAGAGTCTGCCGTCGGGTCGATTCCCAGGTAAACAGCGGTATTTTCTTTGCTGAGTTGTTCTTCTGTCCCGGGCATGAAATCATGCACCATGCCGCGCCATTCAAGTTCTTTGATCACATTTTTCATGGTTCCTTTTTTAAATATTTTTTGTGGGACGCTCTTCTTTCTTATTTTCGTCCCCGGCATCTATTTTAAACTGATCCCTGATCTTGTCAAAATGAAGATAGGGAAAAATGGTTGGTGCTAAGGACGACAAAGGTACATAAAGATATGATTGCTCCTTTTGTTCTTCGGGGATAAATGGATAATGCTCATTTATTTTGTTTATTAATACCAGGATGATGCTTAAGATAAATCCTGCTTTTAGTATACCGAACAAAAGCCCGGCTATTTGATTGATAAAGCCCAGGGCAATGCTTTTCATTAATTTATCCAGCAATCCGGCCAGCAGATGAATACCTATAATGATAAGAATAAAAGTGGCGGCAAATGCGATTAAGGGAAGTATTTCAGCATTGATATTAAAATGATGGCTGATCAGGGCAGCGGACCATCCCGAAAAGTGAATGGCGCCATAAATACCCAGAACCAGGGCGGCAAGTGATGCAAGGCTTTTTATAAAACCTTTGACAAATCCCTTGTACCCACTCCATACCAGGAATATCAGGAATATAATATCAAAATAGCTCATATTAAAAAGCAAAATAAATGCTTTTATTGGAATCTTGTGTTAATGCAGCTAATTTTTTTACCTGATTGATCATTATTGATGGGTAAAGTATTTTATAAAATCTACCCAGGCAAGAATAAAAAAGAATTACCGGAGTTTTCGGGATTTCACAAGGAAATCACTAAATTTGCAGTGCATTAAAAGGCCCCATAGTTCAA
>CAZSGN010000247.1:0-4065 GCA_964606415.1 uncultured Bacteroidales bacterium
GAACAACGAACAAACAAATGAATAATTTACATAATTTTCCGGAAAAGGTTTTGAAGCACGGGTTTAAAGAGATTATCGGTGAAGAATTCCCGGATGATATTAGTGTATTGGTTAAAGTGGTTGAGCATAATCCAATCGGTATTTTGATTACTGACGATAAGGCGAAGATTATTTATGTTAACCAGGCTTTTTTGACCCATTCGGGGTATGACAAAGATGAGTTGTTGGGTGGTAATCCCCGTGTTTTAAATGCCGGTTATCATGATGAATCTTTTTTTAAAGAGCTGTGGTCAACTATTTTAAATGGCCAGGTATGGAGAGGGACTTTAAAGAATAAACGCAAAGATGGAACTTATTTTTGGGAGAAAGCTGTGATAGCCCCTATCCTTGATGAATATGGAAAGGTTACTCATTTTATTGGAATGAAGGAGGATATTACGGAGCAGGTAAATGCTGAAAATGAGTTGAAAGCTTATAAAAATCGTCTCGAAAAGAAAGTAGAGGAGCGGTCCCGGGAGTTATTTGAGAACGAAAAACGGTTAAGAGTTGCATTGGAAAATGCTGGTGAAGGCGTTTGGGAATGGAATTTTCGCACTGACGAGCTTTTTATTAATCCAGGGTGGGTGGCTAAAATTGGCTTTCTTGTTGATGAACTTGATGGCAAAGGCAGTGACTGGGAGAAGATTATTCATCCGGATAATATGGCTGCTTTTGATGCTGCCAGACAACATATTGTTAATGGAGTTAAAACCAGGTTTGTGGTGGAACATCAATTGAGAAATGGTGCGGATAAAAAGAGGTGGATGAGGATTAACGGGGCTGCTATTGAATATGACAGGGATGGTAAACCCGAGAAAATTACTGGTACCCATCAGGATATTACTGAAAGGAGAAAGGTTTATGATGAATTGAAAGTAGCCAAAGAACGTGCAGAGATTAATAATAAGCTTAAAGCAGCTTTTCTTTCTAATATTACGCACGAAATTAAAACGCCTATGAATGGGATCATGGGGTTTATATCCATGCTCGAGAAACACGAGGGGTTTAATGAACACGAAAAGGAGTATCTTAAGATTATTAAAGAATCCAGTAATCAGTTACAACATGTGATTGATGATATTATTCATGTCTCGCAACTTGAATCCGGTGATCATTATCTTCATGAAACTTATTTTGGTTTACACGATCTGTTAAAGGAGGTGTTTAATGTACACCATGATGCTGCGGCTGAAAAGAAACTTGAACTGAGAATGCAGTTATTCAGTGATAAAGAAGTGAAAGTTAAAACTGATAAGGCGAAGCTTAAACATATTTTGTTTGCGCTTGTTAATAATGGCATTAAGTTTACACGTTCCGGTTATGTGGAAATCGGCTATTTTTATACTAAGCCCGGCTCCCCGGAAATGGTCTTTTATGTTAAGGATACTGGCATTGGAATTGCATCCCAGGATCATCAGGTGATTTTTGAGTATTTCAGACAGGTCGATCACCGCCTGGCACGTGATTATAGTGGCACAGGGATAGGCCTTTCGATTGCGCGTGCTAATGTTAATATGCTTGGCGGGAAAATATGGCTTAATTCAACAGAAGGCAGTGGAACTACTTTTTATTTTTCGATACCTGGTATTCGTGATTTATAATTTCCCTGCTTAATGTATGGTGGGTGATTAATGAATAATGATCTGTTTTAAAGGTTTGGTCAATCAAAAAGATGTTGCAAAAGAGGGAAAATAGGGTGTCAATGATCATTATTTTCCTGCAAAACAATGCTCAGGGTTACATGTTTTGTTAATTGCTTACCATCCAGGACAAACTCAATTCTTTTTAAATGTTCAACTTTTTTATCCAGGAAATGTGGAGGTGGATTGAGATTGATAATATTGATTTTTGCATTTGGGTGAGATACTGTTTTTAATTCCATGTTTTCCCCTTTCTGCGTGAGTAATACTTTGTTTTTTTCAACCCGGGCATCTGCTGTAGTTATCATTTGCCAGGTTATGCTTTTTGTATTTTCATTTGTTTCTATTTTATCTATAATGCGTATTGACGAATGGTTCATTTTTTGAAACTTTCGCAAAACACTTGTTGCATTATCTCCGAAAACAGATGACATATCAATAGATACTGATGGATTGGCGTTATCGATAAAATCAATCACTTTCCCTCTTCCGTTTACCAGATGCAATTCCTTATTAATGGTCAGGGTGCTATGGCCAAAGTTATTTTTCGTTATCAGCTCCCATCTTTCGCTTTTCTGCGCTTTGTCCCATAAATTGAAACCTGTTTTTTCAAGTTCATGATAATTCTGGTTGCCGGGATCAATTGACCACCGTGTTTTTTCTGTTTCAAATATAAAAGAACCAACATCCATATTAGCATGGTTAAGGTTTGCTGAGCCTCCTTTACATGCGAAATAGAAGTCATTAGTGTCGGAATTGAATACTACGACGGGGTTTACACCGTCTCCTTTCCAATTATTGGGAATAACAGTGTTTTCTTTCTCTGTGAAATCAGCAAGCCAGAGGAGAACAGGTGTATTTATGCGTGGTATGTGCTCTGGTTTTGTATTTTTATTCATCAGTTCTTTTTTTTTCAAAAAGCTTTTATTACCAGTTTGATAGGCAAACCAGGTCATTAAATAATATGGATGAATCCCTGGCTTGTCTCCACAGTCAGAAAAATTGTAATATTGACCTGATGGGGCAATACATTTCAGAACAAAAACAGGGCTTTGCATAAACCCGTCATGGTTTTTTAGTCCGAAATCAGTGCCAAAAGTACTTTCCAAAATAGCCGAAGTCAACACTGAATAACTTGTGCCATATTCCCAATAAGAAGCACCTTCAGGATAAACGCCATCCGGGGCATACGATCTTAAAGCCAGAGGCAATTGTTTTGTAGAAAAGTTAATCACTTTTGTTGCCAGTTCCGGATAATCTTCAAAAACAGCAATTGCTCCGGCGATCATTCCTCCATGACATACCTGATTCCAGTTGTTGTCTGTTTGATGCCACCAGTTATGTGGATTTGTCGTGTCAAGTCCCGGCTGTAAGCCTTTTTGAATTATAGCCTGTTTTGCTATTCTGATCGTAGAATCGGGCAGCATCCCGGCTGTCCAGTCCAGCGCTAATGACATGCCCATCAGTATCTCGGCAGCATCAAGGAAATGTTCCGGGTTCCAGTCTTTAAAAGAAGCAACAGCAAGTATTTCTTCGTTTAATCTTTTTAGATAGGTGGTATCCTTTTCTATTATGTATGGTGTTGCAAATGTGTTGACCCTGGATAAAAATGCTCTTGAAATATGCAATAATCTCCTGCCAGTCATTTGTCTTTCTAAGACAGATTCCTGACGTTCTAAATTGGCTTTTTTTTTGATTAGTTTATAGATATGTGAGCACAATGAATCATTTTTTGTTTTTTCCCGGACAATCTTAATTTTTTCCGGGGTAAAGATTATCCGTGGAGATTCCTTGTTAATGTTTTTTTTAAGAAAGGCAGTCGTTAAAGTATCATATAAAGTTATTTCCTGATGTGGATCATTTGTTTCGTGAGCCGGTAAAGCTCCCTGGCTTAGCAGGTTAAAAATACTGAAGCAAGTTATTAGCAGGAAAATTCTTGGGTTTAATGTTTCCATATTTAAGACTTTAGTAATTATTGCTAAATTGTGTTGTTTCACCACGTTGTTAATGATTGTCAAAATATTTTTTGAAAACCGACAGCCCTTGTAAAAATATGAAATATATTCATATAAACGTTGTCTTTCTTATTCTTTTATCTCCTTTAAATATTTACTTTCCAGCTCTTTAGGTGAAAGTCCCCAGTAAAAAAGTGAAGGCATCTTTCATTTTTTTACTGTTAATTTTTTCACAATTTTATTGTTATTTTTTTCACAAAACGGTAATTATTCACGTTTTTATCAAGATGTGAATGGCTTACATTTGTACTGTGAAATGAGTAACAATTATTTGTGAAAAAAATAACAATAAAAGCCCTTGGTTTTTTGGGCTAAAGGTTCGTTTGAGCGAAATAATTCAATTTAGTTTATTTGATTGATACCGGCGTTAA
>CAZSGN010000248.1:0-4063 GCA_964606415.1 uncultured Bacteroidales bacterium
AGTTTCAGATTCAGCCCTTTTTTGTATTTTAGTGATATAATAAAATATGATGATTGATCATCAAAAATAATTTTGCAGGAGTCATTTTCATTTACTTATTTTGTATTGTTTGTTATTAACTAATCATTGTTCAAATTTTTATCCTTAAAAATGAAAACCAGTATTTCTTTTCTTTCCGGAATAATTTTATTCATTCTGCTTTTTGAAGCCCATTCAAATGATTCTATTCAGCTACATTTCACAGATACTGTTTATACGGGGAATTATTATGAAAAGTCATTATTTGATGAAAGCGTGAATATAGAACAATTAAAGATTTCAGCTTATGGTTTACCACAAGGACTAATATTAACCCAGGAAGGAGTTTTGATGGGTACCTGTTATGGCTTAGGCCATTTTAAGCCAATAGTGGAAATTGATGATCAGGGCCGGGCAAATAAGGAAGAAATAAGCCTGTCGGTAGTAAGGAACAAAGCGCTTGCTGATTATTTTTTAAATCATCTTCAGATTTTTCCAAATCCTTTTATTGATGGACTTAAAATCGAATTTGAAATAAATCAGCCTGCCAAAATAAAAATAGATGTTTTTGCTAAAAACGGGGAACAAATCATTAATCTTGTTGAAAAGCCTTATCACGAAGGTCATCAGGTTATATACTGGAATGGAACCAACGAAAATGGTCAAAGTATTGAAACCGGTTGGTATTATATCCAATTTCACCTGGAAGATGAAGATGAAGAGGGAGTTGCTTTGCTAAATGAAATCCGTAAAGTACTTAAAGTTCGTCATAAAGGAATGTCCATGTGGTAATGGGCAGTTATTTAACTTCTTGCTCAAAATCCAACATCATTTTTTCAAATTTCTCTGCTAATGCTGGTTTTTGCTGAAAATAAGTCCTCAAAAGTGATCAAAGCCATTATCCATAGGCCGGTGGCCATCTTTATGCCCAGGATGCCATTTTCCAATCAAATGAGTAACATAATCTTTTGTTTTTAATAGTTTGGCAAGTGTTAACTCTGATTCGGGAATGCCTTTATTGACCCAGGGAGCTTCAATATGAGTCATATTAGAGCGTACCTGGTAGCGCCCGGTTAGTAAGCCCGCGCGCGTGGGAGTTGAAACAGACGCGTTGGCATAAAAGTTAGTGAAAGAAACGCCTTCTTCTGATAAGTGATCTATGTTCGGTGTGTGAATACTGTCAGCGCCATAACAGCTTAAATCACCCCAGCCAAGGTCATCTGCTAATATTACAATGATATTGGGTTTTTTATTATTAATGTTTTGATCTTGTTCTGTACATCCAAGACCAAACAAAGTAGTAGTAACAAGCGTTAATGAAGTGATTTTTTGCATATATTTGATATTTTTGTTTATTTATCAATCTCAATAAAACTTCGAACTTAATAAAATTTTGGTTCAACTCTTACTTTAATGGTTAAACAACACAGTTAAATATTTAAATGATATAAGACACTGTTAAAATTGTTAAAATATTGTTGTACATGTAGTTTAAATGTAGTTTAAATATTGCGTTTTCAGATTGATGCAATATAGTTGCTCATTTTTGGCAAACAATCTCCATTAAAATACAACATATAAACGACCTTAAACTATATTTTATCTACATATAAACAAATTGCAAGCTTTCATTAAATTAGTGGTTAAATAAGGTTTTATTAACAATGCTAACTTATTTCTTATCATATTAAATAAAAATATTATGCATCAATTATTTCTATATCTTATTTTCTTTTTCCTGGTAATCTGTAATCCGGTTTTTGGACAGGTCTTAAATGATCAATTTGAACATCCCAGGGGGCTTATTCTTGAAGAAGATATAGCGGATATCAGAGAGCGGATAACCCGGAAGCCTTATAATAGATGGTATAAAGCGTTTAAAAAAGCAATTGAAGAAGTAGATGAACCAAACGATAATCTTTATAGTTATTCTTCTTTTGTAAGAAGACAGTCGGAAATGATTGTTCTTGAACATAATTCCACGTTGGCTCAACATGTTTATGATCTAACGGTTAAAATATTAAATGATTCTTTAATTAAAGATAACCATTATTCCTTTGGACTTTTAAGGGCCAGGGTTTTACTTGATTTGAGTATTGTTTATGATTTTTGTTATGCTTACTGGAGTGAAAAACAACGCCGGCGAATAAATGACGCGCTACTTGATTTAATGAAATCGGTTAATTCCAGTATGGGATTTGAAGCGAATTATAGCATTGAGAGCAATTGGATGGGGGTGCGCTGGGGAAGTGTATTGTTTGCTGCTTGTGTGTTGGATGATTATGGTTTGCGAGATGAGACAAGCAACAAACCAGTTACTTTACCTTATTTGTGGGACACCAAAGAGCGTTTATCAGCACAACTCAATGCAAATATGACCAGAAATGGATGGAATGTTGAGTCGTTATCTTATCATGGTTTTGAATGGATGTTTGTCGGGCCGGCATTGATCGCTTTAAATAATGTCTCAAAAAATGAGCGTTATTTTGATGATTTTTCTTTGTCAAATTTTGCTCCTAATGCTTTAAATGCCATTTATGCGCTCTCATCTGTGACTGTAGCAATTGATCGGCCTAATGATAAAGGAATTCACCCCGACTTTTCTGATGATGATCCGGCTGCCGGTACCTGGGAGTTTAGGATAGGTATGGAACTATATCCTGAAAATCAATGGCCGGCTATTAAATGGATGCATGATTATCTCATTGATTCTTCAGACGGAAACAGTAATGAATGGTTTGCATCAATTGCTTATTATAAAGAGGATGTCCGGGAGGTTAATCCTGAAAAATATGGATGGTTGAATTATCATGACCAGCAACAGGGAGTGGTTGTTTTTAGGAATGATTTTAATGATGAGATGGATATTGTTACGGCTTTTACTGCTACCCAACAAAGAGTAAAAGGCCATCAGGGGCCGGATAATTTAACCTTCAGGCTTATCGGACTTGATAATATCTGGGCAATTGGTGGAGGGCGTTCGCCTTTTATAGCCGGACAAACTAATTTTTTTCCCGCTAAACCTGATCCAGACCAATCAACCAATTATACCACCGGCAAGTTGCTTGATCATAAATTTAAACGGGATGGTTCCGGATATTTGATAGGGGAAGGGAGCTGCATGGGCGTGAAGGAGCATAACCGTTTTTTACAGGCGGATTATTCAGGTGAAAGCGGTGCGGAGGCTGTTCTGATTATTGCTGACAAGTCCCTTAATGGAAAAGTTTGGCGCCTGAATACACCCGAATGGAATTCTATTGAGTTAGCGGAAGATGGATTCATCATCAATGCACCTGATCATTCTTCTTTAAAAGCAACGGTTTTTTGTCCGGATGCATCAATGAAGTTAGATTCCGGTCAACTGCGATATGGTGGAGAAGCCATCAGGCATAACCCGGGATTGTGTTATAAAGATGCTTGCTACGAAAAGAGCAAGTATATTGATGTTATTTGTGGCCCGAATGTGGTTGTCGCATTAACGCTTCAAAAAGCCGGCAAAGATCATCCTGAGGTGAAGGAATTTTTAGGTGAAGGAGTCGTGAAAGTGGGAGGCAAAGGCTACCTCATTCGTAACTGGAATAAGTATTAAGATTGTGTTATTAATATTGCTTGGCTGTAAAAATAAACTTTAAGGGATACTACCTTGATCAATAACTAAAAGTCAATTTTTATAGATTCAGAACTCCTGATCTAATTGCTATGAATCAATAACTTATGAAAGTATAAAAACAATTTATCATGTTGGAAAATTGATTCGTTTTTTATCCTGAATTCTTTTGTGCGTGTGGCCAGTGAATTTGGGAAGGAAAGGGCGTAGCCATGGCTTGTGTGGATGCCATCATTCAGTCCCGATTATTGTTTTTGGGCATTTTAAAAAAATGCTACAAAACATATATCGGGATTTTTTTGGTTCGTTGAATCAAGTTCTTCAGAATAAAATTTAGGGTTACTTTGACAGATTAGAAGTTTATAGTATATTATATCAAAATCATTTATTCAATGATGATTTTTTTTAAGCGACATTCCGGCATTCAGGGATTTTTTG
>CAZSGN010000249.1:0-4061 GCA_964606415.1 uncultured Bacteroidales bacterium
GGGAGGGGATTATATTTGCTATTACCTGCTTGTTTCTGATTCCTTGCTGCTTTTAAAGGACTTTGGCTGCCATATCTTTAAGTCGGGCACTTAGCTTTAAACCATGATCTGTTGCATTACTTTCTTTCAGTTCAAATTTTAATTTGTTGCCTGAAACCAGGAAGTTAATTGCAGCTCCGTTTTCAATACTCCCTTTCTTCTCGGAAATGAGCAGTGTTGACTGACCGGATAATTTTTCTTTGATAGTGGGTAAAAGGTTGCTTTTTGAGTTGGAGACAAAAAGAATATGACATTTGCTGATTTGTTCTGGTGTTTTGAATCTTTTTACCTCAACGGCTTGAAATCCTACCTTTTTTTGTTTGGTGTAATTCTTTAGTTCACTTAACATATCAGAGGATCCTATTACTGCAATGGTAAAGTCTCCTTCCCTATAGTTGTCTGGCCATTGTATGAGCCGTGCAAAATTATAAATAAACATGACCTCAGCCTTTTGAATATCACTCACCTGAGCAAAAAGGCTGGTTTGAAGAAATAAAAAAATGATTAAGGTTTTTAGTTTACTCATGGGTTTTATTATGTTATAATCTCATACAATTTTAATAAAAAAACAGAAAATAACCTATAAAAAATGAAAAATTAATTGCTCATGAGATATAGAAGTTCAAACAATTTTATAAAAGATATTATCCGGATATGTTATGTTGTTGAGGTATAATCCCTTGGGTTTAGCTGATCCGCCTGCGCATTGTCTGTTTCGGGACTTAATAATGGCATGCATTTGTTCTGGTTTATATTTTTCTTGTCCGATCTCAAGTAATGTGCCGACAATTGCTCTTACCATGTTACGTAAAAACCTGTTTGCCGTTATTGTAAAAATAAGTTCTTGATCTTCTTTTGAATAGTACCATTTAACTCTTTGTATGTTGCAGAGATAATGTTTAACATCTGTATGCGTTTTGCTGAAGCACTTAAAGTCTTCATAGTCACGCAGTATGCTTGTAGCTAAATGAATGGCTGCCAAATTTGGCATAGCAGGTAAAAACAAGTGAGTATCTGTCCGGAAAGGATCTTTGCGAAGCGAACATTTATAAATATAATTTCTGGATATTGCATCAAATCGGGCATGAGCATTCTGGTTAACCAGCAGGATTTTGTAAATGGCAATATCTGCTGGGAGAAGTGAATTGAGACTATATAAAAAAGAGGAGTCACCGTGTAAGGTGTGTCGATTGGAGTCAAAATGAGCAAAAAAGCAGGAGGCATGAACGCCAGCGTCTGTCCTTCCACATCCGGTAACAGGGGTGCGTTGTTGTAAGATAGTTGCAAGAGCATTTTGAATACACTCTTGTACGGTCAGGCTTTCAGGTTGTATTTGCCAACCTGAAAAACGGGTTCCTTTGTATGCAAGTTTTAAAAAATATCGGGCACTCATAGGGTTACTGGCTCATTTATTTAGTTTCAAATGAATATTTATTATATTTTATTTTTTACATTACAACAAAATTATCATTTTTGCGTTAAATAGAACGGTTTTTATTTGGTATGAATTTTGTGAAAAAATGTGATTTTAATAAAATATTTTTATTATGAGTGAGCAGGTTAATATTAAGGAAATCAATGAGAAAATTGAGAAAGAAAGCAGTTTTGTCGATATGCTTACTATGGAAATGGGTAAAGTTATTATTGGCCAGAAACATTTGGTTGAAAGCCTTTTGGTTGGGGTGTTGTCAGATGGACATGTGTTGCTGGAGGGTGTTCCGGGACTGGCAAAAACCCTGGCAATCCGTACGTTATCTGATGCTGTCCAGGCATCTTTTAGCCGTATTCAATTTACCCCGGATCTTTTACCTGCTGATCTTGTTGGTACTTTAATTTATAGCCAGAAGAATGAAGAGTTTAAAGTAGAGAAAGGGCCTATCTTTGCTAATTTTATTCTAGCTGATGAGATTAATCGCTCACCAGCTAAAGTTCAAAGTGCTTTGCTTGAAGCGATGCAGGAAAAGCAGGTGACACTTGGAAGTGAAACTTTTCAGCTGGAGCGTCCTTTTTTGGTGATGGCCACGCAAAATCCAATAGAGCAGGAAGGTACTTATCCTTTGCCGGAAGCCCAGGTGGATCGGTTTATGTTGAAAGTCCGGGTTACTTATCCGGAATATGAAGAGGAACGGAAAATCATACGCCAGAATATTAGTAAATCATTTCCAGGCGCTAGTCCGGTTATTAAACCAGAGGATATCCTTAGGGCACGTGAAGTGGTTAAAGAGGTGTATATGGATGAGAAAATAGAACAGTATATTCTTGATATTGTTTTTGCTACTCGTCAACCGGAAAAGTATAACCTGGAAGGATTTCGCAATTTAATTAGTTATGGTGCATCTCCGAGGGCTGGCATTAGTCTTGCGATTGCATCTAAGGCTTATGCATTTATTAAAAGAAGGGGATATGTGATTCCTGAAGATGTCAGGGCTGTGTGTGGTGATGTTTTAAGGCATAGGATAGGATTATCTTATGAGGCCGAAGCTGAAAATTTGACAGTTGAAGATATTATTGCTGATGTATTAAATAATGTTGAAGTGCCTTAATTGTTATTTTTATCAATTAAATAAATGATTACATGAAGTATGCTTTTCTTTTTTGCCTTTTTGTTTTTTTTTACTCATTAGACGTTCTGGGCCAGCCGAAGTATATTGGACTTGAGAAAGATGAGATCATTGAAATGATGAAAGAAGATAAGCCGGATTTTTCTAAGGCAAAAGTGATAAATAAGGCATACAACTATTTGAAGTATCAGGATAGTTTTGGAGAACAAACCATTTTATTTTTTTTGAATGACAATAATGTGTGTACTTCTGTTAAAATAATGAGTCATTATGTTTTCCTGGGAGAAGAAGTAGGTAAGCTTAATGAGCAATTTCATCAGGAAGAGGAAAATTTATGGACGCATAGTGAAGATGGTGAAGAGTACACGATGGAATTGGAAAAAGGACAGTGGTTTTTTTCTGTGATAACCAAGAAAAAAGATTAAGTTGCGTTGAGCAATGGAAACAAGTGATTTAATAAAGAAAGTACGAAAGATTGAGATCAAGACCAGGGGCTTGTCCAAAAATATTTTCGCGGGTGAATACCATAGTGCGTTTAAGGGGCGAGGAATGACTTTTAGTGAGGTGCGTGAGTATATTTATGGCGATGATATCCGAAATATTGACTGGAATGTGACAGCCCGGTTCAATCATCCTTATGTCAAAATATATGAAGAGGAGCGTGAACTAACTGTCATGTTGCTGATTGATGTTAGCGGCTCAAGGGAATTTGGTTCAGGAGAGCAACTTAAAAAAAATCTTATTACTGAAGTAGCCGCTATTCTGGCTTTTTCAGCTATTCAAAATAATGATAAAATTGGCGTTATTTTTTTTAGTGATCAGGTGGAGAAATTTATTCCGCCGCGCAAAGGTCGTCAGCATATTCTTCGAATTATCAGGGAGATGATCGATTTTAAACCACAAAGCAATCAAACGAATATTTCTGAGGCGGTACGTTATTTAAGTAATGTTATCAAGAAAAGAAGCATTGCTTTTTTAATTTCTGATATGATTGATTTTAATGGCGATGAGCCTGTGCCTCGTTTTGCCGATGGCCTTAAGATTGCAAATAAGAAACATGATATGGTGGCTTTAAGAATTTATGACCAGCGGGAAAGGGTATTGCCTGATGTGGGTTTGGTTAAAGTGCGTGATGCAGAGACAAGTCATGCAAGATGGATTGATACTACTAGCCGGAAAGTCCGTAAGCAATATCAGCAATGGTGGCAGAAAGCGGATGATAATATGAGGGATGTATTTACTAAAAGCGGCATTGACTGGGCTTCTCTTAAAACTGATGAGGATTATGTTAAACCCTTAATGATGCTTTTCAAAAGAAGATAGAAATATGAGTTGGTTACGTTTATGGTTTTTATTCTTGTGTTTGTTTTTTTCGGTTAAGGGCTTTGCTGAAGAGATTGAGGTTAATGTTTCTGCAGATACCAATCAGGCCCTGATCGGTGATCATTTTAAGATAAGCGT
>CAZSGN010000250.1:0-4040 GCA_964606415.1 uncultured Bacteroidales bacterium
TAAGTTGAATCGGCAACAAGAAAATGAAGGGGTAACTGAATAGACCGCTGTTCGTCAGTCATGCCGCCGATAAACCATTTAGTTCCTTTTCGGCGTGCCATGACAATATAATGCCCCATCTCACCCTGTAACAAAAGAGATTCATCCCAGGTAGCAGGAACTTTGCGAATAAAATCGGCCCCAAGCTCATCACGATAAGCGCCTGGATGATCAGCTACCATTTGTAGCGGACTCAAAAAGACAACAAACATAGCCAGATGATGTGTCCGGCTACCAAGGACCTGAGGTGGTTTATTTCCCGGTTTAAACTGATCATCCCGTACATTAAAAAATCCTCCAGGGGTATAATCCATAGGACCAACCTGCATTCTGATAAAAGGCAGGGTAACATTATGCCGGGGCTTAGGAATAGTATCCCACTTCAAGTATTCCATTCCCAAAACACCCTCACGAGTCATCAGATTTGGATAAGTACGCCGAATTCCTGTCGGTTTGTAAGCGCCATGCAGATTTAACATTAATTGATGCTTTGCCGCAGACTTGCATAATCGATGATAAAAAGCAACCATCGGTTGATGATCGGCGTCCATGTAATCAACCTTGATCCCTTTAACACCCCATTTTTGATAGAGCGGCAAAGCCTCATCCATCTGCCGGTTAAGATTCTGCCAATTCACCCACAACCATATACCAACATTTTTATCTTCGGCATAACGAATTAATTCCTGAATATCAATAGCTTCTATACTGGTTGTGATGTCAGCCTCAGGATCTTTAAAGTCCCCATACCAATCAGCATCAATCATCATATACTCAAAGTCCATATCAGCAGCAAAATCAATATAATACTTCATGGTCTGGTTATCCATTTCACCTTCAAACCATCTGCCAGACACATACTGTCCGCTCCACCAGTCCCATGCAGATTTTCCGGGCTTTATCCATGAATCATCCTGAATTACAGAAGGCTCATTCAAATGCATCACCAGGTTATTATTAAAAAAGCCACTGTAATCATCAGCCAACATCATAACCCGCCAGGGAGATTTAACCAGGGAGTCGGTTCTCATCACAGCAAATTGCTGTTCGGGAAAAGGCGCCAGGGCAGTATTGAACTTATTATTATCCAGCGAGTCCCTAAGTAAATACATGCCACTATAATCTTTCAATCCAGCTTCTGTAAGCAATGCTGTCCAACCATCTTCACTCTTCACTCCAGCAGGCATGCCAATCAATTGTCCTTGTTGCAAAGATGCCAAATCAGTTTGGGTATAAAGCTCCTCATAACTTGTCAGATAAGAATCAAGTTTAATAAAGGTACATTCGGGAAGACCAGCAAAAGGGAAGGCTGTTTTTTCGGATTTAATATAAAGGGTGTCTCCCATTTTATTTTTCACCATATAACGAAAAGCGACACCTTCATTATAAGCTCTAAACTTGACAATTAACTCCCGATATGGCTTTATCAGTTCCTTCATCGTAACAACCATAGCATTATATTGATAACTGGCAGAATCCGAAGCTCCGGCGACAATATCATATTTAGAAGATGCAGAATCATAATCCACTTTCAGAAGACTCATATTATCATACAAATCAGGTTGTCCCTGAAGCACTAATCCTAATGGAGCATGATCTAACACCTGGTTGTTGAGGTAATATAAATTCCACGAAGGTTTTTTATTGCTATCCAGCCTAAATAACAAAGAAATATCACCATCCGGAGACATCAATTCAAATGAATACTTACGTTCCAATCCACAAGCACTCATTAAAAAAATAAGAGGCATGAATATAAACAAAAAGAATACTCCGGATCGATCAGTCATAAAAAGAGAAGATTATTTTACCTCATCCTTCATCTCATTATCTACCAGTACACGTCCACAATACTCACAAACAATGATTTTTTTCCTTGAACGAATATCTAATTGGCGTTGAGGCGGAATTTTATTAAAACAACCACCGCAAGCATCTCTTTCAACAGAAACAACAGCCAACCCATTTCGTGCATTTTTCCTGATTCGCTTATATGCAGTAGCCAATCGATCTTCAATAATCTGCTCAAGCTCTTTCGACTTATTTTTAAGCGCTTGCTCTTCTTTTTGGGTGTCTTTTACGATATCATCCAGCTCCGCCTTTTTATTTTCAAGATCATCCCTGCGTTCTGTTAATACCTCATTCGCCTCTTCAATAGCACCCTTCTTTTCTTGCGCTTCAGAGGTAAACTCTTTTATTCTTTTTTCACAGAGCTCGATTTCAAGATTTTGATATTCAATCTCCTTGGAAAGAGAATCATATTCCCGGTTATTGCGCACATTGTTCTGTTGCTCCTGATATTTTTTAATCAATTCCTGCGCTTCTTTAATCTCATTCTTTTTGGCTGCAACCATTTTATCAGCACTTTCCATCTCATCTTCCAGTTTCTGGATTCGTGTTTCCAAACCTGCAATATCATCTTCCAGATCCTGGACTTCCAGTGGTAATTCACCTCGAAGGGTTTTGATCTTATCAACCTCTGAATCAACTTTTTGAAGTTCAAACAGGGCTTTCAACTTTTCTTCGACAGTCAATTCTTTGGGTTCCTGTTTTTTTGCTTTAGCTGCTACCATAATGTATTATAAATAATTAATCGGGTTCGTATTTACTTGGGATAAATAGACCGCAAAATTAGGAATTTTTTTTGTAATTATATCATGAAAAAGTTGAACTGTAAAATGTTCACTTTCATAATGCCCAATATCAAGGATTAAAATTTTTCCATCCGCATCAAAAAATTGATGATATTTAAAATCAGCAGTCAGAAAAACATCAGCTTTGGCCTTAATAGCCGCGTTTAACAAGCTTGCTCCTGAACCACCACACAATGCCACATTTTTAACTTTTTTATTTAGCAATTTACTATATCTGATGCCTTTACATTCAAATCGCTTTTTTACCCGCTCGATCAACACTTCTTCATCAACAGCTTTATCCATTTCCCCCAGCATCCCAGCGCCTGCTCCCTGAAAGGCATTTTGAAGAGAATAAATATCATATGCAGGCTCTTCGTAAGGATGGCTATCAATTAAAGCATCTATTATTCTATTCCGTTTATAAGAAGGCAAAATGGTTTCTATTCGTTCTTCTGACTCCCGGTGTAATTCTCCTTTTTCTCCAACAAAAGGACTCGCATGATCGCCAGCACGAAAAGTACCTTCGCCATGAAGATTATAACTACAAGAGTCATACTCACCAATATTACCGGCACCAGCAGAAAAAAGTGCTTCTCTTACCCGACCAGCATGTTCCACAGGCACAAATACCACTAATTTTTCCAATAACCCTTTAGCAGGCTGAAGAATTCGCGTATTTACAAGGTCCAAAGTATCAGCAATTTTTTTATTCACCCCCTCTGGCACACTATCCAAATTTGTATGAGCAGCATAAATAGCAATATCATTTTTAATAGCAAGAATCAATGTTCTTTCCACATAAGACCCATTGCCTAATACTTTTTTTAATCCCTTAAAAATCAAAGGATGATGAGCTATAATCAGGTTAATTTTATTCTTAATAGCTTCCCGAACCACTTCCTCGGTAACATCCGTAGTTAATAAAACACCACTCACTTTATCTGCAGGATCTCCTGTAAGCAGGCCGGCATTGTCATAATCCTCCTGCAGGGCAAGTGGTGCCTTTTCTTCAATAACCGAAATGATATCCCGGATATTTATCATCAAAGTTCCTCCTTCATTTCAACTAATAATTGCCGGATATTCTTCAAACGAGAAACCACCTCTATATTATTATCCAGATCCTCCTTATTATCCTTAATTTTTTTACGGGCTCCTTTTAAGGTCATCCCTCTTTCTTTTACAAGATGATAAATAAGATGGAAATGCTCAATATCTTTTTGGGTGAACAAGCGATTCCCTTTTCTGTTTTTTTGGGGTTTAATAATGTCAAATTCTTTCTCCCAATAGCGAATAAGAGATGTGTTAACATTAAACATACCAGCTACTTCGCTAATAGAATAATAAAGTTTTTCAACCTTTTTT
>CAZSGN010000251.1:0-3992 GCA_964606415.1 uncultured Bacteroidales bacterium
AAGCAACACAGTCGGGACTATTGAAAACTGGTAATTTGCCATTATCTTGTTTTTTTCGTTTAGCAGAGGCGCTGCTATCTGTTGTGTTGCGTGGAAAACTGTTTTCGTAGCACTTGTCAAAAAATACCTGACAGCCTTGATTTTTTGCTTCTTTTTTATTAAGAAAAAAGAAGAAAGTTTATATAGCAATAACATGTCTAAAATTTAGAAATGAAAGTTTAACTATTCTAAAAATCAATGATTTACTCCTGTGTTTTAATAATTCGTGCTTTATAAGTTATTGTGAAATTTTTGTAATTAATATCAGTAATTTATGTACTTTGCCTTATAAGTTGACTGTATTCCCGACATAAGAATGCGACATTATATTTTGATGCGGATCAGGAGTTCTGAAATTATGCTTTATTAGAGACAAAATAATAAATGTTTTTATATAAGCTACTCCGGTGTTCAGGGATTTTTTTGCTACAAGTCAAGAAAACAGTTTTGCGGGGGCATGAGCAAGCAACGCAGTCGGGACTATGGCAAACTGGTGATTTGCCATTGGGATTTATTTTTTACTTGGCAGGAATGCTGATGTTTGTTGTACTTATTCAACATTAATATTATCATAGTTCCTTAATTTAAAATTTTTACCCAGATATACTTTCCTTACTTGCTCGTCTTCGGCAAGTTCTTCTGCTGTTCCGGCTTTGAGGATTGTTCCTTCGAAAAGCAGATAGGCCCTGTCAGTGATTGATAGGGTCTCGTGAACATTGTGATCGGTTATTAATATTCCGATATTTTTCTTTTTTAACCGGGCAACAATATATTGAATATCTTCTACAGCAATGGGATCCACCCCAGCAAAAGGTTCATCAAGAAGTATGAATTTGGGATCTAAAGCCAATGCGCGGGCAATTTCTGTTCTCCTGCGTTCACCTCCGGAAAGTTGTATCCCCAGGCTTTTACGAATACGCTGAAGACCAAATTCCTCCAGAAGGTTTTCTCTTCGTTTTTTTTGTTCTTCTTTGGGAAGGTCGGTCATTTCAAGGACGGCTTTGATATTGTCTTCAACGCTTAATTTGCGGAAGACAGATGCTTCTTGTGCCAAATAGCCAATGCCTTGTTGGGCCCGCCTGTATACTGGTTCATTGGTTATATTTTTGTTATCCAGAAAAATCTTTCCTTCATTAGGTGTTACCAGACCGACAATCATATAAAAGGAAGTTGTTTTACCAGCACCATTAGGACCAAGCAGTCCCACTATTTCACCCTGGTTGACTTCAACCGAAACACCTTTAACAACTGTTCGGTTCTTGTATTTCTTAATCAGGTTTTCTGCTCTTAATTTCATGCTTAATATCTTATTGATGTAGATGCCTGAAAAAATAATTAAATGCTGAAGTTTTGTACTATTTTATGTACTCCTGCCTATTACAATCACCCTCCATAAAGTACTCACCAGCAGCTCTCTAATGGGCGATCCCCTTCACTCTCGCCCCTTCACTTTTCCCCTCTTAACTCTTAACTCTTAACTCTTAACTCTTAACTCACTACTCACTACTCACCACTTCTTCTTTAAATTTATCTTTTTCCTTCTTAATGATCCTTCGGGAAATAATGATGCCTATTTCATACAGGATGACCAAAGGAAAACAGACCAGAATTTGACTAAATATATCGGGTGGCGTAATAATGGCTGAAATGACTAAAATAATGACGAGGGCGTGACGGCGGTATTTTTTTAAGAATTCAGGCGTTAATAGTCCGATTTTTGTAAGAAATAAAACCAAAACAGGTAATTCAAAAAGGATGCCATTAGCCAGTACAATTGAAGTGATTGTACTGATATAAGACATCAGTTGTATTTTATTGCCGACATCCGGGGAAACCATATAATTCCCTAGAAAATTGATGCTTAAAGGGCTGATGATATAATATCCAAAGGCAATTCCAAGAAGGAAAAGCAGGGAACAGTAAAATACTGCCCCACGTGTATATGAACGTTCATTGGCATAAAAAGCCGGACTAATAAAACGCCAAAATTCATAAAAGATATAGGGAAAAGCAACAACGATGCCAGTGACAATTGAGATCATAATATGTGTCATGAATTGCCCGGTCATTTTATAGTTGATGATCTCCAAAGGGTTTTTATTGATGCATAATCCCTCAATATTTATCATCTTTCCAAACTGGCAGAACAGACGGTTAGTAAAAAAATCGGGTTTTTGAGGACCTAATAAGATGTCGTCAAATATTATTGATTTAAAAAGAAAAGCGATCAGGGCTAAAATAAATACTGCACTTAATGACCTGACCAAATGCCATCTTAAATCTTCGAGGTGCTCGAGAAATGTCATCTCATCCTGTTCGCTATTGTTTTTTGTTTTTGACATAGCTCAATTAATAAGTCTCTTAACGGATTGAAAAATAATTATTTAATTAATTGTTTAATTAAGCAACCAAAATGAAAAATCATCGTAAAAATTAACATTACCTTGTGAAAGATAGATAGTGTAATAAAATCGTTTATTTTGCGTTTTAGGTGTGTTGTGCAAAGGTATCTATTTTTTGGAATTTATATAATTTGTGAATCAGAATTTAAAAGTGAGGCAGAATGTATGTAGGAGCTGACATTTCCTTGAAAGAGGTCTTAAAGAAAGGGTTTGGTTTTGAGTACTTTAAAGGTAATCAGGAGGCCATTATCCGGAATGTGATTGCAGGAAGGGATACGTTTGTGTTGATGCCAACGGGAGGGGGAAAGTCTTTATGCTACCAGTTACCTTCAGTGATTTTGGAAGGCACAGCGATTGTAATCTCTCCCCTGATTGCATTGATGAAAAATCAGGTGGACTCAATGCGTAATTATAGTGCTGATGACGGGGTGGCGCATCATCTTAACTCTTCACTGACAAAATCCGCTATTAATCAGGTAAGGAGTGATGTGTTAGAGGGAAAAACCAAGTTGCTTTATGTGGCGCCTGAATCATTAACAAAACAGGAAAATATTGATTTCCTTAAACAGATAAAAGTGTCTTTTTATGCCATTGATGAAGCTCATTGTATTTCTGAGTGGGGGCACGATTTTCGGCCTGTATATCGTAAAATAAGGCCTATCGTTGATGAGATTGGGCGGGCACCTATTATTGCATTGACTGCTACGGCAACACCTAAAGTGCAGCATGATATACTCAAAAATCTTGAGATTCAGGATGCAAATGTGTTTAAGTCCTCTTTTAACAGGACCAATCTTTATTATGAAATCCGGCCAAAAATTAATGCAACGCCTGAAATTATCCGGTACATAAAAAATAATCCCGGGAAATCGGGTATTATTTATTGCCTTAGCCGGAAAAAAGTAATGGAATTGTCTGAAACATTACAAGTTAATGGGATTAAAGCGATGCCTTACCATGCCGGGTTGGATTCGAATGTAAGAAGTAAGACACAAGACCAGTTTCTTATGGAAGAGATTGATGTGATTGTGGCTACCATTGCTTTTGGAATGGGCATAGATAAGCCGGATATCCGGTATGTTATCCATTACAATATTCCGAAAAGCCTGGAGGGATATTACCAGGAGACAGGACGTGCCGGACGGGATGGAGGCGAAGGGCATTGTATTACTTTCTATAGTTACAAGGATATCCAGAAGCTTGAAAAGTTTATGCAGGGTAAACCTGTTGCTGAACAGGAAATCGGTAGGCAGTTATTACTTGAAACGGTCTCTTACGCAGAGTCTTCTGTTTGCAGAAGAAAATCATTGCTTAATTATTTTGGAGAGGAATATGAGCATGAGAATTGTGAAACTTGTGATAATTGCAATCATCCAAAACAAAAATTTGAAGGGAAAGAATATCTGGTCAAAGTACTGAGATTGATTGATAAATTAAATGAGAAATTTAAGATTGACCATATTGCTAATATTCTGGCTGGCAATGCGGTTAATGCGGTTAAATCTTACCGGCATCACAAACTCCCCGAATTTGACGAAGATGAAGGGAAAG
>CAZSGN010000252.1:0-3983 GCA_964606415.1 uncultured Bacteroidales bacterium
AAAATACCCTATCGTCAATTATTGGTTCCTATCAATCTGTGGTTACGAAAAATGCCAGAATAATCCATGCAGATTTTGGGTGGCAGTCACGATTTTACGACCATATCATCCGCAACAATGCATCCTATCAGCGCATTAAAAATTATATTCACAATAATCCCAGAAATTGGAAGGATGATAAATTCAATAATAATAATTCAGTCAATTAATGAAAATAATTTGTATTGAAAAACAATGGGGCGGCACCAACAAAAAGAAAAAAGGCCGTTTGTTGGACGGTAAAGAATACAACGACAGACACAGCAATCATTTCAAAAATATGGAACCTTGCCGGCGTGTTACGTGACAACGGTGTATAAGCTATGGGGATTACCTCGAACAAATCACCTATTTGCTTTTCCTGAAAATGGCAGATGAATTAAATATGATAACTATATGTCAATGAACAGATATATTCAAAATATAACTTTATGTCATATGGCACAAATATAGGGTGAGCTCAGCAAAGCTAATATAAACAAGTGGTATTAGAAAGTGAAGATTCGCCAGAGGATGTGTGTTTGTTTTGTGGGTGCCCGGCAATAGATACCACGTTCGCCATAAAATGGGTCTTTATTTAATTTAATTGAATTACAAACGATTGGCTAAATTATATTCGTATAAAGCAAAATTTAATGAAAGCTTGCAATTTGTTTATATGTAGATAAAATATTTAACCATTAAAATTAAAAATCATCCATTTTTACTATTTTTAAAAACAATTTTAAAAACAACGAACCAATAACAATGAAAAAATTACTTTTATTACTCCTGATGTGTCCCCAGTTAATTATCATGGGGCAAGATCTTCCCGAATGGCAAAATAAAAAGATCACCCAACTTAATACCAATCCGCCCCATGCCCATATGGAGATATACCAATCCCGTCAGCAAGCGTTAAAAGGTACCGAAAAAGCCTCGCCCTATCACCAGCTCCTGAACGGCAAATGGCAGTTTAAGTGGGTATCCAGTCCCTCACAACGCATTAAAGACTTTCACAAACCAACTTTCGATGCCACAAACTGGGATTTAATACCTGTACCATCGAACTGGCAACTGCACGGATATGGCTATCCAATTTATAGCAATATCCCCTACCCCTTTGACATTTCTGAACAAGCAGTTCCCACTGATTTTAATCCTGTTGGGGCCTACCGCCACACATTTAGGGTGCCGGAATCCTGGGATGGCCGTCGCATCCTGCTCTCCTTTGACGGCGTTGAATCAGCCTTCTATTTATGGATCAATGGAAAAAAAGTTGGATACTCACAAGGCAGCAGAACGGTAGCAGAATTTGACATTACAGACTATCTTAAGGAAGGGGAAAACCTGCTGGCCGCAGAAGTATTCCGCTGGAGTATTGGCTCTTACCTTGAAGATCAGGATTTCTGGCGTTTAAGTGGCATATTCCGGGATGTCTACATCTCCTCAACCCCACAAACACATATTCGTGATTATTCGGTTGTCACTGACCTGGATGAAAACTATAAAGACGCCGACCTTGTCATTAATGCTGATATTTCAAACAATGATCAAGCAGCTCTTTACACCTTAAAGACAACACTGCTGGATCATCAAAACCAGGTCATAAAAGAAACAGAGAAAGAAATACAACCACAAGAAAAAATAACCAATATCTCTATTGAGCAATTGATAGAAAACCCGCAAAAATGGACGGCCGAAACACCCTACCTCTATACTCTTTTGCTGAATATTACAAATGATCAAGGTAAAGTCATTGAAACCCTATCTTCAAAAGTAGGTTTCCGGGAAATTGAGATCAAAAACAGCCGTTTGCTCGTTAATGGGGAAAAAGTACTGCTCAAAGGTGTTAATCGCCATGAACATAGCGCTGAAACAGGCCATTACGTTTCAAAAGAAGAGATGGAACGGGACATTAAGCTAATGAAACAAAACAACATTAATGCAGTAAGAACATCGCACTACACCAATATGCCTCTGTGGTATCAATTATGTGATGAACATGGATTATACGTGATCAGTGAAGCGAACATAGAAACGCATGAATTCGGAAATGATAAAGATAATGCTTTATCGAATGACACAAGCTGGCAAGAAATACATGTTGACCGTGTAAAAAGAATGGTCTATGCCTTTCGCAATCATCCGTCAATCATCATGTGGTCTTTTGGTAACGAGAGTGGTGACGGGCCTAATGCAGAAGCAGCTTATAAATGGGCTAAATCTTTTGACCCCACACGCCCCTTCCATAATGAAGGATCAACCAGTGGAAAAGGGCTATGGGATCATGCTGACGTTTATTCCCAAATGTACACACTCCCGGAGCAATGTCGTGAATTAATTAATGAACGTCAGGATAAACCATTTATGCTTTGCGAATATGCTCATGCGATGGGCAATGGTTGTGGAGACCTTGAATCGTATACAAATATACTTTATGAAGACAATACATTTATTGGGGCCTTTGTCTGGGACTGGATGGATCAGGGCCTTCAACAACCCGTGCCAAAAAAATACCAGGAAAACACAACCCGTGACATATTTTTCGCCTACGGTGGATGGTGGGAAGAAGAAAAAGATGTACATCATGACGGAAATTTTTGCATGAATGGTTTACTGGCATCAGATCAAAGCCCTTATCCAAAATTAAAAGCCATCAAACAAGTTTACCGTAACATAACCGTTACCCCGCAGGATATAAAGAACGGTACATATAATATTACCAACCGCTACCAGTTCATTAACCTTAAAGACCGAATTCAAGGCGAATGGGTTATCAAAGAAAACGGAAAAGCCATTTTAAGCGGAGCATTGCCCATACTGGATATTCCTGCCGGCGAAACAGAAACCATTCAAATCAATACCGGTCAATTTAAACCCCAGGCTGATGCTGAATATTTTATCGAATTTAATTTCAAAACCAACAAAGATCATTTCTGGGCACCCAAAGGACATGAGCTTTGCTGGGAGGAATTTAAAATATCAGAAAGAAAAAATAAGCTTCAATTTCAAACTGATGCACTTCCTCAACCGGAAATTATTGATCATAAAGATCATTTGCTCATTAAAGGAAGTATGTTTGAATTAACCATTGACCGGAAAACCGGTTTGATCAACAATTATATATTTAAAAACGAACCTTTAATACTCAAAGGGCCCAAACCCGCATTTGACCGGGCAATGACCGATAATGACAGAGTCATCTGCGAGAAAGAATACAACCGCAAACAATTTGAAGGACTTTGCAAAATAATTGATCCCGTGGAGTGGCAAGTTGAAGAAATCAACACAACAGCAAATCAAATGCCGGTTATTATTCGGGTCAAAGGCCAACTACCCACCATTCCGGCCGAATTAACCAAAACCTATCATATATATGGAAACGGGCAGGCAGAAGTTGAAATTGATTATCAGCCTGAAAAAGAATCAACGATTACATACCTTCCGAGGATAGGTAGCAGGCTCGAAATTCCTTCTTCTTTCAACCAAGTTTCCTGGTACGGTAAAGGAGGTGAAACCTATATCGACCGTAATCATACAAAAACAGGACTTTATTCATCATCAGTGGATGATTTATGGATAGATTACTCCCGTCCCCAGGAAAATGGCAATATCACAGAAGCACGCTGGATCAGTTTCACAAACAAAGAAGGTTTTGGTCTTAAAGCCGTTGGCTTGCCATTGCTAAGTGCAGGTGCAAGGTATTATACAAATCAGGAGATGCAGTCGGCAGACTATTCCTTCATGCTTTCAAAATCAGATGTCATTTATGTTCATCTTGATCTGAAACAAATGGGTGTCGGAGGTTATAATACATGGAGCACCAGCGCATTACCTCAGGAAGAATACAGGATTAAAAATCAACCCTATCAATATCGTTACAGGCTGATTCCTTTTGAAAAAAAATAGGTTCTCCCACTAATTTAATGAAAGCTTGCAATTTGTTTATATGTAGATAAAAT
>CAZSGN010000253.1:0-3870 GCA_964606415.1 uncultured Bacteroidales bacterium
TATGATGAGCTTAAACATTCCTGTTATATACGGATCAGTCAGAAGTGAACGCGAAGGCATACTTGCTGCTGATTACTTGCATCGTGAATTAAAAAAACGAGGCCATGAGTCTTCGCTTATTGATCCTTTGAAAAACCCTCTTCCATTTTTGGATAAGATGTATAAAGAATATGGGCCTGGAGAGGCACCGGAAAATATGCAGGCTATTGGAACAATTTTTGACCAGGCCGATGCTTTTCTGATTGTCACAGGGGAATATAATCATAGTATTCCACCTGCCCTGAAAAATATTCTGGATCATTATCAGGCGGAGTATCTTTTTAAACCTAGTGGAATAGCAGCTTATTCTGCAGGAGGTTTTGGAGGAATGCGTGCGGCTATACAGATGAGAATTATCATGGGTGAATTGGGCGCACCAGCGATTCCGACGCTATTGTCTTTTCCTGTTATAGGAAGTTTTTTTGATGATAATGGGCAACCTGTAAAGGAAACAGCACAAAAAAGAACAGATCATTTTCTTAAAGAACTTGAGTGGTATGCTTTAGCATTAAAGCATCAAAGAGAACAATCACTTCCATTTTAAAAAATCAATAAAAGGTTTGTATATGTGATTTTTTCATATATCACTGGTTTTTGCGTTTATTCTTTGTTATTTTTGAGCTAAACTTAAAGTATTATGGATTTTTTAGCGTTAGCAAAACATCGTTTTTCCTGCCGGAAATATCAGGATAAAGAAATTAATTCTGACGATATAGATTATATTCTTGAGGCAGGTCGTGTAGCCCCTTCTGCAAAAAACCTCCAGCCCTGGCGTTTTATTGTGGTAAAGGATCCGGTTATTCTAAATCATTTATCGGAAGCTTATGCCCGTGACTGGATTAAATCAGCTAAAGCCATTATTGTTATCGTGGTTGATCACCGGGAGTCCTGGGTGAGAGGTGATCAGAAAGATCATGGGGATATTGATGCAGCTATAGCTATTGATCATATGACACTTGCTGCTCAGGAAAGAGGTGTGGGAACTTGTTGGGTATGTAATTTTAATGTTGAAGAGGTAAAAGATACCCTGAATATCCCGGTGATGCTTGAGCCTGTAGCGTTATTGCCTTTGGGTTACCCGGCAGAAAAGGGCGATTCCCAAAGGCACCAGAAACAACGGAAACCTTTGTCCGAGATTGTTTTTAATGATAAAATGTAGTTTAACAGATAGGTGATGCAATATTCTTTTGATCAGCGTTTGGATCGGGAAAATACCGATTCAGTTAAGTATGACGGCCGGGGGAGTGTTTTTAAAAACAAGGAAATTATGCCTCTTTGGGTGGCTGATATGGACTTTAAAACGCCTGATTTTATTGTTGAAGCCATGAAAAAAAGGTTGGAGCATCCTATTTTTGGGTATTCTTTTCGCCCGAAAGGAATTCACCAATGTATTGTTGATTGGATGCAGAAACAACATCAATGGAAAATCAGGGGGAGCTGGATATCCTACTGTCCTGGCGTGGTGCCGGCACTTAATTTTGCAATGATGGCATATACCAATCCTGGTGATGAAGTAATTGTTCAGCCACCTGTGTATTATCCTTTTTTTTCGGCTGTAAAAAATCATGGCTGTAAAATTGTGTATAATCAATTGATGGAGAAAGAGGGACGGTATTTTTTTGATCTGGATGATTTGGAGCAAAAAATAAGTGCTGAAACAAAAATGATTTTTTTATGTAGCCCCCATAATCCGGGAGGAAGAGTTTGGTCCAGAGAGGAATTAACCGCTTTGGGGGATATTTGTATAAAGCATAACTTAATTGTTGTAGCGGACGAAATTCACGCAGATATTGTTTTTAAAGGACACCGGCATATTCCTTTTGCCTCTGTTAAAGAAGAGTTTGCTGAAAGAACGGTGACCCTTAATGCGCCCAGTAAAACATTTAATTTCGCTGGTTTATCAATTTCTTATGCCATTATCTCTGACAAATCATTACAAAAATCATTTAATGAGGCCATGGAAAAGGTGCATCTTGAAAATCCCGGACTGTTTGGAGCTATTGCGATGAAAGCAGCATATGAACACGGTACCCCGTGGTTGAATGAGCTATTGGAATACCTGGAAGGAAATATACAATTCTTAAAGGCATTTATTGATGAAGAAATGCCTGCTGTTAGGTATGTTATACCGGATGCCACTTTTTTGATCTGGTTGGATTTTCGTTCATTGGGAATGGATGATAATGCCCTGAAGGATTGGATGGTTAATGAGGCAGGGGTCGGTATGAATCCTGGTGTTATGTTTGGGCCAGGAGGCGAGGGGTTTTTACGGATCAATATTGCCTGCCAGCGCGATTATTTGGAAAAAGCACTTGGGAAAATAGCTTATGCTGTAAGGAAAAAACATGGATAAATGCAACCATTTAATTGAATTTTTCGTATAATATTCCTTAAGGCTTGTCAATAATTTGGGTTGAACTATAATGATTATTCAGATTCTTTGCGATTTGAAATTGAAAAGATAATAAGTGCAGACGGTGGGTGAAAATAATAAAACATAATATTTAACATACATGAAGCTATACAGAGGGTTGTCCAATTTTTGTTTGATTGGTTTCTTTTTCTTGATACTGACAGGTTGTGAAAATATCCCGGGTGATTTATCCGAAGTCGCTGATATTAAAAAAGATGAATTTAAGAAATCTGACGAAAAATCGGCCGCTATTTTTGAACCAAAATCTTTAGAAGCTTTTAATAACGGTTTTATTGTTTTTGGAGGGCTGATTGGGGACGGTGGATTTGTTAAAGCTTATGATAAAGACTTGAATGAGTTGTGGTACCAAAGTTTTGAAGGGACTATTAATGCGCTTAAAGTGAATCGAAACGGGAAGGTGTTGGTTGCCGGAGATAAGGTTAATAGCAAGCCCTGGTATGCCATGTTGGATGCTGATGGAACAGTTTTATGGTCCCGGGATCTTACTGGTATTTGTAGCATCAAAAAAGGCTCAATCAATCATATTATAGAACTAAAAGGTGCTTATTTTCTTGCAGGTTGGAAGACAAGAGATCATTCAGCTATTTATACACAGCCACTTTTAATGAAATTAACGGAAAATGGGCAATTTGATTCTGCAAGTATTGATTGCTGGGAATTAAATGAACTAAAATCTGCTAAGGGATATGATGAAATTACAGGTATGCTTTCGGTTAACGGACCGGATGGTCAAAAGGCGATACTTGTGAGTGGTACTTCTTCGCGGGTGATAACAGGAGAGTCTACCTGGATCGCATTGCTTGACATGAACGGATCGGAAATCTTTTCTAAATCATTTACCAATACGGGCAGTTCATGTGCCTTAAAAGATCTTGCTGAATTGGAAGATGGATTTATTGGAACAGGTAGCTGGGGTACAGATGCATTGTGGATTATTAAACTGTCACGCAATGGCAATGTACTTTTTGATAAAAAATATAAGTCAAACCTTGGTTTTATTGCCCAGGGTAATGATGTAGAGCCTACGCCTGATGGTGGTTATATTATTTGCGGTTTTGATGTTGGAAATGTGCCGACGGGTTGGTTACTCAAGGGGAAAGATAATGAACTTGAGTGGGTAAATTACATCGGGCCGGTACAAAAAATGTTTGAGATCAAAGGTATAAAAAACCATTCGCAAGGTTTTGTTGTTACGGGTGCGATCATCAACTCTGCGCAAAATAAAAAGTTAAAAACCATTCATTTAGACCACCAGGGAAAACATGACGGTGTCTTTGAATAAATGATGCTTCCCTTTTTTATTGGTTCTACCCTCATCTTTTAATGGTTAATTATCTAAATAATATAAGACACTGTTAAAATTGTTAAAATATTGTTGTACATGTAGTTTAAATATT
>CAZSGN010000254.1:0-3854 GCA_964606415.1 uncultured Bacteroidales bacterium
TTTTGTTTCAAGTTATTTAATTCTGAATGAATAAGTTTGATCCCTTTGCTTATATTGCGGGGATCGGTGCCAAAATATATGATAAAAAGCCCGGTATCAGTATAAGGGACATATTGACTTTCGATATTGTATGCAACACCGTTCTTTTCTCTGAGACTGACATTAAGACGGGCGTTAAGCCCGGGGCCGCCAAGGAGATTGTTTAAGAGTTGCAGCCCGTTTTTACCGGGATGTGTGAGGGCATAGCCTGTACACCCAATTAGGCAATGCGCCTGATGAGTTTTCATGTTTTTGGAGATATTAAAAGTGCTTGCATCAGGGGCAGGTATTCTTTTGTGGGTTCTTTTTTTTGCCGGAACCGTTTCGAAATAGGTATTTATGATTTTTTGAAAGGCTTTAACTGGAAGGTCTCCTACGGATGAAATAACCATTTCGTCCGTATTGTACTTAGTATTGAAAAAATCCAGCAAATCATGTTGCTGAATCTTCATTAAGGTGTTGGCAGATCCTAATATATTCCTGCCAAGTGGGTGGTCGGGAAAAAACAATTCCTCGAAATCATCATATATTTGTTCTGATGGGGTGTCAAGATAAGAGGTGATCTCATCTTTGATGATCTCTTTTTCTTTTTTCAGTTCTTTTTCCGGAAAAGTACTATGAAAAACAATATCATAAAGGAGCTCAATGATTTTTTTGTAATCCTCTTTTAAGAAAGTGCAATAAATACAAGTGTATTCCTTTGTTGTATAAGCATTAATTTCTCCTCCCGAATGTTCTACCCGGTTGATGATATGGTGGCCCTTTCTTTTACCCGTCCCTTTGAAAAGCATGTGCTCGGTAAGGTGGGCAAAGCCATGTTCTTCACTGTTTTCATCCCGTGAACCTGTTTTAATAATAATGCCGGCATGGGCTATTAAAGATTGGTTGGGCTTGTGAAGAATTTTAATTCCATTGCTTAGCTGATCTGTATAAATATGCTCCATAGATTGTTTTATTATGGGCAAATTTAACAAAGCATTTTTAAATCATGATGTTTCCGAAAAGGGTTTTATTTTTGTATAAATATTTAATGATTTGGTTCGGACTGCATTAAAAATTCCCGATGTAACCTCTCAATAATTATAAACCAGAATATTATTGGCAAATATTAAAGACGATTCATATGAGATTTGGACAGCAAGGCCTGGTAAAAACTTGTCATTTTGATTTGCTTACCTGCCAGGAGGGCATTCGGCATTTAGTGACTACCAGAAAGATGATGAGTTCTGATAAACCGGGGCTTTCTGAATTTTCCTTGAAGTCCGTGGGTGATTTATCTTTGAATTCTCAGCAGGTGAAAATGTTAGCGCGTACTCTAAAAGTTCCGGATAATAATATGATTTTTATGAATCAGACACATTCGGATCGAATCAGGGTCATTGATTCTCCTGTTGATGAGCCTGTTTTGGCAGATGCTATTATTACTTCCTCTCCGAATATTTGGTTATGGGTCTTGTCTGCTGATTGTGTGCCGATTCTTTTATTTGATCCTGTTTGTCGTATCATTGCAGGAATACATGCTGGTTGGCGCGGGACTGTGCAGCATATCGCTGCTAAAGTGGTAAAGAAAATGATTAATGTTTACGGATCAGCGCCCCGGGATTTGATTGCAGGGATAGGCCCTTCTGCTGGCCCGGGCCGGTATGAGGTTGGGGATGAGGTCAAGAGAATGGTGGAGGAAAGTTATCAGTTATCACGGCCTGTCATCAGAAAAATAGAGAATGGAGGTTTTTTGTTGGATATGTGGCAATTAAACAGTCTTGATCTTCTTTCGGCCGGATTAATTGAGAGAAACATTGAAATTAGCGGTTTATGTACCATAGAGCGTAATGATCTATTTTTCTCTTATCGAATGGAACACCAGAATGCCGGTCGTTTTGGCACTGGTATTTGTTTGAATAAGTAATTTTTAAGCAGTCTTAATAATTGGGGTAACTTGTTGTAAATGGATAAGATGAGCCTTGTTGTAGTTATTGAAATATAAAGGAGAAGTTGAAAAGTTTTCTTTCTTGTTTTATCAAAAGAAAAAAAGTTTTACATTTGCAATCCATTAAATGGTGCCATAGCTCAGTTGGTAGAGCACAGGACTGAAAATCCTGGTGTCCCTGGTTCGATTCCAGGTGGCACCACAGGGCGTTATGAAAACTCATGACGCCCTTTTTATTTAATTCAACCCTTCATATCATCTGTTTATATTTTAATTTTCAATTGTCAGTACCTGTCCCGCCAGATGAGGGATGGAGCTCGCTATGATTCTCGAAACCAGTTTTCACGGCATATTATAACCTAAGTTGAGCGATTTAAATGAAGTGAAAAATCGCTTTACTAAATCGATTGAGTGGAATCGCTCAATTTAGGTATGAAAAGCATTTCCACTAAATTCGCAGTATAACCTTATAAATAAAGAAACGCGTAGCGGTAACCTGTTGTTTTTTATCGGATACTAATGATTTCCTTTAAAGATAAAAGTTGTTTTTTTTGTTTATAATTAGTATCTTTCAAATGATTTAACCCTTTGAGTATTTTAACCCTATTGCTTGAATATGATACGAGGAAAATTTTTATGGGGATGTCTTTTATTTATAAGTTTGTTCAGGTTGTCTCCTGCCCAGGATTTTTATTTTTCTCAGTTCTATAATTCACCATTGACATTAAACCCTGCTCTTGCTGGTTTTCATTCACAGGATTTAAGAGTGGTTTTGAATTACCGGGATAATAACAAAGGCCTTATTCCTTCTAATACTTTTGCTTTTGGTTCTGATATTAAAATCGCACCTCTTCATTTTAATCCTGATGTGTTATCAACAGGATTGTTAGTTATTGGTGACCGGTTTATGGATGGAGCGATTAATAAGACCTACCTCGTTGTACCGTTGGCTTATCATTATGCGCTTGGAGACAGTAGAAAGCATTTTATTTCTTTAGGGATGCAGTTTGGGGCTTATTACTTTCAGACAAATCCCAATTCTTTTTCTTATCATTCTCAATGGACTGATGAGGCAGGCTATGATCCTTATGCAGATAACAATGAAGATTTTGAGAGAAGACAGTATGTCAACCCCGAGCTAAATGCCGGGATTATGTGGTATGGTCGTTTTAGTGATCGGATTGTTGGTATTTTTGGGGCTTCGGCTTTTCATCTGCTTGAGCCCGATGAGTCTTTGTTGGGTAATCAGGCTGGGCTTGACAGGCGGTATGTTGTTCATGGAGGGCCTAAGATTATTTTTGACCAGGTCAATATTCTTCCGAATATGGTGGCCATGCTGCAGGCTGGTTCATGGCAAATCGCTGAAGGTGCTAATGTAGAGTACAAATTGACTGATCAAAATAAATTGAGTCTTGGTGCATGGTATAGGCATAGTGATAGAGCTTTTATCTTTTCAGCTGGGTTTGAATGGAAAGAATTATTTATTGGGCTTAGTTCTGATTTTATGTCCTCGTTACAGACAATTTCAGAGACCTCAAGTGTAATTGAATTTTCTTTGTCTTATAGTTTGAGGTTTAGAAAATCAGCCAGCTTGAGATCGAATCCAAGAAATAAATATTAAATTCAAATATCTTTTTTATATAACCGGCCTATGATTTTTTTTAAGATATGGATTAAGGCCTCAATTTTTTTTATTGAAATAGCAAAGAATTCGTCAGTAGAAAGATAAGGGAATAAACATTATTTAAACAGATGAAACCCTCACCATAGGGCTTATAAAAAGGAAAATTAATGATCTAAAACAAAAGGACATGAACCGAATCCCCTTTAGGGGTGAGCTCAGCGAAGCTAATATAAAGGTCAGCAGTTTATTAAGATGACGTTGTTG
>CAZSGN010000255.1:0-3836 GCA_964606415.1 uncultured Bacteroidales bacterium
GTCCACTGACGGATTCCTTGTTCGTTGCCTGTCCGGCTACTGACGGTTTTTTTGTTTCGACACAAGCGGACGCTTGCGGCCTTGCGGCAGGGGCGTGGAACAGGTGAGAAGGGGTATTACTTACCTGGTAAGCTGATAAAGTTTTTCACGGGAGATTATTCAGGGGGGGAATGAATATGTTTGTAACAAAATAAAGAAAATAACGTTTATACTTTTAAGTTTTGGAGCGGTTTTTGTTAATTACGAAAAAAGCATACAATGCTTTTTATCATTTATATATTTGTATATTTGTAATATGTTAAACTTAAATTTTAAAAAAATGAAACAATTAAAATTATTCCTTACGCTGCCGCTTCTCGCCGGCCTTGTTTTTTTTACCAGTTGCGAAGATGATGAAAATTCAGCAACGGAACCTTCTTTAAGCGTTAGCGTTGAACCTGGTGAAACTGTAGAGCCAGGAGACACCGTTACTTTTATGTGGGATGTGCGTAAAGGAGATGCCAAATTAGAGTCTTTCGAAATATTGAGAGATGGTAGTCTCTCTGAAGACATTGAGGATAATAACTGGGATGCATCGACAGACACAACCGGAGACATCAACAGGGAAGAGTCTTATATTGACCAGGCTTCATTTGCAGTCCCCTCAAATGAAGGAACTTACGTTTATACCTTCAGGGTAACCGATAAAGACGGGGTTAAAGTTGAAGCAACAATTGATATTGTCGCTTCAAGTCCTACTGCATTAACAAGCAACACAAGCATTACTCTTGGCGGGCAGGATGCAAATGAGGGCAGTTTTTGCATTGCTAATGATGGTTCTGTTTATACCATATCAGAACTTGCTAATCAAGACAAATATTCAGAAATAGATTTGATTTATTATTACGGATCAGACAATAAAAACGCCTTGTTCTCACCAAAAGCAATTGTAGACCATTCAATTACATGGGACGGACAAATAATAACCAGTGAATGGGGAACATCTCCAAATGAGACTAAATTTGAGTCAACAACCACAACCTGGACTGATATTTCAACTGTTGCCGACATTTCATCCGAAGCAACAAGTGCTTCTCTTGATATCGCAAGCAATTTAAGTCAAGATGATGTTTATGTTTTCGAAACAGCAGCAGGCAAAGTTGGAGCAGTAAATGTAACCACGATAAACGATACAGATGGTTCAGGAACCATCACTGTTGATGTTAAAATTGAACCTTAATCAATCAATCTACTTAAAAATACATTACAAAAAGGCTGTCGAATAATCGGCAGCCTTTTTTATTGGCTTATTCGTAATAATTATTTTATTTTGCCGTTATTAAAAATCACAAATTGACATACATGAAAACATTCATTTTCATCACAACAATATTTCTAATAACATTATTAACAGGATGTTATGAAGAAACGGATATCCCGGAAGGGCCCCGGATTATTTTTCATGACTCATCAGAGCATTATATCACCAGCAACACCAGCCGTCCCTTATACGACTCCGCCATCTTTAAATGGAAAGCCTTTGCCGGTGATGCTCCACTAAAAACCATGTCCATTAAAATCAATAACGAGTACCTTACCGATGCCAGAGACAGTAGTATTATATGGAAATCACGCTCCATCACCAATAACAAGCAGGTATATATTGATTCAGCCAGTTACATGCTTGACGACCCGGATGCATTCCCCTACTTTATCGAATTCATTATCACCGATGAAGATGGCATTTCCGGCGTTAAAACCCTAACCATAAAAGAAGACCCGCTGTTAACTTCAACAAATCCCATTAAACTGGGAGGACAAAATGACAGTACAGGAAGTTTCTATGACATATCCGGGGATTCGATTTACACAACAGCCATATTGTCAACAAAAAAAGGATTCAATAACATTGACCTTGTTTACTACTACTCATCCAGCTCGGGGCCAATGCTTTATTCACCCCAGGCCATTGTAAGGAACGAAATGACCTGGCAAGACAGCATTCCGCTGGCAGAATGGGGAGAAGACCCTAATGTGACCGCATTGAAACAGGTAAGTCAAAATGACTGGGACAATACCGATCGTTTATCCGGAGCCAAAACATTAATTTCAGAAGCCAAAGCCGATACCGCACAACTCAGTTCGGGCAATTACTGGGCCTTCCAAACCACCGATGAAACCATAGGTTTACTGCATGTAACATCAATAAATGATAACGATGGTAGTGGAACGATTACTATTGAAATTAAAAAATAGCAGGGAATGTTCGTTGCCTGTCATTCATCCGCTGATGTTTTTTTTGTGCCAATACAAATTAAAAACGAATAATTGCCCGGCCTAGTTTCATATTCTTTTTATGATATCCAAATACCTGGTATTCCTTTTCACCAAGTGGTATCATTTCAGTCAGTTCCAAAAACAAGTTTTTGCTGCTCATACCCTTTCGCTTTGGATCTCCAAAGTTAAACTGCTCATCAAACTGTCCAAAATAAAGTTCGTAATTATAAGTGCCTGCACCAGTTTTAATATTATAGTAGAAATAATATACATGTTCTCCTTCAATAGATATCAATGGCTTTAGCAAAAAAGCGCTCTCATCATCATTTTTCCAGATTTGCCTTTCTTTAGCACTCATTTTCACTTTTCCTGATACATCATCCATATTGATAAAAATCATATCCTCGGCAAATTTCATCTTTTCCCGTTCACTTCTATTGATCGCTATATTTTTAAAGTATTGTTTTTGTAAAACAATCACTTTAAAATCTTTATCAATGATCATATCCTCAAAAGCCAGCCATTTAACAAATTTTCCTGCAATACCAACTTCATCCAAAACCTCCTCTGAAAAATTGATCGATCGCACATTTTTTTCCTCACAGGTTTGCAAATGATAAGTTAACAAATCAATTGCATTCACACTAACCTGATTTTCATAATTAACAAGTATCTCATGCAATTTCGCATCAGTATCCCCTTTTAATACCGTTACCAATAATTCATCCTTTTCAGCATCAATGGCCAGGCCTAAATCGCAAGTTTCATCCTCATCAAGATTAAGCAAAATACTTTCATTCTCACCATTTACATTATAACGAACGAGATGAACCTTCTCTTTCTGGTAATTAAAAAAAGCCAGGGTACCATCATCAAGTAATTGTTTATCAAAAACCTGGGCCATTTCATATTGATCATGATAAAAAATATCGAAATGATCTCCTGCAACAACAAAATGATCACCACTATGCGCCATGATCGCTTTTTTATTCTCAGAAAGTTGCACCTGTATATTTTTCACATATTTTTTCTTATCCACTTCAAGGATTTTTTTTGCTGACTCGATAGCAAAATCCTCATTTAGAAAGACGCCAAACAAACCATAATCTTTGGTATCTTTATTCCTTCCCCTAAAAAGCAACCACAATCGCCCATTCGTATATCCACCATCCATAACCTTATGAACATCCCATTTATCACCAAAATTTATTTTAAACCGTTCATAATCCTTAACCTCTTCGGGCGCATAACGAACAATATAATTATTAACTTTTTGATCAAAATTTGGAGATGCATATTCGAAAAAATAAGAAATTTCTTTATCTCCTCCCAACAACATAAAATCATAGTTTACTTTAATTTTATACTGTTGGTCATCATAACTGATTTGCTGACCATAAGAAAAACTGATCATCAAAAACAAAAAAACGGAAATTAAAATAGATTTGTTCATATGAATTGTAATTTGGTTAAATATTCACTATAGTTAAAATGGGCTTCATTTTGTTTGTATATTCATTATTATTTATGGTTCTACTCTTATTTTAATGGTTAAATATTTAAATGATATAAGACACTGT
>CAZSGN010000256.1:0-3825 GCA_964606415.1 uncultured Bacteroidales bacterium
TTTATCAGGCTGATCGTGGGATGCCACGCCGCCAGATGGTTACAGAATAACGTTGTAGCGCATTAAAATCCATGTCACCAATAGACAATTTATTGATTATAAATTATACAAATAGGACAATTTTTATTATCTTTACCAAGAGAAAAATAAATGAATGGTGTACATATTAGATGTAATAAACGACAAATTAGTGAAGGCTGAAATTGTTGTCCCTGAACAAAATGAAATACCATTAAAAAAAGATGGATGGAATTTTAATTGGAGGCAGTTAAGCAAGGATAAAAACACCAGAACGTTCGTTTTAAAAACAATTGGACTAAGTTCAAGGGTTGAAGGTGCTTTACAACTGAAAATTGAAAATGAAATGCTCATTATGAATAACTTAGAAATAGCGCCATATAATATCGGACGGAAAAATAAAAAATATGATTATGTAGCTGGTTGTTTGATTGCTTTTGCTTGCAAAGAAAGCTTCAAATTAAAGGGAGATTACAAAGGATTTTTAACCTTCATGTCGAAGACAAGTTTAATTCAGGGGTATGTTAAAAAATATGGAGCAAAAGTAGGACTTGGACAAAGGATGTACATTGATAGTGAAAACGGGCTAAAACTAATTCAAGGATACCTTAAACGAAAATAAAATAGCAATGAAAAGAAATAAAAATACCGAATCAACCAACGGAATGTTGACCAATCAGATGGACATTGGAACAGATGAATTCAAAGATTTCCAGGCCATAATGTTGAATAAGGCCAAACTTCAGTCGGAAAAACAAAAAAAGGAAATAGAATTATTGGCTATCAAATTTCAGATGCAAGATTATTTGGAATTGGAAGATGCTGAACTCAAACAACCTGGAGAATTTTTAAAAGAATATCTAAAAACACTGGAAATACCTCAAAAGAAATTTGCTCATTATATCGGCGTAAATCCTTCAAATTTAAGCAAGTTAATTAAAGGAGAACGACCAATTAATTATGAATTAGCGATTATTTTGGGGAAAATTTTCAATAATGACCCAATGCTTTGGATTGAAATTCAGGCAAAAAATGAACTTAAAAAAATCAGAAGAACAAAAAACAGAAGATTTAATAATTACACATTGAAAGACTTAATAACATAGAATAAAACGCGCTACACGCGGTATAGTCAATAAGGGTTTCTGTGGTATTCGAGGTTTTGTCTCACGCTTCAATTTCGGTAACGGGGGATTCGAAAGAAGCCCGCAATCCCTTACTTGCTATGCCGTAAAACGTTGATCTCAATAAGTAAAAATGTCTCATCATGAAACATTTTAATTCCATTTTTATTAAACATTAAGTTTCATGAAATGAATGGACATGACTGAGGAATGTGCTGGGGTTGGATAATTGGTTTGCTTATCCTTATTGTTGTTATTTGGCTAATAGTTAGATTAGTAAACCAGAATAATCAAACACAAATTAATAATAAAAACCCCTTGATATTCTGAAAGAAAGATACACCAAAGGGGAAATTGATGAACAGGAATTTGAAGAACGCAAAAAGGACATATCATGAATAATCATAACCACGGACAGCATCAACATCAAGAAAACAAAAAACATCAACACAACGCCCATGGGTCGCACGATCATTCTGGTCACCATGCTATGATGATTAAAGATTTCCGTAAACGTTTCTGGGCCTCACTTGTTGCAACCATTCCTATATTGGTCCTCTCACCTATGATTCAGGGAATATTAGGTTACAATTTAACTTTTAACTTTTCGGGCTATTGGCTTTTTGCATTGTCAGCATTTGTTTATTTCTACGGAGGTTGGCCGTTTTTAACAGGTTTGGTAGAAGAAATAAAGAAGAAACAACCGGGGATGATGACTCTCATTGCCGTAGCCATAACAGTTGCTTTCGGCTATAGCTCGGCTACTAGCTTTGGGTTGGAAGGGAAAAAGTTTTTTTGGGAACTGGCCACTTTAATTGACATTATGCTCCTGGGTCATTGGATTGAAATGAAGTCAGTAATGGGTGCATCCTATTCGCTTCAAAAACTGGTAGAAATGATGCCCGCGGAAGCTCATTTGTTAACAAACGGGGATACCAAAGACATTAAGGTTGATGAACTCAAAAAGGATGATTTGGTATTGGTGCAGCCGGGTGAAAAAATTCCTGTTGATGGCATCATTACTGAAGGGGAAAGCTCTGTGAATGAATCCATGGTAACAGGAGAATCGAAACCTGTTAAAAAAAGGAAAGATGAAAAAGTGATAGGTGGAACAATCAACGGTAACAGTTCGCTTAAAATACAGGTGCAACAAGTTGGAGATGAAGCATATTTAAGTAAGGTCATCAAAATGGTGCGGGAAGCACAGAATAAAAAATCAAAAACCCAGCACCTGGCAGACCGAATTGCGTTTTGGCTGACCATCATTGCGCTTACCGTTGGAATTGGTACGCTTACTACTTGGTTAATTATTGGGAAGCCATTCGTATTTGCTCTGGAACGTATGGTAAGTGTAATGGTTATCACATGCCCGCATGCTTTAGGACTGGCCGTTCCTCTGGTTGTAGCCATTTCTACTTCCATATCAGCCAGGAAAGGACTATTAATCAGAAATCGTACTGCTTTTGAAAATTCGAGAAAAATAAGCTTGCTGGTATTTGATAAAACGGGGACGCTAACAAAAGGGAATTTTGGGGTGACTCGTTTTGAAACATTAAGCAATAATTATAAAGACAAAGATATTTTAAGATTTGCAGGTGCATTGGAGGTTAAATCAGAGCATCCATTGGCTGTAGGGATTATAGATAAAATAAAACAAGAAGAAATAAAAGTTCCTCAGGCAGAAAACTTCAATGCCATTACCGGAAAAGGCATTGAAGCTGATGTGGAAAATAAAAAAGTAAAGGTAGTGAGCCCTGGATTTGTAAAAGAACAAAACATTGAAATACCCGATAATGTTCTTATAAAGGAGCAGGAGACTGTTGTTTTTGTAATGATTAATAAGGAAATAGCCGGGCTTATAGCGATGGCAGATGAAATAAGAGAAGAATCATATGAGGCTGTAAAAATGTTGAAAAATAATGGCCTGAAAGTTTACATGATGACTGGCGATAATGAAAATTTGGCAAAAAGTGTCAGTGATGAACTAAATCTTGACGGCTTTTTTGCCGAGGTTTTACCAGACCAAAAACTTGAAAAAATTAAGGAGTTTCAAAAAAATGGTGAGTTTGTAGCCATGACTGGTGACGGCATTAATGATGCGCCTGCTTTGGCAACAGCAAACATTGGCATTGCAGTGGGTTCTGGAACTGATGTGGCCGCCGAGACAGCAGATATTATATTGGTAAACAGTAATCCAAAAGATATTGCATTATTAGTTGCGTTTGGAAAAGAAACCTACAAAAAAATGATACAGAACTTTGTATGGGCAACAGGATATAATGTCGTGGCCATACCACTGGCAGCCGGTGTGCTTTACAATGCAGGGATATTAATAAACCCGGCATTGGGTGCGGTTTTGATGAGCTTGAGTACAATTATTGTTGCCATTAATGCACAATTATTAAAACGAAAAATGAACATAAACCTATAAGAAATTAGATTATAAACTACTGGTGTCCGATAAAACTTATGAGATTTCTCCCTTTGGTCGAAATGACGGGTTATTTATGGCTTTTGATCAGGGAGAGGCTTGGTGCGCCTTCGCTGTCACCAAGCCTCTCCCTGATCATATAACTGCCTGTCATTCTGTACGTAGTGAAGAATCTGATTTTAATATTATCAACGAACCTATTTTTTTATAATGATGATAGGATTGATCAAACATATTAAGATTCATCTTTTA
>CAZSGN010000257.1:0-3776 GCA_964606415.1 uncultured Bacteroidales bacterium
GAGGGCATTCGGATTATTGCTGATACCATCAACAAATTTCTTTAAAGGATTTTTTAAAACAAATTAAGCCGGATGTTTGTCGGAAGCCATTGCGCCAGCTTCAAAAGCTTTTATATTAAGGTCAATAATTTCCTGACCCTTTTCTCCGAATAGTTTTTTGATCCCTTTGATCAAATTTTCTTTGGAAATAGGGATGAAAGGTGAGGCTGCGCCGAGCATTACCATGTTAGACGCTTTAACGCTTCCTGCTTCCCTGGCCAGTGTTTCAGCATCGAGCGTGAGCTTTTTTGATATATTTCCAAAAGCCTGGAGTATGTCCGATTTAGGAGGGTAGTCATTAATGTTTTCAAAAGTATTTTCGCTGGCAATAACCATGCCTTCTTTATTGAGGTATGGAAGATAGCGCAACGCCTCCATGGGTTCTGCCGAGAGGATTAGGTCTGCTTCTCCTTCAGGGATCAGGTCGGATTGGATATGTTTGTCCGAAAGCCTTAAGTGTGACTGAACAGCGCCTCCTCTTTGGCTCATTCCATGGACTTCTGATTGTTTAAGTTGCAGTTTTTCCTCGAGCGAAGCCCATCCGATAGCTGCCGCGATGCTTAATATTCCCTGGCCTCCAACGCCGCAAAGTACAATATCTGATTTCATTTTTTCGTGTTTTTTTTCTTTTTTGCAAGTGTTTGAATGCATTCTCGTTGAGCGATGATCACCGAAACGCCTTTGAAATTAAATTCTGCTTTCATAATATCAACCAGCGCTTGGTGGTTCTTTTTTAAAGGTTCAATAATCCTGATGTGTTCTTTGTCTACGCCGATTCCTTCACATATTTTTTCTAACCTGCCTGTTCCGGGGGAATCCTGTCCTCCTGTCATTGCCGTGGTTGAATTATCTGAAATAATAACTGTAATGGGGCTTTTTTCATTCACTGCATCCAGCAAGCCTGTTATGCCGGAGTGGGTGAATGTGGAGTCGCCAATGACCGACACTGCGGGAAATATACCTGCATCAGCTGCTCCTTTTGCCATTGTGATGGATGCACCCATGTCTACGCAGGTGTTAATGGCATTATAGGGAGGTAAGGCACCAAGCGTATAACATCCAATGTCAGAGAAAACCTGCCGGTCGCCTATTTCGGACATTACTTCGTTAAGTGCATAATATACATCTCTGTGGCTGCATCCTTTACATAATTCCGGCGGACGCATCCGCACAAGTTTTGGCGTATCAGGCCCTTTTTGACCTTTGTGTCCCAGTGCTTTGCCTATTAGTGCAGGTGTTAATTCCCCGTCTCTGGGTAAAGTTCCGTCCAGCCTACCGTGAATTTTTTTTCCGTTGTTGAGCAACCCTCTCAGTTGTTTCTCAAGAAAAGGATAACCTTCTTCAAGAACCAATAATGCTTTGGATTTGTCATGCAGGGTGCCGATCATCTTCTCGGGGATCGGGTATTGGCCAATGGAGATGATGTTATAAGGGCAATCTTTATTTGGATAGTTTTCCATTAAATAGTTGATGGCTATCCCGCATGAAATGATGCCAATTTGGTTATTGTTCCCTGGAATGAATTTATTGTAAGATGAAAGTTCCGAGGCACTTAACAGGTGCTGCTGGCTTTCGAGTAATTGTTTATACCGGTTTCGGGCAATGCCCGGCAGTAGAATAAATTGCTTGGGATCATCAGGAAATTGTATGTTGTTTTCTGCTTTTACCTGACTGCGGAAAACTCCTGCCCTGGAATGCGCCAGACGAGTTGTGATTCTGATCATTACCGGCAGGCCTGTTTTCTCAGAAAGCTCAAAAGCTGCATAGGCCATATCATATGCTTCTTGCTGGTTATGCGGTTCAAGCATCGGGATCATAGAAAAATCCCCGTAGAATCTTGAGTCTTGTTCATTCTGTGAAGAATGCATCGAAGGGTCATCTGCCACAGTGATTACAAGTCCTCCGTTTACCCCTGTAATTGCTGAGTTGATAAAGGCATCCGCAGCAACGTTTAAACCAACATGTTTCATGCATACCATAGCTCGCTTTCCTGCATAAGACATGCCTATAGCTGCTTCCATGGCTGTTTTTTCATTGGCAGACCATTCACGGTGAATATTTTTTTCACGGGCAAGCGTGTTATGTTGCACAAACTCCGTGATTTCGGTAGAAGGTGTGCCGGGGTATGCGTAGATACCGGACATGCCTCCGTCAATTGCTCCCTGAGCAATCGCTTCGTCTCCTAACAATAATTGTTTTTCCATGCATCAACTTTTTTTATAAAAAGGGTCTAAATTTAGCTAATTTAGCCTGATTTTTGATGTTTTAATTAATAAATAGTCTCATTTTTGTTTTTTTTTGATAAAAAATTAAATTTTGGAAAAATGGTTGTCTTTTAAAAGAAAACAAATAAGTACCCAAATACCGCAAATATTTTTTATCTTTGTAAGTACAAAAGCAATCAGATAAAGATTGAACTGAATATATTGATATGGAAAAGTATTCATTAATAAAGGGGTACAGCCCTTTCGAGAATCAAATGCTCGGTTTTTTGTCACAGGAAGGCCAATTAATCAATGAAAGGTTTAAGCCTGCTGTTACTGATCATGACCTATTGACTGACTATAAGCAATTACTTTATTCAAGATTGGCTGATCTCCAGATTATGTCTTATCAACGGCAGGGGAGGATTTATACATATCCCCCTGTTTTGGGGCAGGAAATGGTTTCCGGCGGTTTTTTCAGGGTAATGGAGAAAAATGACTGGCTGGTGCCTTATTACCGCGAGCTTCCTTTATTGTTAAACAGGGGCGTTGCACTAAGTGAAGTGTTTATGTATTTTATGGGGTATGAAGAAGGGGCAAGGTTTAAGCATGCTCATCATGTACTTCCTTATTCTGTTCCTATTGCCTCTCAATTATTGCATGCTGCTGGTATTGGATATGCTGTTAAATATCAGAAAAAGAAAGAAGTCGTATTTGCTTTTATTGGTGATGGCGGGACATCGGAAGGTGATTTTCATGAGGCCCTGAATTTTGCCTCTGTCTGGAAAGTGCCTGTCGTTTTTGTGATCAATAATAATCAGTATGCCATTTCTACAGGTAAGCTTAAACAGACTGGTTCTGATAATTTTGCCATCAAAGGGGCTGCTTATGGTTTGCCGGGTATTATTGTTGATGGTAATGATTATTTCGCTGTTAACTATGCCGCAGCTAAGGCAAGGGCATATGTTTTAAAAAATAATCAGCCGGTTGTTATTGAAGCTGTGACTTATAGAAAAGGGCCGCATACAACTTCGGATGATCCTTCTCGTTATCGGTCAAAGAAAGAAGAGCAGGAGTGGGATCGTAAAGACCCCTTTAGGAGATTGAAGATTTATTTGAAGGATAAAGGATTATGGGATGATCAGAAGGATGAAGCGCTTACCGAAGAGTACAAAGAACAGATAGACGACATTTTTACCAAAGTTGAAAATGAGGTTGAATATGCTGTAGAAGAGGTTTTTGATCATGTTTATGATGAAAAGCCCAAAGAACTGGAAAGACAGCAGGAAGAATATTTGTCATTTATCGAGTGGAAAAAGGATAGGCAATAAGTGCCATTGACGCTAAAAATATATAGATTCATTTAATTGAATCACAGGTAATTAATAATTAAAGTTTTGTATTAAATTAATTAGGATTAAAGATTGTTACCAACTTTAATTCTTTTGTGCGTGTAGCCAGTGAATTTGGGAAGGAAAGGGTGTAGCCATGGCTTGTGTGGATGCCATAATTCACGAGTATTTTTTTTGGTTC
>CAZSGN010000258.1:0-3773 GCA_964606415.1 uncultured Bacteroidales bacterium
AAAATCAATACCCAAACTCTTTCAGGCGAGAAGAATTATTTTTCCATTCCTTACTTACTTTAACAAAAAGCTCAATGAATACCTTTTTTTGAATAAATTCTTCAATATCTTTTCTTGCCTCGGTTCCAATCTTTTTAAGCGCCTGTCCTTTGGTTCCAATCAAAATTTTCTTATGCGAATCGCGTCCCACGTAAATAATAGCCCTGATTCGATCTATTTTTTTAGTTTCCTCATAATATTCAATGGCAACCTCGGTTGAATAAGGAATTTCTTTCTTGTAATGCAAGAAAATTTTCTCTCTTATCATTTCAGCTACAAAAAAACGCTGAGGCCGATCCGTCAGCTCGTCTTTGGGATAATATGGAGGAGACACAGGCAAGTGGTTTATAATCCGGTCAAAAACAGCCTGCAGGTTAAATTTATGCAAAGCACTAACAGGAATAATATCCGCTTTTGGTAATAGGGCTTTCAACTCATCTATTTTAGCTTCCAGGTCTTCCTGGTTGGAAAGGTCAATTTTATTAATCAGAGCCATCACAGGCACCTCCAAGCTATTTAATTTATCAATAAACGGGAGATTCTTATCTGTTTTTTCTACCATATCGGTCATAAACAAAACCATATCCGCATCGATCATAGCTGTTGATATGGACTTTACCATGGCCTCCTGTAATTTATAATTAGGCTGAAGCATGCCGGGAGTATCCGAATAAACAATCTGAAAGTCATCACCATTGACTATTCCCATTACACGATGTCGAGTCGTTTGTGCTTTAGAAGTAATGATAGATATACGCTCCCCAACCATCTCGTTCATTAATGTTGATTTACCAACATTAGGGTTCCCCAGTATATTTACAAATCCGGCCTTATGTTCTTTTTCCGTCATCATTATTATTTTTTCCCGGAAGCCTGCATATGTAGCATATTAACCTCTTTTTGATCAAGAAAACGCCATTTACCTCTTTGAATATTTTTTTTGGTCAAACCAGCAAAATAAACACGATCCAATTTAGTCACTTTATAATTAAGAGCTTCGAAAATTCGCCTTACGACTCTATTTTCGCCAGAATGCAATTCGATTCCTACCTGAGATTTATCATCCTGATCAACATAATGAATCGTATCTGCTTTTACCACTTTATTTTCTTCAATTGCAACCCCTTTTACAATCTTTTCCATATCGCTTTTATTCAGATTCTGATCCAATTTAACATGATAAATTTTTTTGTTCCCATGCTTAGGATGCAGCAACCTTTTTGTTATCTCTCCATCATTGGTAAACAGCAGCACACCTGTAGTATTCCGGTCTAATCTTCCAACCGGGTATATTCTCTCAGGGCAGGCACGATCCACCAGTTGCATGACCGTCTTCTTAGCATGCGGGTCATCAGTTGTTGTAACATAATCCTTAGGTTTATTCAACAACAAATACACCTTACGTTCAGGCTTAATCCGTTCCCCATTAAACCTGACATCATCGTGGGGTGAAACCTGCGTCCCCAGTTCCGTAACAATTTCACCATTGACAGAAACAAGACCAGCCTGAATATGTGTATCAGCTTCTCTCCTGGAGCAAATACCAGAATGGGCAATAAATTTATTCAATCGCACCGCCTCTTTACCCCATTTTTTATTTCCTTGTTCGCCACTTCCATAGCCTTTTTTCCTGGGACGTCCTGGTTTTCCTCTTCGATTACGGTCCGTATTTTTTCCTTTATTCATGCAAATCAATTTTTACGTTTTACTGTTGGTATTTCATATCTTACAGCCTGATCTTTTTATCAATGATAATATCATTCAAAAATAATGATAATTATATTCAGGGGGGCTATTTAACTGACAATCTTATCATAAAAACAAGCAGCGCGCTATCATTAGGCAGCACGCTGACAAAACATATAAAAAAAAGAATGAAAATCAATTAAAAATTAAGTGAGGTTGATTTTTCCGAATCCTGATCCTTAAAAACATTATCTTCATTGGCAACATCTTCATTTTTGGATTCTTCCGTTTTTACGTCTATCGTTTCTTTTGCTTCTTCATTTTTAGCATTACCATTTCCATTTCCTGCTGAAGAAGAAGTTCCGGAACTTTTGCTTCTGCGCTGAGTGGTTGTCTTCTTATATCTATCCGGCTGCACACCGGCTAATTCCAGTTTACTATCACGCAAGAACATACCGACCACAATCGCCATTTGGACATCATCCACCTGAATCTCTACTTCCCAGTCAGTATCAGGAAATTGCTGAGGTTTTACAGAAAAAGGCAAGGATTCATCCATGCAAAAATCAACAATTGTCTGAATATTTTTTCTTTTTAATACAACCTTAGGATATTCTTTTGCTTCTGTCATAATTTTTTTTATTTGCAAAAATAATGTTTTCAGAGATAAGATAAAGAAGCAATCGTAATTTTTTCTGGAATTTAATCCTTTGATGAAGAAAAATCAGCAATAATAAGGTTTCCAATCTTACAATCAAGACATCTTTTATAATCACAATATTTCTTTTTTAGCTGTAAAAGGGCCTGCGAGTCGAGAGCTGAAAATGCTTCTACACCAATATCTTTCCATTTAAGAATAATATTATTTTTCTCCGGCATTAACTCTTCTAAAACGCCAAGAGCCCGGTCAATAAAGCGCTGGTCATCATTTTGCTGTCCATAAAGCACCCAAACAGGAATTACCACATTGATAATAAGCACATTAATAAGTTGAGCACCCATCATCTTACTGCTTTTCCGCTTTGATTCCTTTCCAAACGAATAATGTGTCTCCCAGTATTCGGATGCATTAATCTGGAGTAACTGCTCAATCTGCTTACCACTTTCCGCTTCAATAATATGTGAAAATAGATGATCCCGATGTGCCAGTAGAGCGGCAAATTGAGCGATCCGTATGGTAGGAAAATGAGCAGGACGCATTTTGGAAAACTTCCACATTCCTATATCGGCAGGAATAAGTCCATATTTACGTTTGGCAAAATGATACTCCTTTTGCAAAGTAATAAAATAAGGATCTTCGTTTTGTTCATTTAAAAAACCTGCTTGTCCAAAAAGCATCGCTTCAATCATCAACAAATGATCTTTATTTTTGGCAATAAGCTTAAAAGGTAAATTCCTGGTTAAGATCTCGAAAGGCAAAGTATTAGCTGGTGCACCAAAGTAGCGCCCCAGGAAAATATATAATATCTCCTCCCAGTTCATTGTAGATATTTGCAGATACCTGCTCATCTCTCCGGCTTTTTGCTCCAGCCTTTCTACGGCAAGTTTATACAACCAAAACCTGATTTTCTCGGGAGGCAGTACATGAACATCATCCTGACAGGGAATCCAGGATTTCGCATTTAAAAGATATTCATAACGTTTCCACAAGGCGGGATCATAATTAATCTGAACCGTAGGGACAGGTATGCCTTTGGAATTGGCCACCTCCTGGTCATGATCAACCACAAGATGCAGTACCACATTATCGTAGGCCGGATCATCATGATGGCCATGATGCAGCCAATCTGAACTTCTCACGTGTATTTCGGCATTGCCAGCCCAAATCGTGCCATTCAATTTGATACGAATATTAAAAAAATCCGGGCCAGCATCATTATTAGGCCATCCGGGATGAATAATTTCGACGGGTTCATGATTAAAAATTAACTGGTTCAGATCCACCAGTTGATTCTGCCACAGGTAGTGTAAAAATGCTTCTTTCATTTTTTAAGGGTAATAGTAACATCAAAATTAAAAGAATCCGGCAAAGAGGCAAAATAATTACT
>CAZSGN010000259.1:0-3649 GCA_964606415.1 uncultured Bacteroidales bacterium
GGAGGGAGCTGTTAAATTAGCTAAACGTTGTCTCAACCGGGCAGAGGTCTTTGGTTTTGTAAATGCATATCATGGAAGTACCCATGGAGCGCTTAGCTTAATGGGGGATGAAAAATTCCGGCGTCCTTTCAGGCCTTTGTTACCGGGTGTTTATCATTTACCATTGAATGATATTGATGCACTAAATCGCATTACTGATTATACGGCTGCTGTTATTATTGAGCCTGTGCAGGCTGAGGCCGGGGTAAGAGTTGCTGAACTATCTTTTTTGAAACGTTTAAGAGAAAAATGCAATGAGACAGGTACCATGCTTATTTTTGATGAAGTGCAGACTGGTTTTGGTCGTTTGGGTCATTGGTTTGCCCTGGAAAAATATGGTGTTATCCCTGATTTTTTAGTGCTTGGAAAAGCCATCGGTGGGGGCATGCCCCTTGCTGCTTTTATTTCATCTAAAGAGCGGATGGAATTGCTGAGTAAAGATCCTTTCCTCGGGCATATTACTACTTTTGGTGGTCATCCTGTCTCATGTGCTGCAGGTAAAGCTTCGCTTGATATCCTTAAAAATGAGTCTATTATCCAGTTGGTTGAACAAAAGGAACAAATATTCAGGCAGGAGTTGAAGCATGATAAAATCCATGAGATTCGGGGTGAAGGACTTCTCTTGGCTGTACAACTTGAATCAGCAGCCGAAAATCACAGGGTAATCCGTTCCGCTATTGAACATGGGGTGCTCCTGGATTATTTTATTTTTGCTGATAATGCTTTTCGATTAACGCCTCCTTTAACAATATCCGAAGAAGAGATTAAAGAGGCATGCCGGAGAATTTTGTTTGTGCTTGATCATTAGAACTCTTTGTCAGAAAAAGGGTAACAGAGGTTGTTTATTTTTCCTGAGCAGTTCATAAAGCATAAAGGATAAAACAATGATGTATTCAATTCCTACAAGCCATAAGTTTTCGTCATATACAGAAGCGCGATAGGTATAATAAGTGAGAAAGATTAAGTATGTCCAGATGACCGGGTACCTGAAACGGGTAAACATAGATAAAACGACTAAAGTTGTCAGGTACCATGGGTGGACGATCATTGCTAAAAGATAATAAATGGTAATGGCAAACAACATTGCTTTGAGGATTGAAGGCCAATCCTGCTTTTTTTGAAAAACAGCAAGCAATAAAATGGAGAGGCCAGCCAGTGTGGTTAGAACAGGGCCGGCTGTTTGAATGATATTCCATCCTTTTACTTCATATCCTATGGTTCTGACAATATAATAGATGCTGGCATTAAATTCAAATTTATTAAAATAGAGATCCAGGCTATCCCAAAATTTCATGATCACTTCTTTGCTGAGAAAGGGAACGAATAATAATAAAAAAGTGCCTGCCGAAATCATTGCATAAAAAAGGAATTTTTTTCTCCCCAGTTTTCGGAATAAAAAAGGAAGGAGCATCAGGGTTATTAGTTTGACTGATACTGACAGGCCATAAAGAATGGCTGAGCCAATCCATTGGTGGCGCGTAAATAAATAGATTGCCGTGAGGAAAAAGAATATCATAACCCCCTCGAAATGGAGGTTTCCCGTAAGCTCAATAATAATGAAAGGATTAAGGGCAAAGTATAAAATGTTGGCAGGATTGATCTTCCATTGTTTCATTAATTTCATGCCTATCCATATAATCCCTATGTCACCTGCTATAATGATAAGACGCATGATGACAACACTGCCGGTTATGGAATGCGGGAAGAGCAATGTTGACAACATAAAGAAAAATTGATTTAAAGGAGGATAGCATGTGTAGTTAATTTTGGAGTACATTTCGTGTAACAGGTATTGGCTTGTTTCCAATTGAAGCATTGGTGGTTTTCCTGCCGCTTCAATGGGAGCATAAGCAAAAGGGTTAAGCCCTGTCCTGAGCATGGAACCATCCCAGATAAAACGGAGGTAATCGTCAGAAAGATTGGGTAAAGCAAGAATAAAAATAAACCGGAAAAGGATGCTCAATAAAAGAAGCCGTAATAATTGATTTTTTTCTTTTTGATGAGATAAAAAATATATAAATCCCAGGAAAGCAATGCTGTATAACCAAAATAGCTCAAAAAAATCTGGACGTTTAAATCCATAGGCAAATAAGAAAAAATTGATCAGCATCAGTGATGCAACAATCTTAAAAGTAATTTGGCTATAACGATTCATTAGCAGTATGGGGTTTTACAAAATAATAAAAAACAGATGAACCGTGCCATGATCCGACGGCTGGCGGAACATACACATTTTGATGATTATTTTGGAGTTATGATATGCCGTGAAACTGGTTTTGAGAATCATGGCGAACTCCATCTGAACATTAAAAAATTAAATATAAACAGATGAAATTAAATATAAACATATGAAATCAAAAAAAAGATAAGATGAACCAAGTCATGATAAAATAAAACGGGAGAAAAGCACTATTTCATTTTACTTATCGCTCAACGCAGCTTTAAATTGTAAAATCATTTTTTTCATAATAATAAACGGATGAATTAGTTATTTGTTCGCTTTTTTTATATTTGTTGCCACAAAAAAATATTAAAGATCATGGCACAAGTAAACGAGAATTATCTGAAGTTGAAAGCGGGATATCTTTTCCCAGAGATTACTAAACGGGTTAATAAATTTATTGATGAAAATCCGGATAAAGAAATCATTAAGATGGGCATTGGTGATGTAACAAAACCTTTGACCCCTTCTATTGTTGATGCTTTTCATAAAGCTGTTGATGAAATGGCTGATGCCACATCTTTTAAGGGTTATGGGCCTGAACAGGGATACGCCTTTTTGAGGGAAGCGATTGCAAAGAATGATTATCATGCCAGGGGAGTGAATGTTGATCCTTCCGAGATTTTTATTTCTGATGGGTCTAAGTGTGATACGGGTAACATCCAGGAAATTTTTGGTGACAGCAATCAAATTGCAATATGTGATCCTGTTTATCCGGTTTATGTTGATACTTCTGTAATGGCTGGTAAAACAGGGGAGGTTAAAGAAAATGGCTATTTCGAAGGGATTGAATATTTACCCTGTAATGAAGGAAACAATTTTATCCCCCAATTGCCGGATAAAAAAGTAGATATTATTTATTTATGTTTCCCCAATAATCCTACAGGTACGACAATAAGCAAGGAGGAGTTGCAAAAGTGGGTTGAGTATGCATTGAAAAATCGTTCTGTTATTCTTTTTGATGCAGCTTATGAAGCTTTTATAACGGATGATTCTATTCCGCATAGTATTTATGAGATTGAAGGAGCGCGGAAAGTGGCTATTGAGTTCAGAAGCTTTTCAAAAACCGCTGGTTTTACAGGAACGCGTTGTGCATTTACTGTCGTGCCTAAAGAATTGATGTTGTTTGATAGCAAGGGCAATCAGCATCCGGCTCATGCTTTGTGGAACCGCCGTCATTCTACTAAATTTAATGGTGTCTCTTATCCGGTCCAGAAAGCAGCAGAAGCAACTTATGGGGAAGAAGGAAAGAAAGAAGTCAGGGATTTGGTTAATTATTATCTTGAAAACGCCAATATTATTAAATCAAGTCTTAAGGAGCTTGGTTATATTGTTTATGGAGGAAGCAATAGCCCCTATATATGGGTGAAAACCAACAATGATATGAGG
>CAZSGN010000260.1:0-3645 GCA_964606415.1 uncultured Bacteroidales bacterium
ATGGAAAAAGAGCGTTTATCTTTAGATTCTTAGGTGTGGATTCTGATTACAATTGTCATTAAAAGAGAAAGGATGCCAATTGGGTTACGCAAAACGCATTTTAAAATCTCCAAAAATTATAAAAGTGATATTACCAACCATGCTAATAAAGCATTGATTTGTTAATAATTAATCTTTATGGGAAACTACCCTTTATGGACAAGCTCTAATTGACATTGATCAATAAAAATTGATCCACAATGCATGTTTCGGGAATTTAGGACAGACAAGTGTTCTGAAGAATAATTATCCGGATTTTATAGACAAAAGCTTTTGGATAACCCTCTTTAGAAAATGCTGCATGGGCAACATTCGTCATCATCAACAAACCTTGCTCCTTTTCAATAATATTCATCAAAAAAATTACTTCCGCATTATTTTAATCAATTTTTCATTGGGAAACAAACCTTGCTCATCATCAGAATATGGCTCCTTGATGCGGTCAACCTGATAAAGCAGGATTTTTTCATGATTCTTCACCGTCACCTCTCCTCTTGACCAACAATCAAAATAAGGCGCTATCTGTTTATAGGTGGACGCTGAAACCGTCACACAATTTAAATCACTGCCTTCTTCTACCCTGCTTGCTTTATTCACTGTATTCCCCCAAACATCATAAGAAAATTTTGACTTGCCGATCACACCAGCAATTAAATCTCCGGTATTAATTCCCACCCGGACATCCCACAAAAATTTCTCCTGATCCGCATAATCACTTTTTATATTACGTACATAACTACATATTTCCAACCCGGCAATGACCAGTTCAATGGCATGACTTTCATTTTTTTCAGGAAGACCACTTGCACACATATATGCATCACCGACAGTTTTAATTTTTTCAATACGATACTGATCAATGATGCTGTCAAAATTAGAGAAATAAGTTTCAAGCGTCTGGACAAGTTGCTCAGGAGAAAGCTTCCTGCAGGCATTTGAGAATTCTTTGAAATCAGTAAACATAATACTTGCCGATGGGAAATATTCGATTTGCAAACGCGCTCCTTCCCGGAGATCATCCACCACTTTCTCCGGCAAAAAATTCTTTAAAAGATGCTGGGTTTTCTTTCGTTCACCCTCCAGATCTACTTTTAACTCCTCAATCTGATACTGTTGCTCTTCGATTTGGTTTTCTGCATTCTTCAAAGCTATAAATGTGCTTAACCGGTTTAATAGCTCTAAAGGAATCAATGGCTTATAAACAAAATCAGTTTTCTGAAAAGCAAATAGCTCGCTAAGTTCTGCGATATTGACTTCTCTCCCATATAAAAAGAGCAATGGAATAACTGTGGTGCGCTCATCTTCTCTAAGCGCCTGACAGAAAGACGATCCTGCATCCTGGCTTACCTGTCCATCATATAGAATAATTTGATAATTATACAAATAAAGATACTGCCAGGCTTCATCCTCATCCGGCACAAGATCAAATGCAATATCTTTCTCTTTTAAAATCCCTTCTATATCAACAATCAGGGTTTTGTCACTAATGACAACCAGCATGTTACGCTGAATTTCCTGATTTAACTGAAGGTCATCCAAAACAGTATTATCTTTGTTAATATTATCTTATCATCGATTGATGAATAATGTATTGCATATCTAACCTCAATAAAAAAAATTTAAAATGTATATCCCCCTAATATTCACACACAACATCCAAAATTATTTTACGTCCCTTACAAAGAGCAAAATATTGTAACAAAGATATTTTTCCTTTAGAACAGGCTTCTTTAATAATACCCAAATTGAGCGATTACTCTCAATCACTCAATTGCAGCCTTCAATTCATCAATCAAAGATTTTTGCTCCTCATCGCCCGGTATATATTTTGTTTTTAAGCTAACTTTTACATCAAATCCGGAATTCGCTAAGGCTTCTTTAATATTAACAATGCTGTGTCCTCCCCAGCCATAAGACCCAAATGCCACAGCTTTCCGGTCACGTGGTGATAACCCATTTAAATAAGTCAGAAATGCTGCTACATTTGGCATGACATTATTATTTAAAGTCGGAGAACCCACGCAGATAAACTCAGCATCGATAAAATCCGTCATAATATCTGAAATATGTGTTACCTGCAAATTCCGCAATTCGACCACATACCCTTTTTCCTCAAAGGTTTTAAAAAGAATCTCCCGGGCCATCATCTCGGTAGTGCCCCACATTGTATCATAAACCACCAGGGCTTTTTTAACAGTTTGGTTACCTGCCCATTTTTTATATTCATCAAGGATGCTCCGGACTCCTTCTCGCCAGCAAACACCATGACTGGTAAAAATCATTCTTATATCCAACCGGCTAATCTCATCATAAGCTTTAACGACTTGTTTTGCGTAAGGCAGAACAATATTTGCATAATATTTTCGTGCTTCCTCCATAACGATATCCTTTGGACATTCATCGTCAAAACGTTGATGAGAAGCATAATGCTGCCCAAAAATATCATTACTGAATAATATTTGTTGTTCTTTTAAAAAACAAACCATATTGTCCGGCCAGTGGACCATCGGTGTCTGGATAAAGGATAAAGTATTCTGCCCAAGTTCCAGCTCATCTCCGGTTTTAACAGGCTTCATTTTCCAATTGGCCTTGTAATGTTGCTCCAACCCTTTTATCCCTTTCGGCGATGCAACCAATTGCGCTTTTGTAGCTTGTTCCATAACAAATGGCAAAGCGCCGGAATGATCCATCTCAACATGATTACACACGACATAATCAATATCAGCAGGATCTACCAATGCCTTAATCCGCTCCATCATCTCAGCGGTAAAATGAGCTTTAACCGTATCGACCAATGTTATTTTCTCATCAATAATCAAAAAAGCATTATATGAGGTTCCTCTTTGGGTCAGGTATCCGTGAAAATTCCTTACATTCCAGTCAATGGCCCCAACCCAGTAAATATTATCTGCTAACTTCATGCTCTCCATACATAATATATATAAAATGCCATCATTAATAATTTTCTTCCCGAATAACGAAATAACCTTTTGGGTGCAAGCATGCCGGACATTTTTCAGGGGGTTTATTTCCTTCATGGATGTATCCGCAAACGGAACATTTCCACTGTTGCTTTTCCTTTCGCTCAAAAACCTTATTCTCCCGGATATTCTCAAGCAATTGAAGAAAGCGCTGCTCGTGATGCTCCTCAATTTTGGCAATTAATTTAAAAGCAGCAGCCACTTGCCTGAATCCCTCATTTTCTGCGATTTTAGCAAATTCAGGATAAAGCTCTGTATGCTCTTCATGCTCCCCTCCAGCAGCAAATGCAAGATTATCCTCTGTAGTGCCGACCTGATCTGTCGGATAAGTAGCCGTAATCCGGACTTCACCTCCTTCCAGAAACCGAAAGAACCTTTTTGCATGCGATCTTTCATTATCCGCTGTTTCCTGGAAAAAAGATGCAATCTGAACGTATCCTTCTTTTTTGGCTACTTTGGCATACATTTCATATCGATTTCTGGCCTGCGACTCACCTGCGAAAGCTTTAAGCAGGTTTTGTTCTGTTTTTGTTCCTTTAACTGAATTCATAAATAGTTGTATTATATTGATTGAGATATTTAATAAAAACGAAACTTAAGCGGCCTTTTATAAATAACCTGCGCT
>CAZSGN010000261.1:0-3602 GCA_964606415.1 uncultured Bacteroidales bacterium
AGTCTTGTTTTTTTAAATATGGACAGTCCTAATGATTCGTGTTTTATAAGTTATTATGAAACTTTTGTAATTTAAAATCAGTAATTTATGTACTTTGCCTTATAAGTTGACTGTATTCCCGACATAAGAATGCGACATTATATTTTGATGCGGATCAGGAGTTCGAAATATAACAATAGCTATTACCTGGACTATATTAATTTCCGGAGGAGGATTGATGAGTATTTCTAAATTTGCCTATTTTTGCATGGCGTTATGGTTTGTGGGGTTAGTAACAAATATTGACGGATATTGAAAAGGAGGTTTATATGTTGGAGTTTATTTTTGCTTACTTACCGATTGTTTTTCTTATTTATTTGATGACCAAAAAGGCAAGCATGCCTTCTCAGAAAGCATTGCCTTTATCTGCTTTGGTGCTGTATTTGATCACGATGGTTATTTTTCAGCGTGAACCTAATATCGTTCATGCAGTTATTGCAGATGGATTATTGGTAGCCTGGACACCGATATTGATTATAGCAGGAGCTATTTTTTTGTTTAAAACCATGGAGGCAACCGATTCTTTGCCGGTGATCAGGAAATGGCTGAACACGGTTTCTGATAATAAAATAGCTCAATTAATGATAGTTGGCTGGGCTTTTCCTTTTTTGATAGAAGGAGCCAGCGGATTTGGTACGCCAGCTGCTTTAGCGGCGCCTGTGTTATTAGGTCTGGGTTTCCCTCCTGTTCGGGTAGCCATCCTTGCACTTGTCATGAACAGCATTCCTGTTTCTTTTGGGGCTGTGGGTACACCAACATGGTTTGGTTTTTCCACTTTGAGCCTGACGAATCAGGAAATCCTTTCAATTAGTTTTAAAAGTGCAGTAATGAATAGTTTTGCGGCTTTGATCATTCCTGTTATTGCTTTGCTTTTTATGGTTAAACCAAAGGCGATTAAACAAAACTGGGTGTTTATTTATTTGAGTATTTTAATGACGGTCATTCCTTATCTGATTATTGCCAGGTTTAGTTATGAATTCCCTTCGTTAATAGGAGGTTTTATTGGACTTATATTGACAATTCTCCTGGCTCAAAAGGGCATTGGCCTTTCCCGGCAGGAAGTTGAAGTCAGAAAGTCGGTTGGGGCGAGTAAGCTGGCTCCCCAATCTCAGGATCTCCCGGATCAGCCTGTTACTCCAGGTCGCCTGGCAAAGGCTGCCTTCCCGCTTTGGGGGACTATACTGGTATTAATTATCACGCGTATTCCTCAGTTCGGGATTAAAGCATTACTTACATCAACGGCATCATGGTTGTCTGTTAATCTTGGTTCATTGGGCACCTTTAACCTTAGTCCTTCGTTGGTTTTGGAGCTCAAGAATATTTTTAACGCAGGCGTTAACTGGGAACATAGTTTGTTGTATGTCCCATCGCTTATCCCTTTTGGCTTGATAGCAATCGTTACTTTTTTGATTTATGGGCGCCGTGAAAAGATCAAGCCTGTTTTTAAGCATACGACCAGGCAGATGACCAATCCTACCCTTGCTTTATTGGGGGCGCTTGTCTTTGTTAACCTGATGATGATGGGGGGTGATCATTCACCGGTGACTTTAATAGGGAAAAGCCTGGCTGCTGCAACAGGGGATGCATGGCAGTTTTTTGCATCTTATCTTGGTGCGGTTGGTTCTTTCTTTTCCGGATCCAATACCATTTCCAACTTGACCTTTTCTGGTATACAGGATTCAATTGCTCAGCAATTGTCATTGAACCGGACTACCATTCTGGCTATGCAGTCGGTTGGAGGTGCTATGGGAAATATGGTATGTATTAATAATATTGTTGCGGTGGCTTCTGTGTTGGCGCTGGATAATAAAGAAGGTTTTATTTTGAAAAGGACGGTTATACCCATGTTGATCTACGGTGTTATTGTAGGTATTGTCTCTTTGGCTTTATAGCTATACCGAATGTTTATTTGGACTTGATTTTTTCTTTTACCTAAGTTGAGCGGTTGGAGCATAGCGAACAAGCGCTTTACTTAGATAATTTGTTTTCTAATCTTTCGATAAAAAGATATTGGGGAGGACTCATTTTTTCTTTTGCTTCTTCTTTATTGACCCACCTTGCCTGATCGATTTCCGGGTAAAGGTTTATGATGCCTGAGCTTGGCGGCCATTCTAATTCAAAAGTATTGCTGGAGATTCCTTTTGATTCCTCCCATTTTCCTTCAAAAGCCCAGGCATGAATAATTTTACCGCTTTTTAATTTTACGCTCCCGAGTTCGGTATAAGGCCCTGACGGATCAATACCTGTTTCTTCTTTGAATTCTCGTAGTGCTGCTTCAAAATGATTTTCCGTTCCTTTGCTCAAGCCTTTTGGGATGCCCCAGTAGCCTATGTCTTTTTTGGTGAAAAATGGTCCTCCCGGGTGAACAATAAAAAATTGTATTTCTTCTTTATTTCCCCGGTACATTAATAATCCTGAACTTGTTTGTGGCATGATTGTTTTCTTTAACGAGGGTAAATATAGCTAAAGTTGAGCGTTATGAGTGAAGTGGATGTCTTACTTCTTCTTAACTGGTTGAGTGTTTTTTATAAGAAATCGCTCAATTTGGGTATAAAAGAAGTGATAAATTTTTCATTGAGAGGTGAAAAACTACTAAGAGCCTGTTAACAAACTCAAGTGTTTGGATTATAATACAAGGCTTGCGAAGTCCCAAAATGCGGAGTTTACTGGTCTGAATGAACAATTTTGGGACAAACATAACGAAGTTAACGGACATTATGGTCGAATATCAGCGGGTGAACTTGGTAATCTGTTCACCTATTAAAATAATATGAATATTTTTTCGTTTTTTAGACAAAATGTACTTTTTTTGGGCAAAACATTTTTTTATACTGATTACTTGCAACTTTATATTGGTAGCTAAGGAGAAGCAAGGAGCCGGGAGCTGGTTGAAAAATATAATTTTTTTTAAAAAAAAACTACATTATATTTGACATGAGTTGATACTAATCTACTGAACATTTTTAATAAGTTTAGCCGGATGTAAAAAATTCATAGAATACACAAGCAAATAATATAATGCGAAATTGTATTTATTTTTTTTTTATTTTCTTTTCTGCTTTTTCGTTACATGGGAAAGATTATATTGTGACAGTCGTACAGATGGAGTGGCATACGACTCTTGTTCTGAAAACGGCGAATATTCCTGATTCAATCTTAAATAGATTGCCAGGACCACCTGGCGGATCATATGTTGATATTAGCTGGGGCGATCAGAATTTTTACCAGGCAGAAGGCAGGCCTGTTTATTATGCAGTGGCGGCAGTTTTATGGCCGACGCCAGCTGTAATAAGAATTCGAAATTGGTATAGGAAAGAGCGCTTGTTAAAGGGTGCAAAGAGGGATGTTAAGATTTCAGTTTCGGACACGCAGTTTATAAATCTTTGCCAGTTTGTTGCCAATAGTTTGGTGCGTACGGAAAAAGGAAAGGTGATACCTGCACGGAAAAATAATTTTTATTTGGCAAAACGCGCTTATTCAATGTTTAGAACCTGTCATACATGGATTGCATTGGCTCTTAATCATGCCGGATTGGAGATAAATCCTTTTATGGTAATTAATGC
>CAZSGN010000262.1:0-3582 GCA_964606415.1 uncultured Bacteroidales bacterium
ATCCATTTTCTTCCATTTCATTTAAACCGACAATGGTTATGCCTTTCGGAGTTGTTACTTTATCGATCTCTTCCTCGGGGTGGCTGTCATAGAACTGAATCATTTCTGCTGCTCCTTTCATTACCTGGGCAGCCATTTTAGCAGCTATAGATGGTTTTAAGCCTGATTCCACACCTCCCTCTGTTGCTGCCCGTAAAAAGCGAAAAGCAAAGGCAATGCCGCAAGAGGCCAGTATGGTTGCAGCTTTGAGTGATGACTCATCCAGCAAGAGTGAAGTGCCCATTTGGTTAAAAAGCGCTATAACAGCATCAAGATGATTGCCCGTGACATTATGAGTCGCCAGGCTGGTAACTGATTCTCCAATAGAGATGGCTGTATTTGGAATAGCGATCATCAAAGGTTGCTCCGGGCCTAATTTGGCCTCTAATGTTGATAGTTGCACTCCGGCGGCAATGGAAATGATAATTTGATCCTGACTTACCTGATCTTTTATATTATCCAGTACATTTTCTATTAACCACGGTTTAACGGCAAGAATGATAATGTCCGGTTTTTGTTGACAAACCCATTGATTTTCAGTTGAGGTTTGGATGCCTGATTCGGCCAGTTTTTTTAATTGGTGATGGTCAATATCGGATACATAAATATTGTCTGGTTCAAGAGATTGGGTGTATACTAATCCCTGGGCAATGGCTGATCCCATGTTGCCTGCCCCGATAATGCCTGTTTTTTGAATATTCATCAGATAATGGATAATTAAGAATGATTTAATAATCAGTTAATTTAAAACATAAATTTAGAAATTATATTTGTTCCCGTAAACTGATTTTGGAAAAAACAACGGATGAGAAAAGGTTTTTGGCGTTTAAAGCAACAAACAAGAGACCATGTCCTTTTATTCTTAAGAACGGGTATGCAACCAAATAAACTAATTATTAGTCTTGTGCTCGGGGTCCTTATTGGGTTAATGCCGCTTTTGGGCCTCACTACTTTGATTGGTTTTCTGATAGCTTCCTTTTTTAAATTGAATATGGTGCTTTTGCAATTAGCCAATTATTTAGTTTTTCCGCTCCAGTTGATTCTTCTTGGCCCATTTTTCCAACTTGGAGATTTGTTGTTTAACTCAGGAGCCACCTCATTTTCTTTTGTCAATTTAGCACAGGTATATGCACAAGAGGGGTTTATGAATTTTTTTCGCATCCTTGGAGAAGCCAATGTTTATGCAGTATTAACATGGCTGATTGTGGCTTTGCCTTTGGGTATTATGATGTTTTTTGTTTTCCGTTTGATCTCCCAAAATATTAAAACCTGCCAATATGCTGCTTTCTAAACATATGTTTTACCGGGAAAGTATTTTTTCCTAAGTGAAGAGATATGAATAAAGCGATATAGTACTTTACTTAGGGATATGTGGGTTTTACAATGTTATTTATGGAAAGGAGTGAATAGTGATTTGATTTTGATTTCTTGTTTTTCCCAGGTCATATCAGGGGCAATTTTTTTAAGATGAGCAATCCAGGTATTATGTTGTTCCTGGTTAATGATCATCTCTGATAGTTGCCGGGCTATTTCTGCGGGATGGTTGTAAGTTAGCACGCGTCCAATATTATGTTCTTCTACAATTTTTTTCATTTCCGGTAGATCTGATACCAAAACAGGTACGTGTGCCTGGATATAATCAAATAGTTTATTTGGCAATGCATACCGATAATTAAGACCCAGGTCTTCTTCGAGCGAAACACCAACGCTTGCTCTGCTGGTTAAAGCTTTTAGTTCTTCAGGGCTCAATCTTCCGGTAAAAAAGACACGCTCTTCCAGGTGATGTTGGTCTCTGATCTGATATAGTTCATCTTCAATGTCACCTCTCCCGGCAATATAAAGATGAAGGCCCTCAGTAAGTTTCATGGCACGGATCAGATTTTCAAGGCCTCTTCCAATATTTAGGACGCCCTGGTAAAGAATAATGGGGTAGGCTGAAGAACGAAAAGGATAATAAATTTCAGGCTTGTCAGATTGAAGAGGATAATTGAAAATAACTTCAAAAGATTTGTTGTATTTCTGATAATAATAATTGGCAATGGAGGGACTGACCGTAATGGCCTGATCAACATGGGGAAGGGTCTTTTTCTCTATTTTCTCCCAGATTTTTTGTATGACAGGGCGATGAATTAATTCCGGAACTTCTGTAAATAATTCGTGACTATCAAAAATAAGGGTGTTTTTTTTGATTCGTTTTAATAAATAATTAGCGGGGAGCGTATCCAGATCATTGGCTAATAGTATGTCGCCTTTTTTAATGCGGAATAAAAGAAAAATAAATAGACGAATGTTATAGATGAAGTAAAAAAAAGGCCCTTTATGGATGAGTGGATTAATTAAATAATGTGTATGATCGATCTTCGATGAAGCGATTATATTATCTGTGTTTTTGTTTTTGCGCCCGATAATTATTGGCTTAAGTCCTGCATGGGCAAGGGTTCTGCTCATTTTCAGAATCCTTTGATCAGTGACCACATCATTGGTGACAGAAATAAATACGTTTTTCAATATGAATCAAATATTTAAACTGCCTACGAAATTAATCCATTTTTCTTAATTATACTACGATCGTTTTGTTGAATAAAACAAAAAAAAATTGACAGTAATGGGCTGTTTTTAACAGAAGCATTAAGACAGCGGGGATAGCTCTGTTATGAGTGTCCTTTCTCATCTGACTATCATAGAAAAAGCAGATCACTGACTTTATAAAAAATAAAATGGTAAAACGATCAATGTAGGATAAACAGCGTTTGTCTATAAAGTCGAAAAATTTTGATATAAAACAGATGAAATAATTACTTTCGCTAAAGTTTTTTATGATTTAGAATTATGAGAATATATGATGATTTTCAGTTAAAGGATTTTCATACCTTTCATGTTCCGGTGAAAGCCAGGAGGATGGTTTGGTTTGACGAAGATCCTGATCCGGAATTGGTTAAAAGGTGGATTTGTTCAGGGACTTCATGGTTTATTCTTGGTGAAGGCAGTAATGTACTTTTTGTTAATGATTTTGACGGAAATGTTATTACATTCCGGCATCAGGAGATGCGCTTAATTGAAGATAATGCTGATGATGTGTTAATTGAAGTTTCTTCTGGTTATAATTGGGATCAGTTGGTTCATGAGACTGTTGTGAATGGATGGGGGGGGCTGGAGAATCTGTCTTGGATACCTGGTACAGCCGGAGCTTCACCCGTTCAAAATATTGGGGCTTATGGTGTGGAAGTCAGTGATCGTATTGAAATGGTAAAGGGGATCGATTTGTCGACTTTCCAGGAGAAAATATTCACAAAACAACAATGCTGTTTTGCCTACCGGAGCAGTATTTTCAAACATCATTTGAAAGGACGGTTTTTGATCACCTGGGTGCAATTCAGATTATCGAAGAAACCAATTTTGGAATTAGGATATGGGCCCGTTAGTCAGAAAATAAAGGACATTCAGCATCCCGGAATTCAAACAATACGTGAAGTTTTTATCGGTATACGCAGGGAGAAACTACCTAAGCCGGATCAATTAGGTAATGCTGATAGTTTTTTTAAA
>CAZSGN010000263.1:0-3483 GCA_964606415.1 uncultured Bacteroidales bacterium
TTGACAATCTTGTTCAATCAAGAAAGAAATTAAAAGAACAATTTGATCGGGGGATTATTTTGGGTAAAGATAAACCGGAAATTGCAGCGTTATCTTCGGACAAATTTTTTATGGAGAAAGTTATTGAATTGATAGAGGGGCATATGAATGATCCTGATTTTAGTGTTGAAGATTTTAGTTCTGAATTAGGTCTTAGTCGTGCCCAGCTTTATCGTAAAATTAAAGCCATTACAGGGAGAACGATAAGTGAATTTGTGAGAGCTATGCGTTTAAGGTATTCAGCTCAACTTCTTAAAGAAGGACGTTTGCATATCAATGAGATCATGTACCGGGTCGGGTTTAGTTCTCAGTCATATTTTACTAAATGTTTCCGGCAACAATATGGTATTTCACCAAAGGAATATGCTAATCAGGATAAAGATTCCTGAAATAATCCAATCCAGGTTGGAAACTTAAAAATGGCTTATTTCTGTAATTTTTAGATAAGAATCTCTTTCTTTTTTCTCCTGCGTAAGAAGTCGTTGATTAATTGGTTGAAATTTTTACCCTGGTTGTCGATAAATTTGATATTAATTGGTAAATAATAACATTTCTTGACAAGCGGGTGATCTTTGTGTGTGGCAAGTCTTAGAGCATCCTTTTCTGTAGTAATTAATAGCGGGCTTTTGTTTTCTTTCTTCGTGATTTGGTTGTATTTTTTTTCAAGGTAGCGGAGATCTTTGTCATTATAGTGGTGATGATCCGGGTACTTTTCATGATAAAAGCGGGGAGTGTATTTTTTTAATTTATCAGTAAGAGGTTTGCTATTTGCAATGCCTGTAACAAGGAGTATGCAGGGATTTTCTGTTTTTAGCTCAGATAAAGCTATTTTTTCCTTGGTATAGATAGCAACAAGTGATTTGCTATATTTTATTTTTGTAAAAAAGATGCTTTGATAAGGGTAAGGCTTTAGTCTCTTAATAAAAAGCCTTTTATCAAGAGGTTTTACATCTTCTGGTGTTTTGGTGACAATAAGTATGTTGGCTCGTTTTCTTTGGTAAGCAGGTTCTCTTAAACGGCCATATGGGAGTAAGTAATCTTTGGTGACAGGATTATTATAGTCTATCAGTAGTATAGATAATCCGGGATTCACAGCACGATGCTGGAATGCATCATCGAGGATAATGGCATCAAGGTCGGCGTGTGCTTCTTCTAATCTTTCAATGCCATTTTTCCTTTTTTCATCAACAGCAACAATGGTTTCGGGGTATTTTTTCTTGATTTGCAAGGGTTCATCGCCTGTTTGTGTATAATGATCGTCTTGTTGAACATAACGGAATCCTTTTGTTTTTCTTTTGTAACCTCTGCTAAGAACGCCTAATTGGTATTGTTCCTTTAAGTGGTTGATCAGGTACTCGACGTGAGGCGTTTTACCTGTTCCGCCAACAGTCAGGTTGCCTACGGAAATGATTTTGGTGTTGAATTCCTTTGATTTAAGTATATGATGATGATACAGCAGATTCCGGATAAATATTATTATGCCATAAATCAATGAGAAAGGGTAGAGAAGTAAAAAATGAAATATGGTCTTATGGGAACCCGGCATATTCTTTCTGTTTTGTTCTTTTATGTATTTTGTAATACAATATAATTATTTTGTGTTAAAAAAACTTATTTAATTGAAATAAAAAAAGCCGCTTTTAAAGCGGCTTTTTTTATTAATGTTATAGTTGTGTATTATGCGAAAAACCCTAATGAAACGGTTAGCCCTGCCATAACAACCGAAACCATTGTCATTAACTTAATAAGGATATTTAATGAAGGGCCGGATGTGTCTTTAAATGGGTCACCTACAGTGTCTCCAACAACACTGGCATGATGAGTTTCACTTCCTTTGCCGCCAAAGTTACCTTTTTCAATATATTTTTTGGCATTGTCCCAGGCGCCACCGGCATTATTTAACATGATTGCCAAAGTGAAACCGGTTGTTAAACCACCAGCTAAAAGTCCTACGACACCTGCAACACCAAGTACTACACCTACCAATACAGGAACAATAATAGCAATCATAGAAGGCACTACCATTTCGCGTTGTGCACCTTTGGTTGATATAGCAACGCAACGGGCATAGTCGGGTTTGGCTTTATAATCCATGATGCCGGGGATTTCTTTGAATTGACGACGAACTTCATCTACCATGTGTCCTGCTGCCCGGCCGACTGCTTTCATTGTCATCGCACAAAATACAAAGGCCATCATTGAACCCAGGAAGATTCCTCCCAGGAGCAGTGGGTTAAACAGAGATAAATTATATGCTTCGACAAAATGTTCGACTCTTGCATCAGTAACATGAATAACTTTTGTTGCTTCTTCTGCCGCAGGGACAATATCTTTGTAGAAAATGATGTCTCCGACTTTTTGAAATCCTGATTCTGCAGAGTCTGCTAGTTTACCTAACCAGAGACGAACTTCCTCGAGGTAAGCGGCTAAAAGAGCCATGGCAGTAAGTGCGGCAGAGCCTATGGCAAAACCTTTACCAGTTGCTGCAGTTGTATTACCCAGCATGTCGAGTGCGTCAGTTCGTTCTCTTACTTCTGGGGGTAATTCAGACATTTCGGCGTTTCCACCAGCATTATCGGCAATAGGTCCAAAAGCATCTGTTGCCAGCGTAATGCCTAAAGTGGAAAGCATTCCGACTGCTGCAAAGCCAATGCCATATACACCGGTAGCAAAATTTTCAAAACCACCAGCGAATCCATAAGCCCCAATAATTCCTATGGCAATAACCACAACAGGTACCCATGTTGAAAACATTCCTACAGCAACACCTTCAATAATGGTGGTGGCAGGACCTTGTTCACCTTGCTTGGCAATCCCTTTTGTCGGTGAGTATTCATCTGAAGTAAAAAATTCGGTTGCTTGTCCAATAATAACACCTGCTAAAAGGCCTAATACTACTGCCGCAAAAATACCCCAGGTAATCCAGCCTGTTGCAGCCATTCCTGCCAGGGCGCCAAGGATTAACACGGAACTTCCTCCTGTTCCAATAAGCAGTGAAGTTAACAGGTTTTTTTGTGTGGCTGATTCTTTTGTCCGTACCATAAAAATACCTATGATAGAAAGAAGTATTCCTAAGGCTGCTACAATCATTGGTGCAATGATCGCTTCAACCTGGGCAGCTCCCGTTAATCCCGGGATGGAGGCCCCTAGTGCTGCTGTTTCAAGTATCGATCCGCAGTAAGATTCATACAGGTCTGCACCCATACCTGCAACATCACCAACATTATCACCTACGTTATCAGCAATGGTGGCAGGGTTTCTTGGATCATCTTCAGGAATTCCTGCTTCAACTTTACCAACCAGGTCAGCGCCAACATCAGCAGCTTTTGTGTAGATTCCTCCTCCTACACGGGCAAAGAGTGCCTGGGTAGAAGCTCCCATGCCAAATGTAAGCATGATAACGGTGATTTCAACATATTTTTCATGTGCTGAAGTACCAGCATG
>CAZSGN010000264.1:0-3413 GCA_964606415.1 uncultured Bacteroidales bacterium
AGCACTGCAAATTTAAAAAAGTGTATTTATCCGGCAGATGTATTATTTGTTTTTTATTGCCAACAATACAAAGACAAAAACTTGCATATTTTTCATATTTGGTGTAATTTCACATCAAATACACAAGATTATGGCAAGACAAAGTATATCTTTCACGAAACCAAATGATGAATGGTTAAAAGCTCAAATAGACAGCGAGGAGTATTCCAGTAAAAGTGAACTTGTCAACGATTTGATTAGACAGGCACGAAAACAGCAAGCTCATATTGACTGGATTAGAGCAAAATTGGAAAATTCCGAAAGAAGTGGGTTTACAAGTGATACCAAAGAGCAGATTTTAAAACAGTTAAAATCTCTTAGCTTTACAATATGGCTGTGATGATTTTATCTCAAAGCCCATTGATCAGAAACAATTATTGAGAGGTATAAAAAAATATATGAAAAAGAGATAATCCGCCCCCAATAAATAAATATAATCCTGCTCTTCAGCGGGAAAAAAGAAGAAGACATTTATGATTTATAGCCAGTCATTTTCATTGTCTTTATATTGATGTTTAGCTTGTATACATCACTTCGACGATTCGAATGCCAAAAAACAGATCTGATATTTTGAACTCCCTATATAAGTACTTATATTTGTACTTATAAATGTAAATTATAAAGATATGATTGCTGCAAATTTTACGGAATTTAGGACTGGTCTAAAAAGGTACCTGGACAATGTTGAGGAAAACAATGAGACCTTGATTATAAAAAGAAAGACAGGGAAAGGAACAGTTGTTATTTCATTAGATGAATACAACTCAATAATGGAGACAGTTCACTTATTAAGCTCAAAATCTAATGCTGACAGGCTTTATGAGTCGATTAGTCAGATGAGAAGTGGAAAGACTGTAAATAAAGGATTAATCGAAGAATAATGAAAATAACTTTCTCTAAAAATGCTTGGGAGGATTATGTTTCCTGGCAGAAAGAAAACAAAAATATTCTTCGAAAAATTAACGAATTGATTAAAGATATTCAAAGAACACTTTTCGATGGAAAAGGTAAACCTGAACCTTTAAAATATGACTTAGCAGGATTTTGGTCTAGAAGAATTGATCTGGAACATAGACTTGTTTATCAATATGAAAGGAATGAATTATTGATTTATAGTTGCAGGTATCATTATGACAAATAAATCCCGCTCTTAAACTGGGATAAAGAAGAAGTCATTACTTCTTCTTTATCAGAAAAAAAGAACCCTCGTTCAACATATCCGTGGCAGTTGCTCACCCGCAAGCATGTCCACGAAACGTTTTCCCCCAATGGCTGTTTGCATAATGACTTTTCCGGGATGCTCGGTTGATACCTCACCGATGATGGCTGCATGTTGGCCTTCGGGGTATTTTTGTATGACAGACAAGGCTTTTCCGGCTTCTTCTCCTGGCACGATGGCTACCAGCTTACCCTCGTTTGCCACGTAGAGCGGGTCAAAACCCAGTAGCTCGCAAAGCCCTTTGACATTATCTTTTACGGGAATTTGATTTTCATTGATGGAGATACCCAATTTGTTCTCTTCCGCGATCTCGGCGAGAACTGTGCCAAGCCCGCCGCGGGTGGCATCCCGCATAAAACGGATATTGGTTTTCTCGGTCAGCTCATGGGTTATTTGGTTGAGGCTGGCACAATCGGATTCGATGTGTGCATCGAAGCGGAGGGCTTCTCTTTTGCCCATGATGGTGATGCCGTGATCTCCGATATGACCATTGATCAGGATGGCATCTCCCGGCCTGATCAGTTCACCGCTGTTGATATTTCCCAGGGAATGCTCAATCTGCCCAACCCCGGCTGTGTTGATAAATACCTTATCGCAATGTCCTTTATTGACCACTTTGGTGTCCCCTGTAACAATTTGTACACCTGCCTTTTCTGCTTCCAATGCCATGGTCCGAACAATTTCCTCAAGCTGGTCAAAAGGCAAGCCTTCTTCAATGATAAAGCCGGCTGATAAATACAGGGGGCGGGCACCGGCTACTGCCAGGTCATTGACTGTTCCGCATACCGCCAGTTTGCCAATGTTGCCACCTGGAAAAAACAGGGGGTCTACCACGTAAGAATCGGTTGTGAATGCCGGTTGGCTGAGGGCAGGCAGGAGTGCCGAATCGCCTTTCTGGCGCAGGTGTTTATTATTGAAATAGCGGAAAAAGAGATCCCTGATCAGATCATGCGTCAGTCGTCCTCCGCTGCCATGGCCTAATTGAATGTTTTGTTTCATTTTTTCTGGCGATATGGTGTTTAATCAATTTGTCGATAACGGTAAAAGGCAGCACAGGCTCCTTCACTGGAGACCATACAGGCGCCGACCGGATTTAAGGGGGTGCATGCTTTTCCAAACAACGCGCAGTCCGAAGGTTTTTTCAGCCCTTTGAGAATTTCCCCGCACAAGCACCCTTTGGGTTCTTCCGGGTCGGGAATTTTGAGGCTGAAAGCTTTTTCAGCATCCATGGATTGATATTCAGCCTTTAGTCCCATGCCACTGCCTGAAAGAACGCCAAGGCCTCGCCACCAGTCATCCCGGGGTTCAAATACGGCATGAATAGCTTGCTGTGCTTTGGGGTTTCCCTGGGGCTGTACGGCTCTTTTATATTGAATGGCAACCCTTGGCTGGGATTTCTCGATTTGGTCCACCAACATATAGATGGATTGTAGCAGGTCAACCGGTTCAAATCCGGAGATAACCACACTTTTTTTATGTTCCTGCGCAATGGTTTGATAGATCTGGCTCCCCGTTATCACGCTCACATGGCCGGGGGCTATGTATCCGTCAATGGGTATTCCGGCGTCAATCAGGGCAGACATGGCCGGGGGCATGATTTTATGCGAGCTGAGCCCGAAAAAACGATCCAGTTGGAGCTCTGATGCTTTTTGTATGGCAACGGCTGTTGGTGGCGTGGTTGTTTCAAAACCAATGGCCAGGAAAATGGTGTTTTTGTCATGGTTCTGCTGCGCGATCTGCAGGGCTTCCATGGTAGAATAGACCATCCGGATATCAGCTCCTTTGCTTTTTTCTTCGCTGAGGGTCGAATGGCTGCCGGTAACACGCATCAGTTCTCCATACGTAGTAATGATGGTATCTGGCTGGTTGGCCAGGGCAATGGCATGGTCAATGTATTTTCTGCTGGTAACACAAACCGGGCAACCAGGGCCGGATAGCAGGTTGATGGTCTCCGGCAGGAGGGAGGGGATACCAAACTTCTGAATGGCCATGGTATGTCCACCACAAACTTCCATCAGGGAGATTGGTTGCGTGGAGCGTTGATGGATGGCCTCAACAAGTTGCCTGACAATTTTCTGGTCTCTGATTACTTCAATGTATCTCATGTGGGTTTATCAAGTCGTTTTCAATGATGCCTTCTTCGCCAATCCGGTAA
>CAZSGN010000265.1:0-3279 GCA_964606415.1 uncultured Bacteroidales bacterium
CTGGGATACATACCCCCGAGGCCACGAATACCTGTGCCCCGGATGAGGTTTGAGATGACAGTTTCTGCCTGGTCATCCTGATTATGGGCAATGGCAATCCATTGGCAGTCCTGTTTTCTTCTTAATTCTTCAAACCAGTCGTATCGCAAATCGCGGGCTGCCATTTGGATAGAGATATGATGGTTTTCTGCATGATTGATTGTGTCAAATTGCCTGGTATAAAAAGGGATTGCCTTATCTTGTGCTTGTTGCCTGATGAATGCCCTGTCATGATCTGCCTCTTCTCCACGAAGACTGAAATGGCAATGAGCGATTTTGCACCTGTATCCTAATTTGTTTAGAATATCAAGCATTACCATTGAGTCTATGCCTCCACTGACCCCTGTTAATATAGTGTCTTCTGCAGTGCATAGATATTCGTCGTTAATGAATTGTTTTACCTTTTGAAGCATGAATCTTAAAAATAATAAACTTTTGGAAAAATACTGTTACTTTAACAAAGTAAAACTAAATATTTGATTATTGTATCATATTTATCAAGTTGTAGGGCCGCTTTGGGATGGAAGGATAATAGAGGAAAAAGCAAATATCAGATTCATGGTAAAGTAGAGCTATTCTATCATGTAAATAAAATGCCCCGGGCATTTTGATTTTGACCCGGGGCATCCATGAAAAAGTGTGTGTCGCACGTAAGATAAATGATTATTTGTTGAACTCACCCAGGTATTGGGCCACGCTTTCTTGTGATTCTTCCATGGCTTTATCTCCTTCATGCCAGTCAGCCGGACAAACTTCACCATGTTTCTCAGTGTATTGGAGTGCATCAACCATCCGCAGGGCTTCGTCAACGCTTCTGCCAAGCGGAAGATCATTTACAACCTGGTGTCGCACAATACCCTCTTTGTCTATCAGGAATAATCCCCTGTACGCCAGTGGGGTGCCATTAAATGTCAGGTTTTCCTCGTCGTCGTACTCATAATCACCGGCCATGACATCATAATTAAATGAGATGGTTTTAGAAATATCAGCAACTATAGGATATTTTACCCCCTTAATGCCACCATCCTTTTGCTCTGTTTGCAACCATTGCCAGTGTGAGAATTCCGAGTCAACGGAACAACCTACAACGGCCACATTTTTTTTCTCGAATTCTTCCATTCTTTTCTGGAAGGCAATGATTTCTGTCGGGCAAACAAAAGTGAAATCTGCCGGGTAAAAGAAGAAAACAACGTGTTTTTTTCCTTTGAATTGCTCAAGGGAGAAATCTTCAACGATTTCAGTACCGTTAATAACGGCTTTTTCCTTAAAATATGGTGCTTTTTTACCTACTAATACGCTCATAATTTCTGCTTTTTTTAGTTTTTAATTACACTACAAAGATAGGAAAATAAAATGAATAGGAATAAATGATAAGCAAATATTTAATTATTTAAGTAATTAAATATATTAAATACTTTATTTTCAGATATTGATAGAAAGCAGCCTTTTCAAAAGAAATTATTGGTGTCCGGTAAAACTTATGAGATTTCTCCCTTTGGTACCAATGACAGTCTATTCATTCCTCTTCTGGTAGGGAAGGGCTTGATGGCGGCTTAGCCACCATCAAGCCCCTTTCTGATTATATAACTATTTGTCATTCTGGTAGCGTAGTGGGGAACTTCATTCTAATATTATTAACTAAATTTTTTTATCGGACAACAAACAAAAGAAATTAAATAGCTTCTCCTGTCTCTGTTATTTTTTACTTAAATCTGAGTGAATTTTCAGGAAATCTTTTAATTTTGTGAGCTCAATTTAAAGTAATCAATTATTAATCAATAACATTAAAACAAATAACCATGGTAAAAGTAGCAATTAATGGTTTTGGCCGTATCGGCAGGAATGTATTTAAAATCGCGTTGGAACGTCAGGGAGTAGAAGTTGTTGGCGTTAACGATATTACTGATAACAAAACGTTGGCTCATCTCTTGAAGTATGATTCAACACAGGGAAGATTTCCCGGCACTGTTGAAGCTGCTGAGGATGGACTGATTGTTAATGGTAAGAAAATCAAAGTGAGTGCAGAACGCAATCCTGCTAATATCCCCTGGGGTGAAACACCTGATGTGGTGGTTGAATCAACCGGGATTTTCCGTGAGAAAGAAAGTCCTAAAGGTGGTTATGGCGATCACCTGAAGAATGGTGCTAAAAAAGTGATCTTAACGGTTCCTGCTAAAGATCAGATTGACAATATGATTGTTCTTGGTGTGAATGATGATGCAATAAAGGCTGAAGATCAATGTGTATCAAATGCATCATGTACAACCAACTGTTTAGCTCCTATTGCTAAAGTGTTACATGATAATTTTGGTCTTGAAAATGGGTTGATGACGACTATTCACTCATACACCAACGATCAGGCTATTCTTGATGGCCCTCACAGTGACTTGAGAAGAGCACGTTCTGCTGCTGTTTCTCAAATTCCTACAACAACAGGAGCTGCCAAAGCTGTTGGTAAAGTTATTCCCGAATTAGAAGGAAAATTGAATGGGCTTGCTGTTCGTGTTCCTACACCTACCGGTTCTTTGGTTGACCTTGTTGCGAATTTGAGCAAAAAAGTAACTAAAGAAGAAATTGATGCGGCAATGAAAAAAGCTGCTGAAGGTCCGATGAAAGGTATCCTGGAATATACTGAAGATCCGATTGTTTCTGTTGACATCATTCACAATACCAATTCATCTATTTATGATGCACAGAGTACCATGGTACAGGATAAAATGGTTAAAATTTATTCATGGTATGATAATGAGTGGGGTTATTCCTGCCGTGTTGTTGATCTGGCAGCTAAATTAGCATAAGATCAATTTGATATTTATTATAAAAAACCGGGGTAATTAATTTGCCCCGGTTTTTTTATGATAAATGGTCTGTATAACTGATCAGGTTGATTGTAAAGTACATGGTGTTTTTGTAATTCTGGCCCAGCTCGAAAATGGATTCGTCATCTTTTTCGTAATGCCAGTTAACAACACTCTCATGTCCTTGCTGGTAATAATCAGACAGATAACGGAGAATGGCAGTAATAAATTTAGAGGAACTGCTATTGATATATTCAAGCTTGATATTAAGCAGGGTTTTAGATGGCAGGTGCGCGGAATATGAGTCAAGCCAGTCAAGAAGCTCCTGGTAAAAATCAGCAGGGTTTTCCAGGATAGAACGGCCTTCAATGTACATTTCCCCATTTGGATCAAGATGAATATAAGGGGTGTTATGAGTTTTTTCTTTTACGAGTGCATTCAT
>CAZSGN010000266.1:0-3274 GCA_964606415.1 uncultured Bacteroidales bacterium
ATATATATTTCCAATACCTGCCAGGTTGGATTGGTTGATTAAGGTGGTCTTGATATATCCTTTTTTTTGATTAAGAAGGTTATTGAACGCTTTCCAGGATATTTTTGCTGCATCCGGGCCTATTTGCTTCTTGTACAGGTAGTCATTGATGCTTTTGGTGAGGGCGATTTTCCCTAACTTGCGTTTATTAATAAATGTTAGCTGTTGGTGATGACCCAAATTAAGAATCAGTTTTGCATAATCGTTTTGGTGTTGACCATTGCTGTAAGATAGATATCCTGTCATGCCAAAATGAAGCACGAGTATTATCCTTTTATTCGTCTTGATAAATAAGTACTTGCCATGCCGTTCAGCTTTATGGATTATTGATCCTTTAAGTGATTTGTTTATTTTGTCACAAGGGTTTTCAAGCATTTTATTCTTTTCACAGGCTACAGATTTAATATTGCATTCCAGGCAATGCTTTGTTACTATATTTTTATATACTTCAACATCAGGAAGTTCAGGCATAATTTAAGGTTTATTTATGTTGATTCATCCAGTTAAATAACTGGTCTGTGTCAGCCTTATTGCAGAGTGCTGTACCAGGATTTTTAGCGGCTGCTGAACCTGCGGCAACACCATATCTGGCACTTTCTGATATTGGCCATTCCTGGTTTAGCCCATGTATTACGCCGGCTAACATGGAATCGCCGGCTCCTACTGCGCTTTTTTTTCTGATCGAAGGAGCCAGAATATATTCAACATGATTTTCGTCTGCATAGATAGCTCCTTGGGCACCCAACGACACAATAATAAAAACACTTTTCTTTTCTTTGCAAAAACGGATTAAGAACTCTTCCATCTCTTCAGGTGAATGAAACGAATGACCTGCAAGTTTTTCTAATTCTCTGTAATTGGGTTTGATTAAAAATACACCATGGTTATCCGTTGCTTTTTTTAATGCAACATCCGAAGTGTCGAGTAATAATTTTATGTGATGACCAACACAGAATTCGGCTACTCTTGAATAAAAGTCTTCCGTAACGCCGGGAGGCAAACTTCCACTTGCAACAAGATAATCCGGTTTTGGATATATCTCGGCTAAACTATCCAAAATATTTTGCCAGTCAGTTGAATCAATCTTTGATCCTGGCATGCCGAACCTGTAATGTTCATCCAGTGTCTCATCGTAAACGATTAGATTTTCTCTTGTCCACTGTTTAGAGATAATTGGTTTATGCTGGACATTTTCTGATTCTAATAGCGAGGCATAAAGCTCACCTGTAGGCCCTCCACCCAAAAAATATGCAACGGATTCATCTCCCAGTTTTTTGAGAGCTCTTGATACATTAACTCCTCCACCGCCAGGTTCATATATTGGCTCTGAGCATCTTGTCTTTTTCTTCGGTGTGACAAAGTTGGTTTTTGTTATTATATCTAAAGCCGGATTAATTGTTAATGTAATGGTTTTCATGTCTTTAAATTTTTATAATTGGTTATTAATCAAGGTCCGCAAATATTGAAAAATTATTCTCTTTTTGCGGACCCTGAGAGAAATATAAGGAAGGATGAAAGACTATTCTTCCTCATCCATGCCAAAAGCATAATAAACTTTAGTAGGGAATCCGGGGTAAAATCCTTCAACCATCACTCCTCCTTCATGACCTTCTAATTCATTGATGAAGTCATTTACTGTTTCGATTTTTTTATTATTGACTTTCAGCATTACAAAGCCTTCTTTCATGCCTGTGGTTTCGCTGATGATGCCTTCTCTTATTTGGGTAACAACAACACCATAATCAATGTTTAGTTTCTTCTTTTGTTTTTGGCCTAGATCATTGATCGCTATACCTAATTTTTCGAGCACTTTGTCTTCTGTTTTTTTGGTGCCTTTTATTTCTTTTAAAGTGACATCAACGGTTTTTTTGTTTCCATCCCGGATGAGGGTAATGGTAATTTCATCTCCCGGCCGGCGTTTTCCTATTTCTTCCTGTAATTCGGAAGCGCTGTTAATCTCTTTATCTGCTACTTTGATGATCACATCCTTTTTTTGAATATTTGCTGATGCAGCAGCCGTCCCTGGTATGATTGAATCAATATAAACCCCTTTGCTGCGGTCGATATTTATTTCATCAGCCAAATCAGAATTAAGGTTCCGGATGTAGACACCCAGGTAAGCTCGCTGTACTTCGCCATGTTGCTTCAGGTCATCTACAACTTTTTTAACGATATTAACAGGTACGGCAAAAGCATACCCGGCGTAAGTTCCTGTAGGTGATGCAATGGCTGTGTTAATGCCGATTAATTCACCTTTTTGATTGACCAGGGCCCCGCCACTGTTTCCCGGATTGACAGCCGCGTCTGTCTGAATAAATGACTCAATCGCTGACTGATCCCTGAGAATATTAACATTTCTGGCTTTGGCACTAACAATGCCGGCTGTGACTGTAGACGCAAGGTTAAATGGGTTTCCCACAGCCAAAACCCAATCACCGACTTTAACCTTGTCTGAATCGCCGTATTTGACGAAGGATAAATTTTCAGCGTCTATTTTGAGTAAAGCCAAATCTGTCGAACCATCTGTTCCAACCACATTGGCTTCAAAACTTCGATTATCATGCAGGGTGACTTTAATTTTGTCGGCTCCCTTTATAACATGATTGTTGGTGATAATATATCCATTATCGGTAACGATGACCCCGGAGCCTGCTGCCTGTCTTTTTCTTTGTTGTGGAGGTTGTCTGAAAAAGAAATCTTCGCCGAAAAAGTCACGAAAAGGCTCAGGCACAGGCATTCGTTTTTTTGCAGCGCTCTCCTCCGGGTTTCTAATGGATACAATATTAACAACTCCTGGCATGGCTTTTTGTGCCGGGTAATTGAAATTGGGTTGTTCAGTGACAACTTTTATACTGTCAGAGGTATCCTTTTCTTTGTGCGCCTGATGTTGTTGTTCTTCAATGGAAAGACCATTTTTTTTTGCTTCTTTTTCCTGACCGGTGCAGGATACCGGGATGATCATTGTTATGATGATCAGTAAAATCCAATTTTTTTGCATCTTTTTTTGTTTTTGTGGTTTATAAATATAAAATGTTATTTGTTTTGTTTGCTTTTAATTCCTATTGAGCGGGGCATGCCTTAGGGTAAATATTCAACAGTTAATTGATTATCAACACTGGTAGCTCCTGCCTGATAGGCGTTTTTTTCTGCTAAAACTTTTTCTCGCCATGTCTCAACGTTTCCTTTTAAGGTAACTTCACCGTTCTTCACTGTGACATCAATTTCATAATCGTTT
>CAZSGN010000267.1:0-3264 GCA_964606415.1 uncultured Bacteroidales bacterium
TAGCGGCTAAATCAAATAGTGCTGGTGCGACAAGTCCTTTAACAGCATTTTTGGAATCTGGTTCTTGATTTTATTGGATTGACTTTAACTAAAATAGCTCGGATATGACTAAAAAATCATTGATCTTTGCTGATGATGACAAGAAAAACCGTTTTTTTGCGGAACTTCTTTTAAAGGACAGGCCTTATGAATTAAGGTTGGCTGAAAATGGACAGGTGGCTCTTGATTTATTTAATGAAAAACGTCCGGATTTGGTTATTACAGATCTTTATATGCCTGAATTGAATGGTATTCAGTTGTTTACGAAAATCAGGATGATTGATCGTAAAGTGCCTGTAGTGGCATATACGGGTGCTGATTTTGAGGATGATGACCCTGAAGTTAAAGAGATTGGGTTTACTGAATTCCTTCACAAACCTGTATCTAATGAAGAATTCCTGGCACTGGTAGATAAATATTTGGGTTAAATTTATGAATGAATTTTTTATTGATAATATTAATGCTGTATCCTGGAATGATATAGGTGAGCGAATTTATGCCAAGAATGCAGCGAATGTTGAGCAGGCTTTATCTCACCATAACAGATCATTAGAGGATTTTCTTGCTTTGATTTCTCCTGCCGCTGCTCCCTATCTTGAGCAAATGGCTGAATTGAGCAGGGATATAACCCTTAAGCGTTTTGGCAAAACCATGCAGTTATATATACCTCTTTATCTCTCAAATCTTTGTACCAACTATTGTGTTTACTGTGGTTTCAACCATAACAATGCTGTTGACCGGGTGGTGCTGGATGAGGAGCAAGTTATGAAAGAGGCGGAAGCAATAAAAGAACTGGGGTATGAGCATATCTTGCTTGTTACTGGTGAATCGCCCAAAGTAGGGGTGGATTATTTGGAGAAAATGATGGAGGTGATCAGGCCCTGGTTTTCTTTAATTTCCCTGGAGGTGCAGCCTCTTGAGGAGCATGAGTACAGACGGTTGATTAATAAAGGGTTGAATACGGTGTATTTGTATCAGGAAACTTATCATCAGCAGCATTATAAAAATTATCATCCAAAAGGAAAGAAGTCTGATTTTGCTTATCGCCTGGATACTTATGAGCGAATGGGACGTGCTGGTATTCATAAAATGGGGCTGGGTGTCCTTCTGGGGCTGGAGGACTGGCGAATTGATTCGTTTATGACAGCTATGCACCTGGCTTATTTGAGACGTCAATACTGGCGCTCAAAGTATTCTGTTAGTTTTCCCCGTTTAAGGCCTCATGTTGGGCAGTTTGAGCCTCGTTTTAATGTGTCGGACAGGGAACTTCTTCAGCTAATTTGTGCTTATAGATTGTTTGATGCTGATGTTGAGATTGCCCTTTCAACCCGGGAGAGTCCTTTTTTCAGAGATCATGCTATGAAATTAGGTGTGACTTGTATGAGCGCGGGCTCTTCTACCCAACCGGGCGGGTATGCTGATCAAAAAAAATGCCTGAATCAGTTTGATGTCAGCGATGACCGTGCTCCGGAGGAGATTGCACAAATGATCAAAGCAAATGGTTATGAGGTGGTATGGAAAGATTGGGATGTCTTTATGCAAAAGACTTCTTGACCGCTACATTGTATTCCTGATGGGTGAACCTTTGTCTATAATTCTTTTTCTTCTTCCGGAGTAAAAAATAAAAAAAATTGGTACTTTCGTTAACAAAGCAGTAATGGTTTAAACCTAATATTCTTCACCATGCAACAATATCTGGACTTATTATCTCATGTCCTTGATCATGGAACGCATAAAGATGACCGTACCGGGACCGGTACGATTAGTGTGTTTGGTTATCAGATGCGTTTTGATCTGCAAAAAGGTTTCCCCGCCTTAACGACTAAAAAACTTCATCTTCGCTCTATTATTCATGAATTGCTGTGGTTTTTGAATGGCGACACCAATATAAAGTACCTGAAAGAGAATAAAGTGCGAATATGGGATGAGTGGGCTGATGAGCATGGTGAACTGGGGCATATATATGGTTATCAGTGGCGGTCCTGGCCTACTCCCGAAGGTCAGCATATAGACCAAATAAAGGAAGTGATAGAGCAGATTAAAAATAATCCTGATTCTCGCCGAATGTTAGTGAGTGCATGGAATGTCGGGGAGCTTGATAAAATGGCGCTTCCTCCCTGCCATATCCTTTTTCAGTTTTATGTGGCAAACGGAAAATTATCTTGTCAGCTTTATCAACGTAGTTGTGATATTTTTTTGGGGGTGCCCTTTAATATTGCTTCTTACGCCTTACTAACCATGATGGTGGCGCAAGTAACCGGGCTCGAGCCGGGTGAGTTTATTCATACGATGGGAGATGCCCATATATATAATAATCACCTCGACCAGGTTAAACTTCAGTTAAGCCGGAAGCCAAGGCCTTTACCTCAGATGAAAATAAACCCGGAAGTTCGGGATATTTTTGCTTTTAAATTTGACGATTTTGAATTAATCAATTATGACCCGCATCCGCATATTAAAGGTGAGGTGTCTGTTTAATTATTTTTATGATACAAAATCCTGATTCAAAAATTATTGCGGTTATTGTGGCTGTTGCGGAGGATGGCGGAATAGGAAAAGATAATGATTTGCTTTGCCATTTGCCAGGGGATTTGAAAAGATTCAAAGAATTAACCCGCGGACATGTTGTTGTAATGGGCCGCAATACCTGGCTTTCGCTTCCTAATCCACCTCTCCCGGATAGAGAAAATATTGTTATTTCTGATAATCCGCATGATCAGTTTGAAGGGGCTATTATGGTGCGATCTCTTCAGGAGGCTATATCGCAGATGAGCAGAGAAAAAATCAATTTTATTATTGGTGGCGGCTCTGTTTATCGTCAAATGATGCCTGTGGCTAACCGGTTTTATTTAACACGCATACATCAAACTTTTGTGGCCGATACTTTTTTTCCTGATATCAATTGGGATGAATGGAGAAAAATAAGCGAGGAGCGACACGATTATCCGGAAATCTCTTACACCAATTATATTTATGAGCGCATATAATAAGATGATCCCTTTGTTGATTTTTTTCCTTAGCTTTTCTATGCATGCGCAGGAAAATGCAGTAGAAGGAGTTTGGGTTACAGCAAAAAAACAGTCAAAAATTGAGATTTGGCAAGATGAGGATCAACTCTTTTATGGGAAAATTGCCTGGTTGGAGGAAGAAAGCAAGGATAAAAAGGATGTTAACCCAAGTTGTTGCATAATAAATATAACTAATTGATTTACATATAAATACAAG
>CAZSGN010000268.1:0-3011 GCA_964606415.1 uncultured Bacteroidales bacterium
TCCTCAATAACTCCTTCATTCAATGACTGTTCCAGATGATCAATATAACTAGAACTATGCATTTCCATATCTATACCAGCAATCAATCCCTGTTCAGCAGCCTCTTTTTCTGTTTTGCAAAAACCATGGGGAATCATTTCTGTAATGGCATCCCAGTCACTTAATATAACACCATCAAAATCCCAATCACCTTTTAATATTTCCCGCATAGTGAAGATATTCCCAGAGGTTGGGATACCATTAAGATCATTAAAAGCACTCATAATAGATACTGTTTTTGCATCAACAGCAGCCTTAAAAGGAGGAAGATAGATATTATACAAGTCAACCCGGGGAATACGAGTTGTATTATAATCTTTACCATCTTCGGTGGCCCCGTATCCGACATAATGCTTCGTACAAGAAGCGATGGTTGATGGGTCAGCAAGATCGTCGCCTTGAAACCCTTTAACCATGGCTTTTGCGAAAGCACTTGTCAAAAAAGGATCTTCTCCTGTTGTTTCAGCCACCCTTCCCCATTTAGGATTCCGGGTGATATCAATCATAGGAGCAAAAGTCCAGTGAATGCCCATAGCAGATGCCTCTTTCGCTGCAACAGCAGCAGCTTCCTGAACGAGATCAGGGTTCCAGCTCGAAGACTGTCCGATAGGAATAGGAAACAAAGTTCTGTAGCCATGAATAACATCCCGGCCAAAAATAAGAGGTATCCCCAGGCGGGATTGTTCAATTGCTATTTTCTGAAGTTTATATTTCGTTGGTACATCATCTGTATTTAAGAAAGAACCCACCTCGCCATTTTTAACCTTCTCGGCAATATTTCCGGGAATAGTATCTCCTCCACTCCAATAATTCAATTGGGACATCTGACCCAACTTCTCTTTCAATGTCATTTCCTGCATCAAAGCATCAACCTTTTTTTTTATTTCAGGATCTTCGAATTGAACATCCCCACGATCTTTTGTTTGACAAGCTATAAAAAGAAAAGGCAAAACAAATAATAATAACTTTTTCATCAAGGTAAATTTTAGTTAAAGAAATAAAATATCAAATATCCACGTATTATATATAGAATGAAACAAAATTAATAAAAAAAAAAACGCATAACATCAAATTGATTAATTCAATATAAAAAACCCCCAGGCAAGCTTAAAATAAATTGTGAAAATGGAAAAAAAAAGTATTTTTGCATAAAACTCCCATTGGGTTTAACGAACGTTTGAGTCCATATTAAAACATTTTAATATATCAAAAATGAGAACATACAATCCTGAGCAATTAACCATGCTTGTTATTTTGTGAATTGTCATTGGATGGCATTTTTTGTATGAAGGCATATCTAAACTATCTAACGCAAACTGGAGTGCTGCACCTTATTTATATGATTCCAAAGGTCCTTTTGCATCATTATTTTTCTGGATGGCCGACCATGCTGTCATCCTCAAAACAGTAGACTTCCTGAATCAATGGGGACTGGTTCTCATTGGGATATCCTTAATACTGGGCTTATTCACAACTTTAGGAAAATGGGCTGCAGTGCTGCTGCTTACGTTTTACTATTTGTCTCATCCATCCATAATAGGAGTCAAATATGCAGTGCCAACAGAAGGAAGTTATCTCATCGTCAATAAAATTTTAGTTGAATTAGCGGCTATCCTTATCCTCATTGTATTTCCTACCTCCCGCAAAATTGGAATAGACAGGATTATCCGAAAAATCCGGAAAAAAAAATAAGCAAACTTAAAATTAAAGATGGAAAATCAAGATAACAATCAATACAATAACCGCCTCAGTCGTCGCGACCTTCTCAAAGGCCTTGCCACAGTCCCTGTTTTGGGAGCTTTTGCATATGGCGCATATCAAAAGAAAAAATACGATCAATTTATTAAAGGAAACATTGCCAGTGAAGTTAACCTGAACTACAAAACGCCTCCTGCGCCGGTCTATGCTATACAGCCCAAAGATCAAAAGCTCAGGCTCGGCATCATTGGATTTGGAGGACGCGGAGAACATTTATTACGTGCAACGGGCTTTGCCCATCCGGATGTGCTTGCAAGCTGGTATCAAAGAGCACAGAAAACAGGCAGGGATGACCGCTATGAATCTTATAAAGAGATGGAAGATCTTAATGTCGAGGTGACTGGGATTTGCGATGTATTTGATTACAGAGCTGAACGTGCTATGATTGCAGGAGCAAATAAAAAACGTGTTTATCAAAATGAAAAGATAACAGGGAAAATAAAAAGATATCATCATTACAAAGATCTTCTTGCGTCTAAAGATATTGATGCCGTCATTATTGCCACCCCTGACCATTGGCATGCCAAAATGGCTGTTGATGCAGCAAAAGCAGGCAAGCATGTCTATCTCGAGAAAGCCATGACCAGAACACTTGATGAAGCCTTTTCCTTACGGGAAGCCATCCGGGAAAGCGGTATCATCTTCCAATTAGGACACCAGGGAAGACAAACTGAGAGTTACCTGAAAGCCAGAGAAGCTATTAAACAAAATGCCATTGGTAAAGTAAACCTTATCGAGATCACAACAAACCGGAATGATCCCAATGGAGCATGGGTCTATGATATTCATCCCGAGGCCAATAAAGAAACGATCGACTGGATGCAATTTTTAGGCAATGCCCCTTATAAACCATTTAATCTAAAACATTTTTTTAGGTGGCGTTGCTGGTGGGACTATGGAACAGGGCTTTCCGGAGATTTGTTTACGCATGAATTTGACAGCATCAATCAGGTTATGGAACTGGGTATCCCTGAAAGTGTGACAGCTTCCGGAGGGGTTTACTTTTATAAGGATGGTCGAGAAGTACCGGATGTCTATCATGCTGTCTGTGAATATCCCAACAAAGATTTAACATTGATGTACAGCGCAACGTTGGCAAATAGTCAATACCGGGGAAAAACAATTATGGGCCATGACGGAACCATGGATGTTGGAGGAAGCCTCACGATCAAGGCAGATAGTAAATCGACCAAATACAAAAAAGCGATTAAAGA
>CAZSGN010000269.1:0-2720 GCA_964606415.1 uncultured Bacteroidales bacterium
ATCTACATATAAACAAATTGCAAGCTTTCATTAAATTAGTGGTAGAACCAAATAAAAGGAAGATTTGTTAATTTTATAACACTGTAGCAATCAAGACCTACAGAATCAATCAATTAATTAATTGACCAAATATTCTATAATTAAAAAAAATGTTCGCAACTTTGTAGCCAAGTTTAAATTAAAATAAATCTAAACGTTATGAAAAAACACAATTTTTCAGCTGGACCATCAATTTTATCACAGTACACAATCGAAAATACGGCCAAGGGAGTAAAAGATCTTGATGGCACGGGACTATCTGTTATGGAAATATCACACCGGAGCCCTGAGTTTTCAGCCATCATGAAAGAAACCAAAACATTATTCCGTGAACTATTAAACATTCCGGATAGTCATGATATTCTTTTCCTGGGAGGAGGTGCAAGCTTGCAATTTTGCATGATTCCTTACAACCTTCTGCAAAATAAAGCAGCTTATCTGAATACAGGAAGCTGGTCGTCAAAAGCCATCAAAGAAGCTAAATTTTTCGGAGAAACGGTTGAAGTTGCCTCGTCAAAAGATGCCAATTTTAACTATATACCAAAAAATTACCAGATCCCATCTGATGCAGATTATTTCCATATCACAACCAATAATACGATTTATGGCACAGAGATTAAAGAAGATATGAATGTTCCTATGCCTCTGATTGCTGATGCTTCTTCTGATATTTTTAGTCGCCCCATAGATATCTCTAAATATGGAATCGTTTATGGCGGTGCACAAAAAAATTTAGCCCCTGCCGGAGTGACTTTTGTCATCATTAAGAAAGACATCCTTGGTAAAGTAGCTCGTCAAATCCCTACAATGCTCAATTATCAAACACACATTGACGGTAACTCATTATTCAACACCCCTCCTGCTGTCAATATTTATGCTGCCATGCAAACATTAAGATGGTACAAAGAACAGGGTGGCATTGATGCCATGCATAAAAACAACCTGCTTAAAGCCGAATTGTTATATAATGAGATTGAAAGAAACAAGCTATTTGAAGGAACAGCTAAAGAAGAAGACCGATCCATCATGAATGTCACCTTTGTCATGAAAGAAGAATATAAAGAACTTGAAGGTGAATTTCTTGAATTCGCTCAATCCAAAGGCATGGTAGGAATTAAAGGACACAGGTCCGTGGGTGGTTTTAGAGCAGCTATTTACAATGCAATGCCCCAGGATAGCATTCAGGATTGAATTGATGCAATGAAAACATTTGAACAAAATCATTAATCTGAATCTATTTTCATTCCAATCCGGTAAGGCCATTATTTATTGTAGATAGGGATCAACAATAAATAATGGCCTTACCGGATTACTTTTTTATTCATTAACCAAAAAATAAACAAATTATGGTAAAAATTAAACCCTTTAAAGGCATTCGCCCTAAAAAAGAAGAAGTCAAAAATATTGCCTCAAAACCCTATGATGTTATCAACAAAGCAGAGGCCCGTGAAATCGCAAAAAACAACCCCAAGTCTTTCCTGCATGTGATCAAACCAGAAATTGACCGTCCTGACGATGAAAGCGATTATTCAGAAGAAGTATACAAACAAGGTGTTAAAGCCATGCAGAAATTTATGGAAGAGGGCATATTCTTTCAGGATCCGGCAGAATACTACTACATTTACGGTCAAACCATGAATGGCAAGACTCAGTATGGCCTGGTTGCTGGTGCTTCAGCTGAAGATTACCTGGGTGATGGCATTAAAGAACATGAATTAACACGTCCGGACAAAGAAGAAGACCGTCGCAACCATGTCCGTTACAGCAACCTTAATTACGAGCCTGTATTTTTCACCTATCCGGCCAGAAAAGAAGTTGACCAGATTGTAGAAGAGGTGATCAAACAAGAACCTGAATATGATTTTACAGCCGATGACGGTGTCGGTCATCACTTTTGGGTTATCAAAGACCAGGAAAAAAACAAACAGTTAACCCAAATATTTAATTCTATTCCACACACTTACGTTGCCGACGGCCACCACCGCTCCAGAGCTGCCGCAACAGTTGGGGAAGAACGTAAAAAAGCCAATCCAAACCATACAGGCAACGAAGAATACAACTTCTTCATGGCCGTTCATTTTCCTGATAACCAATTAGGTATCATCGACTACAACCGGGTTGTCAAAGACCTTAATGGCCTGTCAAAAGAAGCTTTTTTAGAGAAAATGGAACAAAAATTCCAGGTAGAAAAACGAGGTGCTAAACCATACAAGCCCCAGGAAATACATATTCTGAGCATGTACCTCGATGGCGAATGGTATAAATTAACACCTGCCACAGGGACTTATGATGATAATGACCCCATCGGATGTCTGGATGTTACTATTCTTTCAACGCTCGTTCTTGACCCAATACTTGATATCACAGATCTCCGCAATTCAAAAAGAATTGATTTTGTAGGGGGAATCAGAGGCCTGGAAGAATTACAAAGACGTGTAGATAGTGGAGAAATGGCTGTAGCCTTCGCACTATATCCGGTTACCATGAAACAACTAATGGACATTGCTGATACCGGGAACATCATGCCGCCCAAAACAACATGGTTTGAACCCAAACTTAGAAGTGGCCTTGTGTTACATAGTCTTAAAGATGATTAAATCATAAATTGGCATCTTTTTTGAACGATTATACGTCAATCTATAATACAAAAAAGCATGGCGCAAAAAATTGCTTTTTTCGAT